>JALCBG010000073.1 GCA_028066695.1 Gammaproteobacteria bacterium | reverse complement strand
CCAACGCGTCCTCAATCTTTCGCGGCGCGATGATTTCAATTCCTTTTACCGGGGATTTCGGGCGGTTGGCGCGCGGCAGCAAGGCGCGCTTGAAGCCGAGTTTTTGCGCTTCGCGAATGCGCTCCAAGCCGCGCTGCACCGGGCGCAATTCGCCGGACAAACCGACCTCGCCGAACACCGCCAAATCCGCGCCGACCGGGCGGTCTTTTAAACTGGAAACGATCGCCGCCAGAAGCGCCAAGTCGGCGCCGGTCTCGGTGACGCGCACGCCGCCGGCGACATTGGCGAACACATCGCAGGAATTCAGCGAGACGCCGGCGTGGCGGTGCGCGACCGCGAGCAGCATCGCCAGCCGGTTGTGCTCCAAGCCGACGCACAGGCGGCGCGGGTTGGCGAGCGCGCTGTCATCCACCAGCGCCTGCACCTCCACCAGCATCGGGCGCGTGCCCTCCTGCGTCGCCAGCACCACGCTGCCGGGGCGCGAGGCGCTGCGCTTGCTGACGAACATCGCCGACGGATTTGCCACATCTTTTAACCCCTGCTCGGTCATGGCGAACACGCCGATTTCATTGACCGCGCCGAAGCGGTTTTTGAACGCGCGAATCAAACGGAAAGCGCTGGCGGTGTCGCCTTCAAAATACAGCACGCTGTCCACCATGTGCTCCAAGACGCGCGGACCGGCGAGCGCGCCCTCTTTGGTGACATGCCCGACCACCAGCACGCTGCAGCCGCTTTGTTTGGCGTGGCGCACCAGCCGCGCCGCGCATTCGCGCACCTGCGAAATGCTGCCCGGCGCCTGCGGCAGCGCCTCGGTGTAAAGCGTCTGAATGGAATCGGCGACCAGCACCGCCGGCTGTTTTTCGCGCGCGGTTTCCAGCAGAACTTCCAGGCGGTTTTCCGCCATTAATAAAATGTTGTCGGCGTTGATTTCCAAACGCTTTGCGCGCAGCGCGACTTGCTCGGCCGACTCCTCGCCGGTCACATACAGCACCGGAAATTTTTCGCCGATGCGCGCCAGATATTGCAGCAAAAGAGTGGATTTGCCGATGCCGGGGTCGCCGCCGAGAAGGACGGTGGAACCGCGCACCAGTCCGCCGCCGAGCACGCGGTCAAATTCGCCGCTGCCGCCGCGCATGCGCCCGACTTCGCGAATGTCAATGTCGCCGAGCGGGCGCGCCTGCGCGGATTCATGGCCATACACTCCGCCGAAACGCGCGGCCGCGGAAGAAGCGGCGTCGGGCGGCGCGGCGCGCTCGGTCAAAGTGTTCCACGCGCCGCATTCGCCGCATTGCCCCGACCACTTGGCGCTGTCGGCGCCGCATTCGCTGCAGGCGTAGCGCATTTTTTTTGTTTTAGCCATTTATGCGCTCCACAAAGATGCGGCGCACACGCGCGCCGACGCCGCACAGCAACTCGTGCGCGACCGTGCCGGCGTGTTCGGCGATTTCATCCACGCGAAGTTCCTCGCCCCACAAAATCGCGGCGCCGCCTACGCAGGCCGCCTCGGGCGGACAATCGGACAAATCCAGCGCGAGCATGTCCATGGAAACCCGCCCGACCACCGGCGCGCGCGCGCCGCCGACCAGCGCGGCGGCGCGGTCGGAGAGTTGCCGCGGATACCCGTCCGCATAGCCGAACGCGAGCATGCCGATGCGCGCCGCGGCGCGCGCGCGGTAGGCGCCGCCGTAGCCGAGCGCGCGCCCGGCCTCAATGTCGCGCACCGAAATCAGCCGCGCTTCCAGTTGCATCGCCGCGCGCAACCCGAGTTCGCCGGCGTCGCGCCCGCGCAATGGCGAGCCGCCATAAAGCAAAATCCCCGGGCGCACCCAGTCCAAATGCGTTTGCGGCCACTGCATAATGCCGGCCGAATTCGCCAGACTGCGTGCGAGTTCATGCTGGTCGGCGCATTTTCGGTAGCGCTCCAATTGCGACGCGGTGAAGTCGTCTTCGGCGTCGTCGGCGTTCGCCAGATGCGACATCAGCCCGGAGACGCGAATGCGGGAATTGCGATTAAGCTCGCCGAGCGCGCCGGCGACCCGCGCCGGCTCCAGCCCGAGGCGCGTCATGCCGGTGTCAATTTTCAGCCACACCGAAAGCGGCGCGCCGTCATACCCCGCCAGCCACTCCAAATGCGCCGAAGAATGCGCGAGCGGCTGCAAATCGTGGCGCGCGCAAATTTCCAGCGATTCCGGCGCGAGCAGGCCCGACAGCACCGTAATCATGATCCGCGGATGCGCGTCGCGGCAGGCGAGCGCCTCTTCCAATGTGGCAACCGCGAACGCGTCCACATGCGGCGCCAGCGTTTCGGTAACTTCGGCGAGGCCGTGTCCGTAAGCGTCGGCCTTGACCACCGCCATCACGCGCGAATTCGGCGCGAGGCGGCGCGCCACTTCCAGATTGTCGCGCAACGCGCCGCGGTCAATCAGCGCGCGCGCGCGCCATTCGCCTCCATGTTTTTGTTCCTGTTCCCGCATCATTGTGTTTGACGCCGCGCGCGCCGAAATGAATCAATACGGCGGCATGTCATCGGGCATCGCGGCAGGGTCGGCGTAGTTTTGGAAGCGCGTGCAGTGCGATTCAAATGTCAGCCGCGCCGAGCCGATGGGGCCGTTGCGCTGCTTGCCGATGATCACCTCGGCCGTGCCTTTGTCCTCGGAATCCTCGTTGTAGACCTCGTCGCGGTAGATGAAGAAAATCACGTCGGCATCCTGTTCAATCGCGCCCGACTCGCGCAGGTCGGACATCACCGGCCGTTTGTTCGGGCGCTGCTCCAGACCGCGGTTGAGTTGTGACAGCGCGACCACCGGCAAATCCAACTCCTTCGCCAGCAGTTTGAGGGCGCGCGTAATCCCGGCGACTTCGGTGGCGCGGTTTTCGTTGCGCTCCGAAGACTCCATCAGTTGCAGGTAATCCACGATGATCAGCGACATGTCCTTGTGCTCGCGGCACAATGCGCGCGCGCGGGAGAGCATTTCCAGCGGCGTCAGGCCGACCGTGTCATCCACAAAAATGCGCGCCTTTTTGAGCGTGCCCACCGCCGAGTTGATGCGCGGCCATTCGTTGTCGCGCAGCCGGCCGGTGCGGATGTGGTTGGAATCCACGCCGCTCACCGACGACACCAAACGCATGGTCAGATGCTCGGCCGGCATTTCCATGCTGAAAACCGCGGCCGAAAGATTTTGCGTGACGGTCGCGTATTCGGCGATGTTCAGCGCGAACGCGGTCTTGCCCATGGACGGGCGGCCGGCAACTATGATCAGATCGCCGCGCTGCAGTCCGGAAGTCATGTCGTCCAGCCGGGTGAAACCGGTCGGCACGCCGGTGATGCTCTCGTCGGAATCGGCGAGTTCGCGAATGCGCTCAAAAGATTTCACCGCGAGTTGCGGCATCTCCATAAAGCCGCGGCGGCTGCGCCCGTCGTGCTCGGAAATGTCAAACACCAATTTCTCGGCGTGATCCAAAACCTGCCGCGGCGTTTTTCCCTGCGGCGAATACGCGTTGTCGGCGATTTCGCCGGCCGCGGAAATCAGCGCGCGCAAAATCGCGCACTCGCGAACGATGCGCGCATACGCCGGAATGTTGGCGACGCTCGGCGTGTTGTTCGCCAGCGTGCCGAGATAGGCGGCGCCGCCGGCCTGTTCAATGCCGCCGTCCTTTTCCAGCCGCTCGCCGACCGTGACCACATCGGCCGGCATGCCGTCCTGCAACAGCGCGGTAATCGCGTGATAGATCAGGCGGTGATTCTGATGATAAAAATCGCCCTCGCTGACTTCCTGCACGACCTGCTCCCACTTGGTGTTGTCCAGCAGCATTCCGCCGAGCAGCGATTGCTCCGCCTCCAGCGCCTGCGGAGGGAGTTTCGGGGGAGTCGCGGGGAATTCGGCGATGGCGGGCACAACAGAAATTTACAAATTTTTCGGCGGGGGGTGTCGGCGTTGGTGAGTGGAATGAGCATAGCAGAATCCGCGCCGCCGGCCGGGCGGCCGGCGGCGCGGCAACTTCTACTTTTCCGGCGCGGGAGTTTCGGCGGCGGATGCGTCGGCGTCACTGTCGGGTGCGTCTTCGCCGGCATCGGCGCCGGCGTCATCGGCCGGCGCGTCATCACCGTCGGCGGCGTCTTCACCGGCGCCATCTTCCGCTTCCGCGACCACATTGATCAGCGCGGTAAACCGCACTTCCGCATGCAGAATCACTTCCACCGGAAACTTGCCGACTTCTTTTAACGGCCCGTCCGGCAAAGTCACCTCGGATTTTTCCACGCGCGCGCCGTCACTGGAAAGCGCTTCGGCGATGTCGGCGGTGCTGACCGAGCCGTAGAGTTTGCCGCCCGAAGCGGCGAGCCGCGCAATGCGCACGCCGCGCGGCAGCAACTGCGCGCGCGCTTCGGCCGCCTCCAGCCGCTTGCTTTCCTCGGCGGCGAGATGCCGGCGGCGTTCCTCCACCTCGGCTTTGGCCGCTTCGGTGGCGCGCACCGCTTTTTTTTGCGGGATTAAATAATTGCGCGCGTAACCGTTGGCGACATTGACGCTGTCGCCGAGGTCGCCAAGATTGCGGATTTTTTCCAGCAGAATGATTTCCATGATGGCCTCGCTCAGCGGTCGTGCTGGTCGGTGTAGGGAATCAGCGCGAGATAGCGCGCGCGCTTGACCGCCTCGGCAAGTTGGCGCTGGAAGTGCGCCTTGGTGCCGGTGCTGCGGCGCGGCAAAATCTTGCCGGTCTCGCTGATGTTGGCTTTGAGGATCGCCAAATCTTTGTAGTCGATGGACTTGATGCCCTCGGCGGTGAATTTGCAAAACCGCGGGCGGCGTTGAAAGCGGGCCATTAGGATTTCTCCGGTTGTTCGGGTTGGGTTTCGTCGTCGTCACCGTCGCCGGCGGACGCGCTGGTTTCCGCGGAACTTTTTTCCGCGGAGGCTTCGGTTTCCGCGGGGCTTTTTGCGGCGGCGGTTTCAACGGAAGTTTCCGCGGCATTTTCCGGCGGCATTTTTGCCGAAGGCGCATCTTCGTCGCCGGCCGCGGCTTCGCGTTCGGCGCGCGCCGCTTTCTCCGCTTCCAGCCGGTCTTCCTCGGCTTTCGCCTTGGCCATCGCCGACTGCCCGGTCTCGGCGCGCGTGCGGCGAATGACCATGCTGCGCACCACCGAGTCGTTGAACTTGAAATTGCGCTCCAACTCGCGCAGCGTGTCCAGTTCGCATTCCACATTCATCATCACATAGTGCGCCTTGTGCACCTCGCTGATCATGTACGCGAGGCGGCGGCGCCCCCAGTCTTCCACGCGGTGCACGCGCCCTTTGGCCGCGCGCACCATGTCTTTGTAGCGATGCAGCATCGCCGGCACTTGCTCGCTGCGGCTCGGATGAACCAGCAGCACGATTTCATAATGTCGCATTTTCGCTCCTCACGGGTTGCATCTTCCCGC
>JALCBG010000072.1 GCA_028066695.1 Gammaproteobacteria bacterium | reverse complement strand
GCGCGCGCCTCAGCGGTAGTCCGCGTCTTTGGCGCGCGCGGCCGCGATTTCCCGCTCGTATTTTTCGCCGACTTTCAGCAGGCCGCGCTTGTCTATGAGGCGCTGCGCGTTTTCTTCCATGTGAAATTCGTGGATGTCGGTCATGACGATCGCGTCCACCGGGCAGGCCTCCTCGCAGAAGCCGCAGTAGACGCATTTGAAAAGGTCAATGTCGTAGCGCGTGGTGCGGCGCGAGCCGTCGGCGCGCTCTTCGGAGTCAATGGTGATGGCGAGCGCCGGGCAAACCGCCTCGCACAATTTGCATGCGATGCAGCGCTCTTCGCCGTTGGCGTAGCGGCGCAGCGCATGCAGCCCGCGAAAGCGCGGCGACTTCGGCGTCTTCTCGCGCGGATACATCAGCGTGATCTTGCGGCTGAACAGGCGCCGCCCGGTGACCAGCATGCCGCGCCGCAATTCGGCGAGCGTGAAGGTTTTGTAGAGTTGCCTGAGAAAGTTCATTGCCCGGCGCGCCTCATGAAAAGAACGGCGCGGTCGGCGCAAAAAGTTTTCCGGCGCCGACCACCGCGATCCACACCAGCGTGACCGGAATCAGCACTTTCCACCCGAGCCGCATGATTTGGTCGTAGCGGTAGCGCGGAAAAGTCGCGCGAAACCACAGAAAGAAAAACGCGACCAGCGAAGTCTTAATGCCGAACCACAGCACCGGCGGAATCCAGGTGAACGGCGCGATTTCCAGCGGCGGCAGCCAGCCGCCGAGAAACATGATCACCGTGAGCGCGGCGATCAAAATCATGTTCGCGTATTCCGCCAGAAAAAACACCGCGAAAGCCATGCCGGAATATTCCACATGAAAACCGGCGACGATTTCCGACTCGCCCTCGGCGACGTCAAAGGGCGCGCGGTTGGTCTCGGCCACGCCGGAAATAAAATACACCAAAAACAGCGGCAGCAGCGGCAGCCAGTACCAGTGGTAAAACCCGCCCGACTGGCGCAGCACGATCTCGCGCAGGTTTAAACTCTCGGCGGCCATCAGCACGCCGACCAGCGCAAAACCCATGGCGATTTCGTAGGAGACGATTTGCGCGGCCGAGCGCATCGCGCCGAGGAACGCGTATTTGGAATTGGAGGCCCAGCCGGCGACGATGACGCCGTAGACGCCCATGGAAGTAAGCGCGAGGATGTAGAGCAGACTGGCGTCAATGTCGGCGAGCACCAGATGCTCGCTGAACGGAATCACCGCCCAGGCCGCGAGCGCCGGCATCAGCGCCAGCACCGGCGCCAGCAGAAAAAGATTTTTGTTGGCGCGGTGCGGAATGATGATTTCTTTCATCATCAACTTGAGCGCGTCGGCGATCGGCTGCAGCCAGCCGCGCGGGCCGACGCGGTTCGGGCCGACGCGCAACTGCATGTAGCCGATCAACTTGCGCTCGGCGAAGGTGAAATACGCGACGCACAGCATCAGCGGCATGAGAATCGCGGTGATCTTGAGCAGCGGCCACACCACCAATTGCATCTCGTGCGGCATCCACGCGCTCATTTGGAAAAAATATTCCCTCATCGCCGGCCGCCCGTCTTGGATTTTTTTGCATGCGTTTTTTTGCCGCGCGACTTTTTGCCGCTCTTTTCATGCACGGTCACCGCGCCGTGCGCGCCGAGCGCGGCGCTCGCGCCGTGGCCGGCCGGAACATACACGCAGCCGGCCGGCACGCGCTCGTCCATGCAAAGCGGCAGCCGCGCGTCGCCGCGCCCGCGCAGCAGCACCCGCTTCGCGCCGTTCAGGCCGAGACGCTCGGCGGTGGCGCGGTTCATGCGCGCATCGGGCGGCGGATTGTCGGCGGTTTGCTGCAGCGCATCGGCGTGGCGGACGGTCTGATCGCTGCGGTACATCGGCATGTCCGCAAGGCGAATCAATGCGCCGGGCGCGCCGCGCGCCGCGCGCGGCGGCGGCGGAATTTTCCAGTCGTTCCATTTGCGCTGTTCGCGAGAAGTCGCGGAATTCGCCTTGATGGCCGCCTCGGCCTCTTCGCGCACCTGCGCCAGCGTCACCTGGTCAAAGCCGGGCAGGCCGAGGAAGTTGCCCAGCACGCGCAAAATCTTCCACGCCGGGCGCGACTGGCCGAGCGGCGCGGCCGCCGCGTCGGCGGACTGCGCGCGCCCCTCGCAATTGACGAAAGTGCCGGCGCTTTCGGCGAACGCGGCCATCGGCAACAGCACATTGGCGCCGACCGCCGCGTCGCTGTGAAAGGCGCTGATGCGCGCCACGAAATCGGCGCGGCGCAATGCGTCCGCGGCGGCGCGGCCGTTCATCGCGTCCAGTTCCGGCTCGGTCGCCAGCAGCAAATAGGCGCGGCGCGGAGTCTCCAGCATCGCGCGCGCGTTGTCGCCGGGCGCGCTCCCGTTTTCAAGCGCGGCGCCGCCGGGTCCGCGGTGCGGCAGGCAGCCGGCCTGCCAGGCCGCGGCGCTGTTGCCCGGCGCGAGTTCGGCCAAGCGCGCGCCGCTGACATGGCAAATCCAGCCGGCCATCGCGCGCAGCACGGCCGCCTCGGGATGCTGGTGCACGAGCGCGCCGAGAACCACCGCGCCGGACGCGTCTTCGCGGGCGGCAAGCAGCGCATCGGCGACCGCGTCGGCATGCGCCAATTCATCCTTCCCGAGTTTCGCCGCTTTCGCGCGGCGCGCAATCGCGGCCGGCAAAGTCTTTCGCGCGGCCGCGGCGATGCGCGCGCACACCGCGGCCAAATGCGCGGGCAGCGCGGCGCCGGTGACGATTGCGCCGGCCGCGAAGTTTTGTTCGTAGGCGATCGGGTTGAGCGCGCAGACGCGCGCGCCGGCGCGCACCGCCGCGCGCAGACGCACCGCCAGCAGCGGCTGCTCCTTGCGCAGGTTGGAGCCGACCAGCAACGCGGCGCGCAATGCGTCAAACTCCGCCGGCGGAATTTGCGAAGACGGAAACGGCCGCGCATGCGCGTCATCGCGAAAATCGCATTGCTGCACGCGGTGGTCTATGTGGTTGCTGCCGAGCGCGCGCGCGAGTTTTTGCAGCAGGTAATACTCTTCCAGCGTGGACGAATACGCGGAAAGCGCGGCGACGCCGCAATCGTCGCTTCCATTTTTTGCGGCCGCGGCAAGTCCGTCGCATGTGTATTGCAGCGCATCTTCCCACGACGCTTTTTTCCACGCGCCGTTGCGGAAGATCATCGGCTCGGTCAGCCGCCGCGGACTGTGCAGCGCCTGGTAACTGTATCGGTCGCGGTCGGCGAGCCAGCAATCGTTGACTTCCGGGTTGTCGCGCGGCAGCACGCGCTCAACGCGGCCGCGCAGAGTTTGCACATTAAGGTTCGCGCCGACGCAGTCGTGCGGGCTGATGCCGCGGTGGTTTTGCAGTTCCCAGGCGCGCGCGGCGAAACGGTAGGGCTTGGAGGTAAGCGCGCCGACCGGGCAGAGGTCAATCATGTTGCCGGACACTTCGGAATCAACCGTGCGCCCGAGGAAGGTGGAGATGTGCGCCGACTCGCCGCGCCCCGGCATGCCGAGTTCCATCACGCCGGCGACTTCCTCGCCGAAGCGCACGCAGCGCGTGCAGTGAATGCACCGCGTCATTTCGGTGGCGACCAGCGGCCCGATGTCGCGGCTCGCGACCGCGCGCTTGCGCTCGGCGAAGCGCGAATCGTCGGCGCCGTAGCCCATCGCCTGGTCCTGCAGCGGGCACTCGCCGCCCTGGTCGCAGACCGGGCAGTCCAGCGGGTGGTTGATCAGCAAAAATTCCAGCGTGCCTTTTTGCGCTTCGCGCGCCAGTTGCGAATCGGTGAACGCCACCATGCGCTCGGCCACCGGCGTAGCGCAGGCCGGCAGCGGCTTCGGCGCGGCCTGCACTTCCTCGCGCAAAAACCAATCGCGCCCGGCCGGCGGTTTCTCGGGCGCGCTGCCCACCTCCACTAGGCACATGCGGCAGTTCGCCGCGATGGACAACTTCGGGTGGTAGCAAAAGCGCGGGATGTAGACGCCGGCGCGGTCGGCCGCGCTGATCAGCATCTCGCCCGGTTCGGCCTCCACCAGTTGCCGGTTGATTTGGATGGTGATGCTCATGCCGGTTCGGCGGTGTTCATGCGCGCATTAATGTTCAGGCCGCGGCGGCGGCGACTTTCGCGCGGAATTCATGCCCGAAATGTTTGAGGAAACTTTGCACCGGCCAGGCGGCCGCGTCGCCGAGCGCGCAAATCGTCCGCCCCTCAATGCGGTTGGCGACATCCAGCAAAGTGTCCAGGTCGCGCTCGGCGCCGCGGCCCGCGTTGATGCGTCGCAAAATGCGGTAGAGCCAGCCGGTGCCTTCGCGGCACGGCGTGCATTGCCCGCAGGATTCTTCATAGTAAAAACGCGAGATGCGCGTCAGCACATCCACCATGTCGGTGGTTTCGTCCATGACGATGACCGAGCCGGCGCCGACCGCCGAGCCGGCCGCCTGCAGCGAGTCGTAGTCCATGTTGGCGCGCATGATCGCATCGGCGGGAAGCACCGGCACCGACGAGCCGCCGGGGATGACCGCTTTCAGTTTTCGCCCGCGCCACACGCCGCCGGCCATGTCCAGCAACTCGGCGAACGGCGTGCCCATTTTGATTTCATAGTTGCCGGGTTTTTCGACATGCCCGGTCACCGAAAAAATTTTCACGCCGCCGGAATTTTCCACGCCGAGGCCGCGAAACCATTCGCCGCGCAGCCAGTCGCCGCCGCCGCGCAAAATCGCGGGAATGGAGGCGAACGACTCGGTGTTGTTGATAGTGGTCGGCTTTCCGTAAAGGCCGAACGCCGCCGGAAACGGCGGCTTGAACCGCGGCATGCCTTTTTTGCCTTCCAGCGATTCCAGAAGCGCGGTTTCCTCGCCGCAGATGTAAGCGCCGGCGCCGAGGTGGTTGTGCAGTTCAAAATCAAAACCGGATTTCAAAATGTTTTCGCCGAGCAGCCCGGCGTCGCGCGCTTCGCGAAGCGCCGCCTCCATGCGCAGATACGGCTCCCAAAACTCGCCGCGGATGTAGTTGTAGCCGACGCTCGCGCCCATCGCGTAACCGCCGATCGCCATGCCCTCAATCACCGCGTGCGGGTTGTAGCGCAAAATGTCGCGGTCTTTGCAGGTGCCGGGCTCGCCTTCGTCCGAATTGCACACCACATATTTTTGCCCGGGCGCGGCGCGCGGCATGAAGCGCCACTTGATGCCCGGCGGAAACCCGGCGCCGCCGCGCCCGCGCAAATTGGATTCCTTGACCGCGTCTATGACCGCGGCCGGGTCGGTTTTCTCGCGCAGAATTTTTTCCAGCGCGTCATACCCGCCGGCCGCGCGGTAGGCGGCGAGCGTCCAGCAGCGCTTATGGGCATGCGGGAAGCAAACACCGCGGCATTCGCGCATGGTATTGGGGGAGGCGGTGGCGGGCATCGGTGCTAAGGGGCGTTGGCGGGGGATTATACGATTTTTTGCGGGCGGGGCGTTTGCGCGGGGC
>JALCBG010000020.1 GCA_028066695.1 Gammaproteobacteria bacterium | reverse complement strand
GCGGTATGACACCTCCAGTTTGGTGACGCGGCTGCGGCGGAGGGATTTGGAGTGATGCGCTAGTCCCGGTTCCAGATGAAGCCGATCGGGCGTTTTTTCGCGGCCGGCGGCGGCATCAATTGGCGGATGGCGTCAAACACGAGTTTGAAGCGCGCGTCATATTTCTCCTCCAGATCGCGGAGTTGCCGCGCGAGTTTTTTGTCGGAGGCGAGTATCCGCCGCAGCCGCACAAAAGCGCGCATGATTTCCACATTAACCCGCACCGCGCGCTCGCTGCGCAGCACGCCGGAGAGCATCGCCACGCCCTGCTCGGTGAATGCGTAGGGGGCGTAACGCCGCCCGCCGCGGTTTGAGGTCACAAATTGTGACCTCAAGATCTCAAACTCCTCCCGGCTGAGTTGGAACATAAAATCCGCGGGGAAGCGCTCAATATTGCGTTTGACCGCCTGCACCAGCGTCTTGGTTTCCACGCCATACAGATCGGCAATGTCGGAGTCGAGCATGACTTTCTCGCCGCGAATCAGGAGAATGTGGCGCTCGATTTGCAGTGCCGATACCGGCTTTTTGGATTTTTTGGCCGCGGTTTTCATTGTGCCGCAAGAGGACGCGACGCGCGGCAACGGGAGAGCTGTGTTCCACCGTTTGCGCGGAAGGTTGGAGTGTGCGGGCGCTCCATGCCGGTGCGATGGTCAGATGTTTTGGTACCAGTTTTTGTTGATTGAAACTTTCTCGACGGTTTCGACCTCAATGCCGAGGCGAAACTCTTTCAGTTTCTCCATCAGCTGTTCGCCGTCGATCAAGTCAATCGGCGGGACACCATCGCGGGTTGCTTCTTTTCGGGCGTCTCTCGTGAAAGTGGATGTGGTGATAAAAAGACCCTTGTCGGTGCGGCCCGACATGGCGCCGCGAAAATCGCGGATTGCGCCGGCCGCGACCGCATTTTTGTAGCGTTTGCATTGAAAGAGCACATGAAAACTCATCAGTTCGTTCACTTTGGCAATGCCGGTACCATCGATTCCGCCGTCACCGGCTTTTCCGGTGACTTTTACTTCGACGAAACCGCACTCGTGCAGTAGCCGCTTTGCCAGACGCTCAAAAGCATCCGGACGCAAAGTTTCCGTCAGCACCGTGAAAAGTTCATCGTGCCAAGATTCATCTTCAGAGTCCGGGGTAATTTCATCTTCAAGTTCTTGCCGGTCATTCTGCGCGGCCTCCTTTCGCTGACTCCTGAGATTTCTCAGATAAGTGCTCTCGATCTCTTCAGGATTAACCTCCCGTTCCTGTTGCCCCGGCTTGATTGCCCAAACACCAGACCTTGGATTTTCCAAAAACCCCGCACGCTTCAAAAACGTCCTTGCCCAGCCGAGGCGGCTTCGCAATCGAGTTTGATTGCCCGTTTTGCGGTGGGGGATGTTGGCGATATTTTCGGGGATTTGAAGTTGCTCGACCACTTCATCATCTATCTCGCGCACGGATGCCGAGCCGCCAAGTTTGTTCAGCGCGCTCATCACCGGGACCATTAATTCTTTGCGGCGGGGAACCGATTTCATCGAAAACACCTCTTGGAAGTTGCGAATACGCTGATTATACCCGCAAAACCGACGCTCACGCCCGCCCCCGCAACGCCGCAATTCGCGCGTCCAGCGGCGGGTGGGTCATGAACAGTTTCTTGACGCCGCTCCCCAGCATTCCCGAGATGCCGAATGCGGCCATTTGGTCGGGCAGGTGCGGTTCGCGCACCGCGGTTTTTAGGCGCTGCAGGGCGGCGATCATGTTTTCGCTGCCGGCCAGGTTTGCGCCGCCGGCGTCGGCGCGGAATTCGCGGCGGCGGCTGAACCACATGACGATGACGCTCGCCAGCACCGCCAGCACCAGTTCGGCGATGATCGCGGTGATCCAAAAACCGGGGCCGTGCCCGCGCTGGTTTTTTAATATCAGGCGGTCGACCAAGTGCCCGATGATGCGCGACAGCACGATGACGAAAGTGTTGATGACGCCCTGTATCAGCGCGAGCGTGATCATGTCGCCGTTGGCGACATGCGAAACCTCGTGCGCGAGCACCGCTTCCACTTCGTTTTTTTGCATCTTCCGCAAAAGGCCGGTGCTGACCGCGACCAGCGCGCGGTTGCGGCGCGCGCCGGTGGCGAAGGCGTTCATGTCGGGCGCGTCGTAGACCGCGACTTCGGGCATGCCGATGCCGGCCTGCTTTGCCTGCCGCGCGACCGTTTCCACCAGCCAGCGCTCCTCGTCGGTGCGCGCGTTTTCAATCACGCGCGCGCCGGTCAGGCGCTTGGCGGTCCATTTGGAAAGCGCCAGCGAAACCAGCGCGCCGCTGAAGCCGAGCGCGGCCGCGTAAATCAACAGCGCGTTGTAATCCAGATTGACTCCCTGCGCGTCCAGCAAACTGTTGACGCCGAACAACCGCAGCACGAAACCGAACACCACCAGCACCGCGATGTTGGTCGCGAGGAACAGAAAAATCCGCTGCACGCGCCTAGCCTTTTACCTTTCGCAGTTTTTCAATCGCGCGCAACTGCGCCATGGCGCTGGCGAGTTCGGCTTTGGCCTGCGCGTATTCCATCTCGGTGCCCTTGTCGCGCATCGCTTCCTGCGCGCGGCGGCGCGATTCTTCGGCGGCCGCCTGGTCCAGGTCGGCGGCGCGAATCGCGGTGTCGGAAAGAATGGTCACCACATGCGGCTGCACTTCCAGCAGGCCGCCGGTGATGAAGAAAAACTGCTCCTCGCCGTTCTCCTGCTGCACGCGGACATCGCCGGGTTTCAGGCGGGTGAGCAGCGGCGTGTGGCGGGGCGCGATGCCGAGTTCGCCGGATTCGCCGGGGGCGAACACCATCGCGCCTTCGCCGGACCAGATTTCCTGTTCGGCGCTGACGATTTCAACGCGGATGACCGACACGGCAAATTACTCGGAGCCGAGTTCCTTGGCGCGCTCCAGCGCCTCGTCAATGCCGCCGACCATGTAGAAGGCCTGCTCCGGCAGGTGGTCGTATTCGCCGTCGGCGATGCCGCGGAACGCCTTGATGGTGTCTTTGAGCGCGACATATTTTCCCTTGGTGCCGGTGAAGGTCTCGGCGACCGTGAACGGCTGCGACAAAAAGCGCTGCATGCGCCGCGCGCGGCCAACCGCGAGTTTGTCGTCTTCGGACAATTCGTCCATGCCGAGGATGGCGATGATGTCCTGCAGTTCCTTGTAGCGCTGCAGGATGCTCTGCACCGCGCGCGCGGTGGCGTAGTGCTCCTCGCCGACCACCAGCGGATCCAGTTGGCGCGAAGTGGAGTCAAGCGGATCCACCGCCGGGTAAATTCCGAGTTCGGCGATTTGCCGCGACAGCACCAGGGTCGCGTCCAAGTGGGCGAAGGTGGTCGCCGGCGACGGGTCGGTGAGGTCGTCCGCCGGAACATAGACCGCCTGAAACGAGGTGATGGAGCCGGTCTTGGTGGAGGTGATGCGCTCCTGCAGCGCGCCCATTTCATCGGCGAGCGTCGGCTGGTAGCCGACCGCCGACGGCATGCGCCCGAGCAGCGCCGACACTTCGGTGCCGGCGAGGGTGTAGCGGTAGATGTTGTCAATGAACATCAGCACGTCGCGCCCCTCGTCGCGGAAGTTCTCGGCCATGGTCAGCCCGGTCAGCGCGACGCGCAGGCGGTTGCCGGGCGGCTCGTTCATCTGCCCGTAGACCATCGCCACTTTGTCCAGCACGCCGGCTTCGCGCATCTCCTGGTAAAAGTCGTTGCCTTCGCGGGTGCGCTCGCCGACGCCGGCGAACACCGACAGCCCGCTGTGCGCGGTGGCGATGTTGTTGATGAGTTCCAGCAGGGTCACGGTCTTGCCCACGCCGGCGCCGCCGAACAGGCCGATCTTGCCGCCTTTGGCGATGGGCATGATCAGGTCGATGACCTTGATGCCGGTCTCCAGCAATTCAAGGCTGGCCGCCTGGTCCTCGTAATTCGGCGCCGGGCGGTGAATCGGCATGCGCTTTTCGCTTTTGACTTCGCCGGCTTCGTCCACCGGGTTGCCGAGCACATCCATGATGCGCCCGAGCGTGCCCGAGCCGACCGGCACCGAAATCGGCGCGCCGGTGTCGGTGACCGGAAGTCCGCGCTTGAGCCCGTCGCTGGAGCCCATGGCGATGCAGCGTACCACGCCGTCGCCCATTTGCTGCTGCACTTCCAGCGTCAGTCCGCCTTCGTCGATGGTGAGCGCGTCATACACGCGCGGAACCGAGTCGCGGGGAAACTGCACATCCACGACTGCGCCGATGATTTCTACGATGTTGCCTTGTTGCATTTTGGTTTCCAAGGGTGAGTGGTTGATTAGGCGCCGACCAATGCATCGTTTTCGGGCGCGCCATAGCGACGCTCGATCTCTCGAACATCCGATGCAATTTTGATGGCGTATTGCACACGCGCCTTGCCGATGCGGTAGGCGACGACGGCAAACATGATGCGAAGTGCGAGTTCAGAGCGAATCAGCGGCGTATAGGCGACGAATGCTTTTGCCAGCAATCCTTCAAACTGCTGATGGAAGCGCTGAATTTCAGCATTTCCGGTCACATCAATCGGCGGCATTTGCTTCAAAACATGCCGGTATTCCCGGATGTATTTGATCACTTTGCGAAGATTGAACATCACTGTTTTGTGGCGGTTGTAGTTGCGTATGGCATCGTTCAAGATGTCGAGCAGACGACGCACAGACGCATATTCTTCGCGCGACAGCACATCTGCCTTCTCAAAGACATTTTCATACAAGAAAGCGATGATGTCGCGACGCAGTTGACAGAATGGGAACAGCACGCTGTCATGCTTGTGCGCGCGTTGCTGCAGCCGGCGAGTTCTGCAGAGAGATACCGCCAGCATCGCAAGCGCCATGAAAGTCGCCGCTAAAAATATTGTTGTGCTCATCGATCTGTCTCGTCTGAAAACCTTTTGTCAAGTATAGCCAAAAAACGGTCCCGATACTCATGGTTCTCTTTCGCCAGTCGCTCGATTTCTTGCTGTTTGTCAGCAAGTTGATCGTCATGTTGCTTGTGGATGCGTTTATTCAATTTCCGCACCAACAAAAACAGAGAAAGGATGCCGATTATCAGCAACCCATTCACTTCGCCAAATGTTTCCAGTAGATGTGTGAGATGTTCCATAAATTATCGCCAACTGGGTAGGGAGACGCCCACGGGCACCAAGCCTATGGGCCGTTTGCGCGGCAGCTCGGATTATATAGGAAAAGTATGTGCACCGCAACGCGTTCAAACCGCCGCCGCCCCCCCGACAATCTCCGACAACTCCTGCGTGATCGCCGCCTGCCGCGCTTTGTTGTAGACCAACTGCAGTTCGTCTATCAGTTTGCCGGCGTTGTCGGTGGCCGACTGCATCGCCACCATGCGCGCGGCCTGTTCGCAGGCGTTGTTCTCCGCGACTTCCTGGTAGATCAGCGATTCAATGTAGCGCGACATCAGCGTATCAATGACCGGTTTGGCGTCGGGCTCGTAAATGTAGTCCCAGTGGTGCGCCAGCGATTCACCGGGCGCTTTTTCGCCGTCTTCGCCGCTTCCGTCTTCGGCCGGGGCGATCGGCAGCAACTGCTCAATGACCGGGCGCTGCGTCATGGTGTTGACGAACTGGTTGCTGGCGACGAACAGCCGGTCGATTTTGCCTTCGGCGTATGCGTCCATCGGCACCTTGACCGCGCCGACCAGTTCATGCAGTTGCGGCGCGTCTCCGAGGCCGACCGCCTCCGAGACGATGTTGGCGTTGAAGCGGTTGAAAAACGCGCTCGCTTTTTTGCCGATGACCGAGACATGCACGGCCGCGCCGCGCCCGTCCCATTCGGACATGGCCTGCACGGCTTTGCGAAACAGGTTGACATTGAGTCCGCCGCACAGTCCGCGGTCGCTGGAGACGACGATGAAGCCGACCGCTTTGGCTTCGCGCTCCTGCGCGTAGGGGTGCTTGTATTCGGCGTGCGCGCGCGCCAGATGCGCGACCACATTGCGCATTTTGCGCGCATACGGCTGCGCCTCGCGCATGCGCTCCTGCGCGCGCCGCATCTTGCTGGCCGCGACCATCTCCATCGCCTTGGTGATCTTGCGCGTGCTGCCGATGCTGGTGATCTGCGTGCGGATTTCTTTTGCGCCGGGCATTTCGTTTTTCGGTGCGGGTGGGTCAGGATTGCGCGGATTGTAACACAGTGCGTCAGACAACGGCGGGTGATTTTTCAATCAATTCCAGTATTTCCTGCTCATTATACCGCTCAGGAATGTGGTCGCCGATTCGCTCGATACTTTTTCGGTAGAACTGGTTGCCGTCGTTGCCGATGTCCTTGATAATTAGCGTCAGTCTGATTTGTTTTCCAAACTCCGCTTTCATTTTGTTCACGACCGCCTGCGACGCACAAAATTTTTGCGCAAAATCTTGCGCGCGGATGCGCCGTCCCTCAACCAGCTCGCGGCGCAATACAAAATCCCATGCGATTTGCGGTGGCTGGTAGACGAAAATAACAAATACACCCCGGTTCCGCTTCAAAGAGCGTTCTATGTTCAAACGCCCCATGCTTTCATCTGAAAATGTGCCATCCAGCAGAAAACTGACTTTCTTGTCCAGGGCGCGGTCGTGGATCGCATGCACCAATTTGCTCGCGGCTTTCTGAAATAGATGCGAATTCGTGCCATCGTAACCGCATTCGGTAAAACGTCCGCGCAATTCATCGGCGTCTATTCGCAAAGTTTTGCCGACACTCCGCAGCAATTCCATGGAAGTTTCGGTTTTACCCGCTCCCGGCGAGCCGGCCATAAACATCGAAATGGGATTTTTTTCGGCTTCGAATCCCTCCAGGCATTTCGCGGCAATCTTCTTGGCGTTCGATCGGGCAAAGTCATCCGCCCGCGCGCGCGTCGCCGATTCGTCGTCCGCCATGCTTACGACGAATCGGCGGTCATCCGCGCATGTCCGCCTGCTGCCGCAAGCGCTTCCGATTTCTCGATGACCTTGCGCTGCTCGGCGATGGACTGTTCGATGACTTTTTTGAACACGCGTTTTTGCTCGCGGGCGGGCGCATTGCGCATGAATTCTGACAATGCGCTGTCCTCTGAGGGCTTTTTGCGTGAAAACCAGTTCATTGGAGACCTCCGGGATGGGTGTCGGGGGGATAGTGTAGCACGGGAGAGGCTTTTGGCGCGGGGTTGTCGGCGGCCAATAAATGGGGAATTTGCGGGGTTTTTCAATACAGAATACTGCGCCAGCCGAACTCTCCCGCATATTTCGCCCGCCGTGCCCGCTCAAAAACGCAACTGCAAACCGATGGACAGCACCGGATGGACTTCCAGATCTTCCACCAGCCTTTTGTGCTCGGCTTCCAGGTCGGCTTTCAAAGCGGCGCCATTGTTGCAGACATCGGCGACGCTTTTTTCATTGACGCTGAACGGGCAGGAAGAGCCGCGGATTGTGCCGGTGCCATCCACGCGCAAAATCGGAGTCTGAAACATCGCGCCGAGTTCAAAATCCAAACTCAGTCCGCTGTCGGTGTGGCTGCTCCAGCCGATGCCGAAGTAGGGCGAGGTGGATTCAAATTCCAGCGACAAGTTGGCGTCGCCGGTGTAGGTGTTGTCGTTGAGGGTGATTTCGCTGCCCGTGGTTTCCGCGGTGAGTTTGTTGCCGTTGGAAAACGCGCCGAAACTGAAGCGGAAACCGCCGCCGCCGGGATGCCAGTCAAAGATGGCGCCGTCGGTGTTCATGTCCAGTGTGGCGGTGTAGTCGCCTTTCACCGTGCCGCCGGCCGAGGTTTTGTCATAGGTTTTTTCAAAGCGGTTTGCGGCCAGCCGCAGATTGATTTTTTGGCTCAGCGGAAATTTCAATTCCAGGCCATGCCCGAGCGTGCCGGCGCGCGCGGCGATGCTCGCGCCCCGTTCCTGCGCCGCGGCCTGGCCGCAAAGCGCAAAAAGCGCGGCGAATATGCATGCGCGCAAAAAGTTAAGCGGAAAGTGAAAAGTCGCCGCGGGTTTCACGATGCGCTTTTTTCTCCGGAAGTTTTTTCCGGCGCGGCTTTTTCACCGGACTTTTCGCCGGACTTTTTGTCCGCGCTTTTTGCCGGCGCGGCCTGCCAGCCGCCGCTTTTTTTGAAATCTTCCAGCGCGGCTTTCAGTTTGGCGGCGACTTCGTCGTTGTATTCGCAGTCGCGGTTGATTTCCTCGATCAGCGCGGCGTGCGCCGATTTGACATGCGCCTGCATCGCCTCTTCAAACGCGACCACCCGGCCGACATCAACATCGTCGAGAAAACCCTCGTTTGCCGCGAACAGCGACAGCGCCATTTCGGCGACCGACATCGGCTGGTATTGCGGCTGCTTCATCACCTCCATCACGCGCTCGCCGCGCTCCAGTTGTTTGCGCGTGGCTTCGTCCAAGTCCGAGGCGAACTGCGAGAACGCCGCCAACTCGCGGTATTGCGCCAGCGCCAGGCGAATGCCGCCGCCGAGTTTTTTGATGATCGGCGTCTGCGCCGCGCCGCCGACGCGCGACACCGAGAGGCCGGCGTTGATCGCCGGGCGCACGCCGGAGTTGAACAGGCCGGTCTCCAAAAAAATCTGCCCGTCGGTGATGGAGATGACATTGGTCGGCACGAACGCCGACACGTCGCCGGCCTGCGTTTCAATGATCGGCAGCGCGGTCAGCGAGCCGGTCTTGCCGGTCACTTTTCCGCCGGTGAGTTTGGAGACGGCCTCTTCGTTGATGCGCGCGGCGCGCTCCAGCAGGCGCGAGTGCAGATAGAAAACATCGCCGGGATAGGCCTCGCGCCCCGGCGGGCGGCGCAGCAGCAGCGAAATCTGGCGGTAGGCCCAGGCCTGCTTGGTCAGGTCGTCGTAGATGATCAGCGCGTCCTCGCCGCGGTCGCGGAAGTATTCGCCCATGGTGCAGCCGGCATACGGCGCGATGAACTGCTCCGAAGCCGAACTGGAGGCCGAGGCGGCGACCACGATGGTGTGCTCCATCGCGCCGTGCTCCTCCAGTTTGCGCGTGACCGCGGCGATGCTGGAGGCTTTTTGCCCGACCGCGACATAGATGCATTTGATGCCGGTGCCGCGCTGGTTGATGATGGCGTCCACGGCGACCGCGGTCTTGCCGGTCTGGCGGTCGCCGATGATCAGTTCGCGCTGCCCGCGGCCGATCGGCACCATCGCGTCAATGGATTTCAGCCCGATTTGCACCGGCTGGTCCACCGACTTGCGCGCGATGACGCCGGGCGCGACTTTTTCAATCGGCGAGACGCCGTCGTATTTGATTTCGCCCTTGCCGTCCAGCGGCCGGCCGAGCGCGTCCACCACGCGCCCGAGCAGGCCCTCGCCGGTCGGCACTTCCAAAATGCGGCCGGTGCATTTCACCGTGTCGCCCTCGGACAGGTGCTTGTATTCGCCGAGCACCACCGCGCCGACCGAATCCTGCTCAAGGTTCAGCGCCAGGCCGAAAGTGTTGTCGGGGAATTCCAGCATCTCGCCCTGCATGGCGTCGGACAGGCCGTGAATGCGCGCGATGCCGTCGGTAAGCATGACGATGCTGCCTTCGGTGCGCGCCTCGCTGTCGGCTTCAAAGTTTGCGATGCGCGCTTTGATCAGTTCGCTGATTTCAGAAGGACTCAGTTGAATGGACATGATGGGTTCCGGGTGAAATGGGTTTCGCCAAAAAGTCGGGAATGAATGCGGGAGAAAAAAGTCAGGCGCCGAGCGCCGACGCGAGTTGCTGCAGTTGGGCGCGCACCGAGCCGTCCACGACCGAATCGCCGATGCGCACCACCGCGCCGCCGACCAGTTCGGGGTCGGCCGCGTATTCCAGTTCAATTTTGCGCCCGAGTTTTTCCCGAAGCGCGCTTTCCAATTTTTTGCGCTGCGGCGGCGCGATTTCGGCGGCCGAGGTGATCCGCACCGCGACCACGCTCTCGGCCTCGGCGCGCAAATCCGCGTAGGCGCGCGCCACCGCCGGCAGCGCGTGCAGGCGGCCGTTGCGCGCCAAAAGTTTGATGAGATTGACCGCGTGCTTGTCCAGTTTTTCCACGGAGGTTTTGGAAAACTTCGCCGCGGTTTCCAAAATCGCGTCCTGCAGTTGCGCCGACGGCACGCGCGGATTGTTGATGAGCGCGGCCATGTTTTCGTCGGCGACTATCGCCGCGAACAAATCCAGCGCGCCGCCCCAGCCGGCCAGGTCTTTTTTCTCGCGCGCCAGTTCAAACACGGCGCGCGCGTAGGGGCGGGCGAGGTGGGCGGTTTCGGCCATTACGAGCGCCGAGACTCGGCCTGCGCGGGCGCGGACAATTTCGCGGCCAATTGCGCGAGCAATTCGGCATGCGCTTTCGGGTCAATTTCGCGCTGCAAAATCTGCCGCGCGCCGGCCACCGCCAGTTCGCCGACTTCGGCGCGCAACGCCTCGCGCGCCTTGTTCGCCTCGGTTTCAATTTCGCCGCGCGCGGCCGTGACCAGGCGCTCGCCCTCGGCGCGCGCGCGCGTTTTCGCCTCGTCCACCAGTTCGCCGCCGCGTTGCTCGGCGCGCCGGATGATTTCGGCGGCTTCGCCGCGCGCGTCTTCCACCGCCTTTTGCGCGTCGCGCCGCGAGGCCTCGGCTGACTGCCGGTCTTTCTCGGCGAGCGCGAGTTTGTCGGCGATGCCGGTCTTGCGCGCGTCCAGCGCGCCGATGACCGGCGTCCAAACGAACTTCTTGCTGAACCAGACGAATACCGCGAAAAACAGAACCTGGAACAGCAGCGTGAGGTTGATGTTCATTCGGGTCAGGCCGCCACCGCGAACAGCACATACATGGCGATGCCGACCGCGATCATCGGCACCGCGTCGACCAGCCCCATGACGATGAAGAACTGCGTGCGCAGCATCGGGATGAGTTCGGGCTGGCGCGCCGCGCCTTCAAGAAAGCGCCCGCCGAGCAGGCCGACGCCGACCGCGGCGCCGACCGCGCCGAGCCCCATCATCAGCGCGCCCGCGATGTATAAAAGTGATTGTTCCATCTTGGTCTCCGGTAAGGTTGTGAAGTTGGATGATCAGTGGCGTTGGTGCGCCATGTCCATATAGACGATGGTCAGCACCATGAAGATGAACGCCTGCAGGGTGATGATCAGAATGTGAAACACCGCCCAGATGAACTGCAGCAGGCCGCCGGCCAGCGTCATTACCACGCCGCCGGCGGTGATGTCGGCGAGCCGCGCGCCCGAGTAAAACATGATTGAAATCAAAATGAAGATCATCTCGCCGGCGTACATGTTGCCAAAAAGCCGCAGCGAATGCGAGATCGGCTTGGAAATCAAACTGACGAACTCCAGAAAGAAATTCGGCAGAATGAACAGGATTTTTACCAGCGGATTTTTCGCCTCAAAGGGATGCATGGTCAGTTCGGCCGCGAAACCGACCGGCCCCTTGATTTTGACCGAATAATAGAGCATCAGCGCGAACACGCTGAGCGCCAGGCCGAAAGTGATGTTGGGGTCGGTGCTCGGCACGATTTTTTGGAAATGCACGCCGGCGAAACCGAGCGCGCGCGGCACCACTTCCACCGGCGCCAGGTCCATCAGGTTCATCAAAAAAATCCAGCAGAAAATCGTCAGCGCCATCGGCGCGACCAGGTCGTTTTTCGCGGTGAACGAGCCGCGCACATTTTCGTCAATGAATTCCACCACCCATTCCACGAAATTTTGCAGCGCGCCCGGCACGCCGGCAACGGCCTTGCGCGCGGCGCGCGAAAACACCCACAGAAACAGCGCGCCGAGTCCGAACGACCACGCCAGGCTGTCCACATGCACCGCCATAAAGCCCATATCGGCGGCCTCTTCGCCGCTTTCCGCCAGCCCCCAACTGCCGTCGGCGCGGCGACCGTAGGTCAGGTTGGTCAGGTGGTGGCGGATAAATTCGCCGGAAGTGATGGAGCCCGAGGAAGCCATGCCGGTTAAGTCGTATGCATTAAGGAACGGAAGATGAAATGTGAAATGCGGTGAATAAATTCGCTCAGCGCCCGCCCGCCCACAGGTAGCCGGCCTGCATTGTAATGTATCCGAGCAGCAAAAACAGCGGGCCGAGTTGCAGCCAGACCAGCCCGGCGAACGCGCCGCCGGCGACCAGCAGCAACTTCACCAGCAACCCGGAATACACCGGCAATATCGCCAAACCGGCCGGATGCCGCGCCGCCGCCTCGCCGGATTTTAGCACGCTGCGGGCGGTGACCACGGTCGCCAGCATGCCGAGCAACGCGCCGAACGCGGCCGCTTTGGCGCGCTGCAGCCCGGCCTCGGGCAGCGCCGCGGGACCCGGATGCAGCGCGGTCGCAATCACCGCCAGCGCGATCACGCCCAGCGCCAGCGCGGCCTGCGCCGCCAGCACGCGCCGCACCTCGGGCGAAAAAAGCCGGGGACGCGCGCTCACAGCAACAGCGCGGCGGCGATCGTCCACATCACCGCGCCGATGACCGCATCCAGAACGCGCCACGACGCCGGCTTGCTGAAAAACGGCAGCAGCAGCCGCGCGCCGTAGCCGAGCATGAAAAAGAACAGGAACGAGGCGAGCATCGCGCCGCCGGCGAATTGCGCCTTGGCGCCGGCATACTGCGTGGACACCGAGCCGAGCAGCACCAGCGTGTCCAGATAGACATGCGGGTTGAGCCAGGTCAGCGCGAGGCAGATGCCGACGGTTGCGGCGAGCGAATCGCCGATGTCCAGTTGCGCCGCATGCAGCGCGCGCGGCGCGCGCCACGCCGCCCAAAAACTGCGCGCGCCATACGCAAACAAAAACGCCGCGCCGCCGAGGCGCGCGGCCGCGTCCAACCACGCCGCCCTGGCCGAGAGTTGGTCAAAGCCGTAAACGCCGGCCGCGATTAATGCCGCGTCCGAGCCGGAGCACAGCAGGCACACCGCCGCCACATGCCGCCGCCGCAATCCCTGGCGCAGCACAAACGCGTTTTGCGCGCCGATGGCGATGATCAGCGAAAAACTCAGCGACAGGCCGGCGGTGAAGGCTGTCATTTTTTGGGACGCCGCGCTATTTAATTCGCGCCAAAATTCCTTCCAGTTCTTCCGGCGAGTGGTAGTGAATCACCACCTTGCCGTTTTTGCCGCGGTGCTGAATGGAGACGCGCGCGCCGAGTCGCGCCGACAGCCGCTCTTCCAGTTGCGACACATCGGTGGTGACGCGCGCGCCGCCGCGCCCGCTCGCGTCGCCGCCGCTTGCGCCGGCCAGCAGGCGTTTCACCAGCGTCTCGGCGCCGCGCACGGTCAGTCCGTCGGCGATCACTTTGCGCGCCGCGGCGAGTTGGCGGCTTGAGGGCAGCGCCAGCAACGCGCGCGCGTGCCCCATTTCCAGTTTGCCGGCGGCCAGCAGTTTTTTCACCTCCGGCGCCAGCGCCAGCAGCCGCAGCAGGTTGGTGACCGAGGCGCGCGAGCGCCCGATGGTGTCGGCGATTTCCTGGTGGGTCAGCCCGAATTCGTCCAGCAGGCGCTGAAAGCCGGCCGCTTCCTCCAGCGCGCCGAGGTCTTCGCGCTGAATGTTTTCTATCAGCGCCACCGCCATCGCGCTGCGGTCGCTGATGGCGCGCACCACCGCCGGCACCGTGCGCAGCCCGGCCAGTTGCGCGCCGCGCCAGCGGCGCTCGCCGGCGACGATTTCATACCGCCCGCGCGCCACGCGGCGCGCCAAAATCGGCTGCAGCACGCCTTCGGCGGAAATGGAGGCGGCCAGTTCCTCCAGCGCGGCGCGGTCCATTTTCGCGCGCGGCTGGTATTTGCCGCGCTGCAGTTGCTCTATCGGCAACTGCATCAGTTGCGCGCCCTCGGCATCGCCGGCGGCGGCGTCGCGCGCGTCGGCGCGCACATCGCCGAGCAATGCGCCGAGTCCGCGCCCGAGCCGCGCTTTTTTCTTCTTGGTCATCAGGCAGCGCGCCGCCGCAGCACTTCGCCGGCAAGCGCGACATACGCCTGCGAGCCGGCGCAGTGCCGGTCGTATTGCAGCACCGTCTTGCCGTGGCTCGGCGCTTCGGCGAGGCGGACATTGCGCGGAATCACCGCGCGAAACAAATGCTCGGGGAAGTGCGCGTTCAACTGCGCGGCGACTTCGTTGGAAAGCGTGTTGCGCGCGTCATACATGGTGCGCACCAGGCCGAGCACCTGCAGCGCGGGGTTCAGTCCGCGGCGGATCAATTCAATGGTCTGCATCAAACTGGTAAGGCCCTCCAGCGCGTAATATTCGCACTGCACCGGAATCAGCGCCTCGCGCGCCGCGACCAGCGCGTTCACCGTCAGCACATTGAGCGCCGGCGGGCAGTCAATGATGATCAGTTCGTAGCGCGAATCCACCTGCGCCAGCGCGTCGGCGAGGCGAAAATCGCGCCGCTCCAGGCCGGTCATTTCCACCTGCGCGCCGGACAAATCGGGGTGCGACGGCACGATGTCGTAGCCGCCTTCGGTCTGCAGAATCACGCCGTCTATGCCGCCGCTGCCGAGCAGCACTTCATACGCGCCCTGTTCCAGTTGGCGCATGGCCAGCCCGCTGCCGACGGTGGCGTTGCCCTGCGGGTCCATGTCCACCAGCAGCGAGCGGTGGCCGGCCGCGCCCAGCGCCGCGCACAAGTTGATGGCGGTGGTGGTTTTGCCGACGCCGCCTTTTTGGTTGGTGATCGCGAGCACGCGCGCCACGGGGTTCCCCTGCGATTCGCTTTGTGGTTGGGACTGCGGTTTTACGTTTCAATAATGACCAGGTGCCGCTCGGCGTCCACAAACGGGACGTTTAATGTTTCCACCGTGCAGCGCGCGCGCCATTTCGGTGAAAGGTCGGCGAGTTCATTCCGCGGAAGGCGGCCTTTCATCGCCAGCACGCGGCAACCGCGGCGGTGCAGCGCGCCGGTCGCCGCCACGATGCCGGCGAGCGGCGCGAACGCGCGAACCGCGAGGGTATCAAATTTTTCGCGGCCGCGCGCGTCCTGAACGCGCATCGCCGCGACTTCGGCGTTTTGCGCGCCGATTTCGGCGCAGGCGTGGCGCAAAAACGCGGCGCGCTTGGCGCGGCTTTCCAGCAGGGTTACGCGCAGTTGCGGCATGGCGACGGCCAGCGGCAGGCCCGGAAATCCGCCGCCGCTGCCGACATCCAGCAGCGCGCGCCCGCGCACGAATTTCGCGATGGAAAGCGAGTCGAGCAAGTGGCGCGCCACCATGTCGCCGCGCGCCACCGAGGTCAGGTTGAGGCGGCCGCCCCATTTCGCCAGCAGGTCAAGGTGCGCGCGCATTTGCGCGAGTTGCTCGGCCGACAAGGCCAGGCCGAGTTGCGCGCAGCCTTGCCGAAGTTGTTCTGTGCTACTCTCTTTTTCCTCTTTCATGACTTTCACGGCGCGTGGGCGCGCATAAAATGCCGGCGGCGACAAAAACAAAAGCAAAACCAAAAGCAAAACCAAAACCAAAAAAGCGGGCTGCGGCGAAACGCCGAAGCGCGGCGAAGAGCATGGCGGCGCGCGCCGACCGGCACCTGCTCTACCAGCGCGGCGTGCAGTCGCCGCATTTTGACGCGGAGTTGCTGCAGCAAATCTACCACCAAGCGCGCGGCGCCAAGGCGCTGCATTTTCGCGAGGACTTTTGCGCCGGCGCGGCCACGCTGTGCGCCTGGCTGGAGCAGGGCGAGGCGTTCAGCGGCGAGGGCTGCGACATTGACCCGGAGGTCATCGCCTGGGGCGAGCGGCACAACTTCGCGCCGCTCGGCGCCGCGGCGCGCCGCGCGAAATTGCGCGTCGCCGACGCGCGCGCGCCGAGTTTGCGCGCGCCCGACATTCGCTGCGCGTTTAATTTTTCCTGCTGGATTTTTCGCGAGCGCCGCGAAATGCTGGAGTATTTTCGCGGCGCGCGAAAGGATTTGGCGGAAGGCGGCGTGTTTGTCGTGGACATGCACGGCGGCGGCGAAGTGTTCGGCGAGGAGGAGCATGTCACTGACTGCGGCGGTTTTGATTTGGTCGTCCAACAAAGCGGCGTGCGCCCGGCCGACCACAACGCCGATTTGTCGCTGCACTTTCGTTTTCCCGACGGCTCGGAACTTCGCGACGCGTTTCGCTACCGCTGGCGGATTTGGTCCATGCCGGAACTGGCCGACATTCTGCGCGAGGCCGGCTTCGCCGACATTCGCGTGCACTGGTGCGTGGACCAGGAAAAATGCCGCTACGAAATCACCGAAAGCGGCAGCAACGATCCGATGTGGCTCGCGTGTTTGGCCGCGCTGAAATGATCAGCCGGCCGACGGCCCGGCCGCGGCCAAGCTGTGTTTGGCGTCTTCGTATTGCTTAAAGTTTTCCACGAACAGCGCGGCCAGTTCGCGCGCGCGTTCGCTCCATTCCGACGGCGACGCGAAGGAGTTGCGCGGGTCCAAAATCTGCGCGTCCACGCCGCCGAGCGCGCGCGGAATTTCCAGGCGGAAATGCGGCAGCGCGACGCAGTCGGCATTGTCCAGTTCGCCTTCCAGCACGGCGCGAATGATGGCGCGCGTCGCGGCGATGGAGATGCGCTCGCCGGCGCCGTTCCAGCCGGTGTTGACCAGGTAGGCGCGCGCGCCGGCCGCGCGCATTTTTTTCATCAACTCGCGCCCGTAGCGGCGCGGATGCAGACTTAAAAACGCCGCGCCGAAGCACGCCGAAAACACCGGCACCGGGCGGTCGACGCCGCGCTCGGTGCCGGCGAGTTTGGCGGTGAAGCCGGAGAGAAAATAATATTCGGCCTGCTCCTCGCTCAGCCGCGCGACCGGCGGCAGCACGCCGAACGCGTCCGCCGAAAGAAAAATGACCTTGCGCGCATGCCCGCCGCGCGACGGCGACACGATGTTGGCGATGTGGTGCAGCGGGTAGGAGACGCGCGCGTTTTCGGTTTTGCCGGCGTCGTGGTAATCCACGCTGCCGTCGGCGCGCAGCGCGACATTTTCCAAAAGCGCGTCGCGGCGAATCGCCTTGTAAATGTCCGGCTCGGCCTGCGCGCTCAGGCGAATCGTTTTGGCGTAGCAGCCGCCTTCAAAATTAAACACGCCGTCGTCGTCCCAGCCGTGTTCGTCGTCGCCGATGAGGCGGCGCGCCGGGTCGGTGGAAAGCGTGGTCTTGCCGGTGCCGGACAGCCCGAAAAAAATCGCGGTGTCGCCGCTTTCGCCGACATTGGCGGCGCAGTGCATGGAGGCCATGCCGCGCAGCGGCAGCAGGTAATTCATCACCGAGAACACGCCCTTTTTCATTTCGCCGCCGTACCAACTTCCACCGATGAGTTGCATGCGCTCGGTCAGGTTAAAGGCGATGAAGTTTTCCGAATTCAGCCCCATCTCGCGCCACTGCGGGTTCACGGTCTTGGCGCCGTTCAGCACGGTGAAATCCGGCTCAAAGTTCGCCAACTCGTCGTCGTCCGGGCGGATGAACATGTTCTTGACGAAATGCGCCTGCCACGCCACCTCCATGACAAAGCGCACGCGCAGCCGCGATGCTTTGTTCGCGCCGCAAAACGCGTCCACCACGAACAGCCGCTTGCCGCTGAGTTGCCGCGCGACCAGCCGCTTTAAGTGGCTCCAATGCTCCTGGTTCAGCGGCTTGTTGTCGTTGTTGCCCTGCTGCGCCCACCAAAAAGTGTCGCGCGTGATGTCGTCGCGCACGATGTATTTGTCGGCCGGCGAGCGCCCGGTGAATGCGCCGGTGTCCACCGCGACCGCGCCGCTGGTGGTGACCGTGCCGCGCTCAAAGCCGTTCAAGTCGGCGCGGGTTTCCTCGCGGCGCAACTCGTCGTAGCCCGGGTTGTAGACCACCTCGGCGTCGCGGATGTCGAGCGCGGCGAGCGCGGCGTGCAGGTCGTTTTCGGCGAGGGCTTGCAGGATGCGGTTTTTCATTTTCGGGTCAAAAGTTTGGGGCGGCGGGACCGGCGTATTTTGCCCGCAATTGTAGCCGCAATTGTGGTATGGTCGCGGCATCTCAACGGGGCGCAAATGCTGAGAGGCGCGGAGTGTTTTCCGCGGCCGACCCGTAGAACCTGATCCAGATGATGCTGGCGGAGGGATTGAGAGCGCGTTGGTTTTCCCGCCCGGGACGACGGCTCGCCTCCGCACCACCCCAAACCGGAGGCGCCGTTCCATGAAAAAAATTCCGCTGTGGTTTTTCCTCGCCGTTTTCTGCGCGGCCGCCGGCGCGGCGCGCGCGCAGCCCGTTCTTAATGTCTACACCTACGACTCGTTCGCCTCCGACTGGGGCCCCGGTCCGCGCATCAAGACCGCGTTTGAGGCGGTTTGCGAATGCGAATTAAATTTCGTCGCGGTGGATGGCTCGGCCGGAATTTTAAGCCGCGTGCGTTTTGAAGGCGCGTCTTCGCGCGCCGATGTGGTGCTCGGTTTGGACACCAGTTTAATGGCCGAGGCGAAACGCGGCGGCCTGCTCGCGCCGCACGACGCGCCGCTGGACGCGCTCGCATTGCCGGTGAAATGGAACGACCCGGTGTTTCTGCCGTTTGATTACGGCTACTTCGCGTTCATTTATGACCGCGAAAAACTTCCGTCGCCGCCGGCGAGTTTTCACGAACTGGTCGCCGCCGATGATTCATTAAAAATCATCATTCAGGACCCGCGCAGTTCCACGCCGGGACTCGGGCTGATGCTGTGGGTCAAGTCGCTTTACGGCGGCGGCGCGGCCGAAGTGTGGAAAAAACTCGCCGGAAAAATCACCGCGGTAACCGGCGGCTGGTCGCAGGCCTATGGAATGTTTCTGGACGGCGAGGCCGACATGGTGCTGAGTTACACCACCTCGCAGGCCTACCACGCCGCGGCCGGGGACGAGCGCTACCGCGCGGCCGCGTTCGCCGAGGGGCACGGCATGCAAATTGAAGTCGCCGCGCGATTGAAAAACGCGCCCAACCCGGAACTCGCGCGGCGTTTCATGCGCTTCATCGTGAGCGAGGAATTTCAATCGGCGATTCCCGAAGGCAACTGGATGTATCCGGCGACGCGCCTCAAAGGCGGCCTGCCGGCGTCGTTCGCGAATGTGCCGCGGCCGGCGCGCGCGCTCGGCATGGATCCGCAACGCATCGCCGACAACAAGGCGGAATGGGTGGACGAATTCAGCCGCGCGCTACGACGCTGAGGGGCGCTGACGAGTGTTCGGTCTGTCGGTCGCGCTGCTCGCGCTGGCGCTGGTGGCATGCGCGTTCGGCGGGCTCGCGCTGGAAGCCGGCGCGCCGCAACTCCTTGCCGAATGGAACAAGCCGCTGACGCGCGCGATCATCCGCTTCACCGCGCTGCAGGCCGCGCTGTCGGCGCTGCTTTCCACCATATTCGCGCTGCCGCTCGCATGCGCGCTGGCGCGGCGGAGGTTTTTCGGGCGCGGCGCGCTGATCAAACTCGGCGGCGTGGCGCTGGTCATTCCGAGCATGGTCGCGGTCATCGGCCTGGTCGCGGTGCACGGGCGCGGCGGCTGGATCAACGACGCGCTCGCCGCGGCCGGCATCGCGCGGCGCGATTATCTCTACGGACTCGCCGGCATCCTGCTCGCGCATGTGTTTTTTAATCTGCCGCTGGCCGCGCGAATTTTTTTGAACGGCCTGCTCGCGCTGCCGCAAAGCGCGCGCAGCCTCGCCGCGCTGCATGGAATGCGGCCGCGCCATGTGTTTTTTCATATTGAATGGCCGCTGCTGCGCGCGATGATTCCCGGCGTTTTCGGCATGGTTTTTTTGCTGTGCTTCACCTCGTTCGCCATCGTGCTCACGCTCGGCGGCGGGCCGCAGTCGGCGACGCTGGAAGTCGCGATCTACCAGGCGCTGCGCTTTGATTTTGATCTGCAAAAAGCGGTGGCGCTTTCGCTGATTCAAATCGCATTGTGCTTGCTGTGCGCGCTGCTGTTCTTCGCCGGCGGCGCGCCGTTTCCGCTTCGCGCCGGGGATGCGCGCGGCGCCGGATGCCTCGCCGACTCGGCGGCCATGCGCGCCGTGGATTTCGCAATCATCGCCGCGGCCGCGGTGTTTTTGCTGATGCCGCTGGCCGCGCTCGGCGTCAAGGCGCTGGACCCGCGCGGCTGGACGATTTTGTCCGAGGCCGCGTTTTGGCATGCGTTGCGCTGGACGCTGTTCATCGCCCTCGCCGCCGGCGCGCTTTCCTGCGCGCTGGCGCTGGCGGTCTGCGATGTGCTGGTCACCCTGCGCGCGCGCCGCGGGTCGCTGCGCGCCGCCGGCGCGCTCGCCGCGGAAATCGCCGGCCTGGTCACGCTGCTGGCGCCGCCGATCACGCTCGGCGCCGGCCTGTTTTTATTTTTCCGCCGGTTCACCGACGCGCTGTCGCTCGGCCCCGCGCTGGTGGTCGCGCTGAACGCATTGCTCGCGCTCGCCTTCGGCATCCGCATTCTCCTGCCGGCGCTGCGCGCCGAGCGCGGCCGCGCCGACGCGCTGTGCGAACTGTTCGGCATTGGCGGCGCGCGCCGTCTGCGCCTGCTGTGGCGCCCGCTGCGCGCGCCGCTCGGTTACGCGCTCGCGGTCGCCGCGGCCCTTTCGGCCGGCGACATGGGCGTGATCGCGCTTTTCGGCACCGAGGAACTGCGCACATTGCCGCTTCTGATCTACCGCCTGCTCGGCGCCTACCGCGTGGAGCAGGCCGCGGTCGCCGCGGCCGCGTTGTGCGCGGTGTGCTTTGCGCTGTTCTGGCTGCTGGAGCGGCTGGTCGGCGGAAGGGAGCGGCGCGCGCATGCTTGAAGTGGAAAACCTGTTCTTCCAATACCCGCGCGGCGCGTGCGTGCGCGCGCATTTTCGCGCCGCCGCCGGCGCGGCCTGCGCGCTGATGGGCGCGAGCGGCGCCGGCAAATCCACCATTCTCAATTTGATCGCCGGCCTGCTGACACCGGCGCGCGGCGACATCCGCTTCCACGGCCGCAGCCTCCTCGCCGACAAACCGGCGGCGCGCCCGCTGACCTATTTGCTGCAGTCCGGCAATTTGTTCGCGCATTTAACCGTCCGCGAAAACCTCGCCATCGGCCTGCACCCCGGCATGAAACTGACCTCCGAACAAAACCGCGCGGTGGAGCGCGCGCTCGCCCGCGTTTCCCTCGGCGGTTTCGCCGAACGCAAACCGCCGAGCCTTTCCGGCGGCCAGCGGCAGCGCGTCGCGCTGGCAAGGTGTTTGGCGCGCGACCGCCCGCTGCTGCTTTTGGACGAGCCGTTCTCCGCGCTGGATCAAAACCTGCGCGAAGAAATGCTGGCGTTAATCCGCGAACTGCGCCGCGACCAAAAGTTGACCCTGCTCCTCGCCACCCACCGCGCGCAGGACGCGGAGGAGTTGGGGGCGGAGGTGGTGGAGGTTTGAGGGGGTATAATGCCCCCCGATGCTCTCGCCTGCCAGAAATTCTGGCGCCTCAGGTCATGTATAATCCAGTCGCGTAGACTTGTTGTATCGACCAAACCCCAGCGCAATGCGAAACTCTCAAAATTCTGGTCGGGCTCAGCCGTCTGTTGTCGCCTTATTTTCTGGCGGCGGGGGGCTTGACCTTGGTTTTGCTGCGGCCGGCTTCGATATTTGCTTCGCGACCGATGTCGACCCCTTTTCCTGCAACACGCTCAGAATCAACCAGAAGAAACGAAAAATGTATCCAAAACATGAGGTTTTGGAAGAGGATGTTTCTGGCCTAAATGCCGGCGCAATCCTCAAAAAATCCGGGCTTGCTCGCGGGGAAGTCGATGTCTTGATTGGCGGACCTCCGTGCCAGTCGTTTTCCGTGTTCGGCCAGCGCAAGGGTCTCGCGGATACCCGCGGCGGAATGGTGTGGGAGTTCCATCGCATCGTGGATAAATTGCGTCCGCGCGCCTTCGTTTTCGAGAATGTGTACGGTATCCAATCCGTGCATGGCGGCCGGGTGCTCCGTGAACTCCGAAATCGACTTTCGTGCCATGGAAAATACGATTTGTCGGTGGAAACATACGAAATGGCCGAGCATGGCATTCCGCAGTGGCGGAAACGGGTTTTCATTGTCGGCGTTCTCGGTGGAGACGCGCCCCCGCGTTTGGCGAAAAAATACGGCGATGATGAAAGTTGCATCCCGTTCAACACTGCGGGACAGGCCTTGGCAAACATGCCTCCGCCGGGGGAAGTGTTGCCCAATCACCGTATGCGCAATCACAGTGCAAAAATCATCAAGCGTTACGAAAAAATGCCTTTTGGACAAAGGGACAATCGGACGCGCATCAACAAACTGTATCCCGACAAACCCAGTTTCACCATTGTCGTGGGATCTGACCAAGGCGGCGGCAAGGGGCATGTGCATCCCCATGAACCTCGCGAGGTCACTCCGCGCGAATCGGCGCGTTTGCAGACATTCCCCGACTGGTGGGAATTTGACGGCAACGTGCGTCACATGATCCGCCAAGTCGGAAATGCTGTGCCGCCCCTCTTTGCAGCGCAAATTGCAACCCACATCGGTGTGCATGTTTTCGGTTTCCCGAAAGCAATGACGACTCGCGCATTGATCAAACGCATCGGCATCAACTTCCTGCATTAATATGCAAATGCTGATTCCCGACTTTTTCAGCCACAAAATTCACGCCAGTGAAGATTTGTGGGCAGATCAGCTCTGCTCATTCGCGCATATTTTTGCGCAGTATGACAATCAAGAGTATCGGCGTGACGAACTTGCGAGCGAGTTTGGGGGCAGTGCGCGCCGATGGTCTCCTAAGCGTCAAGATGCATACTATCGCGACGTTGTAACTGCGTACCCAACTTTTCTTGGAATCTGCCATTTTCTTTACGAAAATGATCGGTGGATTGTGCGCATGACTGAAACCGCAAAGAAATTTCTGTTGGGCGAGGCACCCGACACCGCCGCCTTTTTGCGCCTGCAGCTCCCGTTGCTGCAACACCCTCTGATTTCATCGGGGATCATGCATAACTCCTCTGGCCCACGGGTCCAAGGAGCAACGCGCTTGGCAAAGGAGCGGCTTTTGCATGCAGGCGCGGTTGTCTCACCGGTCCGACTTTTAGTTGCGGCACTGTATGCTGATTGCCTGTTGCGCAATAGCGGTGACATTTTCACCGCGGCTGTTGCCTACGACGAATGGTATGCACTGGCCAACGACCAGTCTCTGTTCAAAACTGTGTGCCCCGAAACTAGTGCTGTTGCGGCAGTTCTCGGCACTATCCGAAAATCAAATCTGCAAAAACAAGGGGAACACCGCTTTAATCTCTTGGAGCAGACAGAGATGTTTCAGTTGCAGAGCAGGAAAATTATGCTGCGCTCGCCGTCCAGCGATGCGGAGCGTTCAGTTTTGTCTGAACAGTTTGCTGCCATTCACTCCATTCACAACAAATTTGATTTTGTTGAGAATGACTTGTCGTCTCCGGAAGCATTGGCTCGATGGGCAGATTACTTCGATGCCATTAAAATCTTGCCGCCTACAATTACGGACTGCCTTGGAGGCCTGTCAAGTTCGTGGCAGCCTGTGCATACCACGACTGCAACCCAACAGAAAATTGCGTTGAGCGCACCACTGCGGAAATTTGACGGACAAACTCGCCCATACACGAGCACCACCGAAAACAGCCAGGATATTTCTGGCTCTTCAAAGACGAGCAATCCCGAACTGACGCGCATTAAACAAGAGCGCCGAAATATGATTCATGGGAGCATGGTCGATAGGCTGTGCGCGTGGCTGGAAGACAACATCAAGGCGGAAGTGGGCGATTCTGCTCATATTGACCTGTGGGCATCCCTGCCCGATGGCCGCAATGTAATTTTTGAAATCAAGAGCGGCGGCCCCAGCATGCATGAACAGTTGCGCAAAGGATTGAGCCAACTTTATGAATACCGCTACCGGTATCGCGACGCTCTGAGCGCCCCCTCTTTATATCTCGTTCTTCCCGAGGAGTTGCCGCACGAGTGGCTGTCTGACTACCTGTGCACAGACCGCGAAATCAACATCTGCTTTTTGCGCAACAGTCAAACAGAACCCGAATTCCATCGTCTGTGCCCGAATCCGGTTCGCCCATGACCAGTCTCGTCGGTCCCACCTCCACCGGCCTTCTCGCGCAGGGCGCGGTGGAGGTGTAAGAGGAATTTCCGGCGGCTTTTTTGCCCCCTCAATTCTTCTCCTTGTCAATCACCTTCCCCTCGCCGATCCAGGTCATCATTCCGCGGAGTTTTGCGCCGACTTTTTCTATTTGGTGTTCGCGGGCTTTGGCGCGGAGTTCGGGGAAGCGTTTGCCGCCGCCGGCGTTTTCGTCCATCCATTCGCGCGCGAATTCGCCGGATTGGATTTCGGCGAGGATTTTTTTCATCTCGGCCTTGGTCTGCTCGTTGACGATGCGCGGGCCGCGCGTCAGGTCGCCGAACTCGGCGGTGTTGGAGATGGAGTAGCGCATGTCGGCGATGCCGCCCTCATACATCAGGTCCACGATGAGTTTCAGTTCGTGCAGGCATTCAAAGTAGGCCATCTCGGGGGCGTAGCCGGCTTCCACCAGCGTTTCAAAACCGGCCTGCACTAAGCCAGTCGCGCCGCCGCACAGCACCGCCTGTTCGCCGAAAAGGTCGGTCTCGGTTTCTTCCTTGAAGGTGGTTTCAATGATGCCGGCGCGGCCGCCGCCGATCGCGTCGGCGTAGGAGACCGCGGTGGCGAGCGCGTCTCCGCTCGGGTCCTGGTGCACCGCGGCCAGGCACGGCACGCCGGCGCCTTTTTCATAAGTGGAGCGCACCAAATGGCCGGGGCCCTTGGGCGCGACCATGATGACATCCAAATCGGCGCGCGGTTTGATGTAGCCGAAATGGATGTTGAAGCCGTGCGCGAACGCCAGAGTCGCGCCTTTTTTCATGTTCGCTTCCACTTCGTCCGCGTAGATTTTTCCCATCAACTCGTCCGGGCAGAGCATCATCACCAAATCGGCCTGCGCGGCCGCCTCGCCGACTTCGGCGACGCGCAGTCCGGCCGCCTCGGCTTTGGCGCGCGAGGACGAGTCGGCGCGCAGGCCGACCACGACTTCCACGCCGCTGTCTTTGAGGTTGTTGGCGTGGGCGTGCCCCTGCGAGCCGTAGCCGATGACCGCGACTTTTTTGCCGCGCACTTTCGCCGGGTCGGCGTCTTTTTGGTAGTGGATTTTCATAACTGCCTCTGTGTTTGAGTGAAAGTTTTGAGGAAAGGTTTTGCGCGGCGATTTTAAAGTTTCAGCGCGCGCTTGCCGCGGCCGATGCCGGAGATGCCGGAGCGCACCACTTCCATGATTTCCAGCCGCGAAAGCGCCTCCAAAAACGCGTCTATCTTCGCGCTGTTGCCGGTCAGTTCCAGCGTGCAGGTGGTGCCGGTGACATCAATGATGCGCCCGCGAAAAATGTTGGCGAGGCGCGCCGCTTCGTCGCGTTTTGTGCCGTGCCCGGCGGTGGCGACTTTTACCAGCAGCAATTCGCGCTCAATGTGCAGGCCGCCGGTCAGGTCTATCAGCCGCACCACATCAATAAGTTTATGCAGTTGCTTGGTGATCTGCTCAATGATTTGGTCGTTGCCATGGGTGACGATGGTCATGCGCGACAGCGACTCGTCGTCGGTCGGCGCCACGGTGAGCGACTCAATGTTGTAGCCGCGCGCCGAGAACAGGCCGGCGACGCGCGACAGCGCGCCGGCCTCGTTTTCCATCAGTATGGAGAGAATTCTGCGCATGGTTTCAGGTCGAAAATTGCGCGTCCGGCCAGATGCGCAGGATTTCCTGTTTTTGCTGCCGCGCCGAAAATGATTCCCAGAGCAGGCCGTTTGCGTCGGTTTCGGCGGTCATTTCTTCGGCGGCCTCGCATTCAAATCCCAAGTGCCGCACCACGCCGGCCTGTTCGGGGTTCACCGAGATGGAAAAGTTGAGAATGTCGGTGCGCCACAACGCGTATTTGCCGTCCACGGTGCAGCACGGTTTTTGCCCGAGGCGTTCGGTGTAGTCGGCGAGCGAATCCGAAAAATCGGCGACCGCAAGCGCGATGTGAATGCGCGGCATGATCATGCCAGTTCCCGCGCGGCCTGCTCGTCGCCGGGGGCCGGTTTCAGGTGCATTTCGTTGTGGCCTTTGCCGGCCGCGATCATCGGGTAGACATTTTCCGACGGGTCGGTGATCACATCCACGAACACCAGTTGTTTTTTCATGCCGAAGGCCTCGCGCAGCGCGCCCTCCACATCGCCGGGTTTTTCCACGCGAATTCCGGCGTGCCCGAAACTCTCGGCGAGCGCGACAAAATCGGGCAGCGCGTCCATGTAGGAATGCGCGTAGCGGCGCGCGTAGAAAAACTCCTGCCACTGGCGCACCATGCCCATGTAGCGGTTGTTGAGGTTGATGATTTTGAGCGGCAGTCCGTATTGCTTGCAGGTGGACAATTCCTGAATGCACATGATGATGCTGGCGTCTCCGGTGATGCACGCCACGGTCGCGTCGGGGTGCGCGATCTGCACGCCCATCGCCGCCGGCAGGCCGAAGCCCATGGTGCCGAGCCCGCCCGAGTTGATCCAGCGCAGCGGCTCCTCAAAGCCGTAATGCTGCGCCGCCCACATTTGGTGCTGGCCGACATCGGAGGTGACGAACGCGCCGCCGCCGGTCACTTCCATCATTTTCTGCACGACAAATTGCGGCTTGATCATCTCGCCGCTTTCGGCGTAGGCGAGCGAATTGAGGCCTTTCCATTTCTCAATCTGCTTCCACCACGCGTCCACCGCCGGCCGATCGATTTCGCCGAGGCGCGGCTTGGCGCGCTCCAGCATTTCGGCGAGCACCTCGCCGCAGCGCCCGACTATGGGCACTTCCACCGGAACATTTTTGCCGATGGAGGACGGGTCCACATCTATCTGCACAATGCGCGCGCCCGGCGAAAACTTTTCCAAATCGCCGGTGACGCGGTCGTCAAAGCGCGCGCCGACCGCGAACATCACATCGCAGTCGTGCATCGCCATGTTGGATTCGTAGGTGCCGTGCATGCCGAGCATGCCGAGAAAGTTCGGGTCGGACGCGGCGACCGCGCCGAGCCCCATCAGCGTGGAGGTGCAGGGAAATTTCAGCATGCCGACCAGTTCGCGCAGCGGCAAATGCGCGCCGCCGAACACCGCGCCGCCGCCGGTGTAAATGATCGGCCGCTTCGCCTGCAGCAAAAGATCCACGCCGCGCGCGATTTGCTTGCCGTGCCCCTTGTCGCGCGGCTGGTAGGAGCGAATGTGAATGTCCTTCGGGTATTCGTAGGGCGCGAGTTGGTTGGTGATGTCCTTCGGCAGGTCCACCACGACCGGGCCGGGCCGCCCGGAGGAGGCGATGTGAAACGCCTTCTTCATGGTCGCGGCGATTTTGTTGACGTCAGTCACCAGAAAGTTGTGCTTGACGCAGGGGCGGGTGATGCCGACCGTGTCCACTTCCTGAAATGCGTCGTCGCCGATGAGCGTGGACGGCACCTGGCCGGCGATGATCACCATCGGAATGGAGTCCATGTAGGCGGTGGCGATGCCGGTGACGGCGTTGGTCACCCCCGGTCCCGAGGTGACCAGCACCACGCCGGGCTTTCCGGTGGAGCGCGCGTAGCCGTCGGCCGCGTGCGCCGCCCCCTGCTCGTGCCGCGCGAGGATGTGCCGCACCCGGTCCTGCTGGTAGAGCGCGTCATAAATATGCAGCGCCGCGCCGCCGGGGTAGCCAAAAATGAACTCAATATTTTCGTCCTGCAGGCACCGGATCAAAATCTCGGCGCCGGTTATTTCTTTGTCGGACACTGCTGCACCTGTCTGCGGGATTGGGAAAAGGGAGGGGAGTATAGCGGGAAAGGGCGCGCGTTTTTAGCCGCGCATGCGCCCGGCGCGCGGGTCATACATCGCGCGCAAACTGGCGCGCGCCGGAATGCGCTCGCCGCCGACTTCAATTTCCATGGCGCCGCCGTCCAGATAGGCCTGATCCACGCCGCCTTTGTTGCGGACATAGCCGAGGCCGACCGCGCCGCCGAGGGTGTGGCCGTAGTTGCCGGAGGTGAGGTGGCCGACGATTTTGCCGTCGCGCAAAATCGGCTCGTGGTGGTAGAGCACGACTTCCGGGTCGCCCAGCAAAAACTGCGCCAGGCGTTTTTGTTTCCATTCGCCGCCGTCCAGTTGCCGGCGCACCGCGTCTCCGCCGATAAATGCCGGCTTGTCAAAGTCGCAGACGAAGGCGCAGCCGCTTTCCGGCGGGGTGTCCTCGCAGGCGATGTCGTGGCCGAAGTGCGGAAACTTTTTTTCTATGCGGCCGCTGTCCAGGGCGTGCATGCCGGCGAGGCGCAGGCCGTGGCTTTCGCCGGCGCGCAATAAATGCGCGAACGCGTGGCGCGCCATGTCCACCGGAACATACAACTCCCAGCCGAGTTCGCCGACATAGGAGACGCGCGCGGCGCGCGCCGGCGCGCAGCCGACTTCCACCGGTTTCACTTCGCCGAATGCAAACGCGCCGGATGACATGTCTTCTCCGAGCGCGTCGGTGAGCAATGCGCGGCTGTTCGGCCCCATCACGCCGAACACCGCCCAGGCGGCGGTGATGTCGGTGACCCAGCAATGCGCGCCGTCTTTAATGTTGCGGCGCAGCCAGTCCAAATCCTTGTGGCAGACCGCGGCGCCGCTGACCACCAAAAATTCATGCTCGGCGAGGCGCGTCACCGTGAGGTCGGATTCAATGCCGCCGCGCTCGTTCAGCCAGTGGGTGTAGATCATTCGCCCGGCCGGCAGGTCAATGTTGGCGGTGCAAATCCGCTGCAACTCGGCGCAACTGTCGCGCCCCTGCACCAGGTATTTGGCGAAACTGCTCTGGTCAAACAGCGCAACCCCCTCGCGAAACGCGCGGTGTTCGGCCGCCGAATATTCAAACCAGTTTTGCTTGCCGAAACTGTATTCATATTTCGGCTCCACGCCCGGCGGCGCGAACCAGTTCGGCCGCTCCCAGCCGGCGGTTTCGCCGAAGCACGCGCCGCGCTCGGCCAGCAATTCGTGCACCGGCGAGTGGCGGACATTGCGCGCGCTTTCCATCTGGCGGTAGGGGTAGTGGCGCGCGTAGAGCAAGCCGAGCGATTCGGAGACGCGGTTTTGCAGGTAGTGGCGCGTGCCCTGAAACGGAAACATGCGGCGGATGTCGTTGCCCCACAAATCCATCGGCGCGCTTCCCTGGTGCATCCATTCGGCGAGCGCGCGCCCGAGTCCGCCGGAAGTTTGAATGCCGACCGAATTCAGTCCGGCCGCGACATAAAAATTTTTCAGTTCGGGCGCCTCGCCGATGTGAAACTGGTCGTCCGGCGTGAAACTCTCGGGCCCGCAAAAAAACTTTCGCCAGCCGGCGCTCTGCAGCGCCGGCACGCGCGCCATCGCGTCCTCCAGCACCGGCATCAACTGCTCTTCAAAATGCCCGTCAATTTCATCAAAGCAAAAGTCATGCGGAATTCCGTCCGCGCCCCAGGCGCGCGCGTTTTGTTCAAACGCGCCGACCAAAATTCCGCCGGCTTCCGGCTTGTAATAGGCGCAGCGGTCGTGGTCGCGCAGCACCGGCAGATCGGCCGGCAGGTCGGCGAGTTTTTCGGTGACCGCGTAATAGTGCTCGCAGGCGTGCAGCGGCACATTGACCCCGGCCAGTTTGCCGATTTCGCGCGCCCACATGCCGCCGCAATTGACCACGAAGTCGGCGCGAATTTCGCCCTGCTCTGTCCGCACGCCGGCGACCTTGCCGCCGTCGCGGAGAATGCCGGTGACCGCGACGCCTTCAATGCACTTCGCGCCGCGCGCGCGCGCGCCTTTTACGAACGAGGCGGTGATGTCCACCGGACTGGCGTAGCCGTCCTGCGCGACCCAACTTCCGCCGAGCAAATCGCCGCATTCCAGCAGCGGGCAGCGCGCCTTGACTTCGTCGCGCGTCAGAATATCCACGCGGGTTACGCCGAACGCGTTGTTCATGGAGGCGACCCGTTTTAATTCCTCAAAGCGCGCATCGCTGTGCGCGATGGAAAGCGAACCAACTTGCTTGAAACCGGTGGACTGCCCGGTCTCCTCCTCCAGTTCGCGCAGCACCGACATGGAGTATTCGCACAGCCGCGCCTGGCTTTCATTGGCGCGCATGGTGCCGACCAGCCCGGCCGCGTGCCAGGTGGTGCCGCAGGCGAACTGCCGCCGCTCCAGCAGCACCACGTCGCTCCAGCCGAGTTTCGCCAGGTGGTAGGCGACGCTCGCGCCGATGACGCCGCCGCCGATGACGACCGCGCTCGCGCGCTGTGGAATTTCGCTGGGCATTGCGGGAGTGGGAATTGCCGGGCGGACATTGTAGCGCGCCCGCGCGCGCGGTTTGTATTTTCGCTACCCGGCCAGGCCGAGCAGCGCGATGCTGCAGAAGATGATGATGGAGGCGGCGATGCGGCGCTTGCCGGCTTTCTCCTTGAAATAATACGCGCCGATGAGCGCGGCGATGACCACGGAAATTTCGCGCAGCGCGGCGACCAGCGGAATCGGCGCCTTGGACATCGCCCACACCACGATCCAGTAGGCCGACAACCCGAGCGCGGCCGCAAAAAAACAAACGCGCCACTTCGGCGCGAACGCGCGCACTTCGCTCCATTCGCAGCGGTGCAGCGCGTATGCCACCACCGGCGCGCCGCCGAACAGCGACGACCACACCATGTAGGCCGGAATGTTCAGCGACAAACGCCCGCCGATTCCGTCGGCGACGGTGTAGGCGGCGATGAAGCAGGCGGTGCAAAGCGCGCTGACCAGCGCCTTGCGCTGCTGCAGCACTTCGCCGATGCGGCGCGCGGCGATGAGCATGACGCCGCCGATGATGCCGCCGAGCGCGGCCCATTCGGCCGGCGCGAAATTTTCGCCGAGCACGAACACGCCGCACAATGTCACCAGAATCGGCGCGCAACCGCGCGCCACCGGATAGGTTTGCGCGAAATCTCCGTGGCGGTAGGCGCCGGCGAGGCTCAGGTAATACCCGAAATGCAAAACCATGGACATCCCCACATAGGGCCAACTGTCGCGGTGCGGCAGTCCGACCAGCGGAATGAGCGGAATGACCAGCAAGATGAGCGCGACCTGCATGCCGGCGAGCGACAGGATTTTGTTGCCGCCGAGTTTGACCGTGGCGTTCCACGCCGCGTGAAAAAACGCGGCGAGCGCGACGATGATGACGATGTGCGCGTCCACGCGAAAAAATTACGCCAGCAGTTTCCCGAGTTTTCCCGCGCCAAAACGCACCACATCCTCGGCCGGCAGCCCGGTTTCGTCCTCGGTTTTTTTAATCTCGGCGCGCGCCTCGTCCTCGTTAAGCGCGGCGGTGTTGAGCGCGACGCCGACCACGGCCGCGCGCGTAAGCGAACCGCACGCGGCCGCGACTTCCTCGTTCAGGCGGATGAAATCGGCGAGCGGCGGAATCGCCACCGAGTTCGGCGCGCGCAGCCGCGTCATGCGCGCGCGGTGGCACATGATTAAATGCGTGGCGCAACTCCCGCGCATCAGCGAAAGCGTCGCGCTGCTGCCCGGGTGCAGCAGCGAGCCCTGGCCTTCAATGATCGCGATGTCGTGCCCGCCGGCCTCCAGCACCATCTTTTCCACCGCGCCGCACGCGTGGTCCAGTTTGAACGCGTCCAGCGGAATGCCGCGCCCGGTGATGGTGATGCCGACCTGCCCGGTGGCGAGGAACACCGCGTCCTTGCCCTGCGCGCGCAGCCAGCGGTGAATTTCCAGGCCCGCGGTCATCTTGCCGATGGCCATGTCGGTGCCGACCAGCAGCGCGCGCTTGTTCGGCAATGCGGCGGCGCGCGCGGCCGCGATTGGCGGCGTGAACGCCGGCTGGCGCACATCCCAAATCCAGCGCCCCGGCTGCAGCAAATGTTTTAAGCGCTCGCTTAACGGGTCGTGCAGTCCGTTGACCAATGACATGCCGAGCCGCGCGCATTCGGCGAACGCCTCCTCCCACTCGGGCGCGACGCGCCCGCCGGAGGGCGCGATGCCGATGACCACCGCCTCCGCGCCCATGTTTGCGGCCTCGCGCATGCCGGCCGCGACCGGGTATTCAAACGGCAAATCGCACGCGTCGCAAACGCGCTTGCCGGCGTTGGCCGAGTCAATCACGCAGACCACCGGGTTGCGCGCGTAGCGCATCACGCCGTAACCCATCTTGCCGTAGTCGCTGTCAATGTTGCCCTCCATGAAGACCGCGATTTTTTGTTTTTCATTCAGCATGGACGATCTCCGCGCCGTGCCCGGGGCGCCCGTTTGGCATGACCACGCCGTCCACAAACTCCGCGCCGCGGCACGGGTCGGGCGCGAGGTTGAGTTGTGAGTCCAGATCTATGTGATCCAGCGCGCCGCCGAGCGCGGCCGCGGCCGAGATGGACATGGATGATTCGCTCATGCAGCCGATCATGGTTTTCAATCCGAATGCGCGCGCCGCCGCGAGAATGCGCAGCGCGCCGCTGACGCCGCCGCATTTCATTAATTTAATGTTGACGCCGTCCACCGCATGCGCCCACTTCGGCAAATCCTCGGCGAAGCGGCACGACTCATCCACGAAAAGCGGCAGCGGCCGGTTTTTATACAAGGCCGGCAACTCTTCCTCGCGCCCCTCGGCGAGCGGCTGCTCCACATATTCGGCGCCGCGCTCGGCCAGCCATTTCATCATCGCGCGCGCATCGGCGACATCCCAGCCGCCGTTGGCGTCCACGCGCAAACTGACCGCGCGCCCGCGCGCGCTTTCGGCGGCCTGCGCGAACATCGCGCGGTCGGCCTCGGCGCCGTCGGGCGAGCCGAGTTTGATTTTCAGCGCGCGCGCGCCGCGCGCCAGCAGCAACTCCGCGCGCTCGCGCACCACTTCGGGCGGGTTGATGCCGATGGTCATGGAAGTCGGCGCGCGCGGCTTGCCGAGCCCGAGCAATGTGTGCAGCGGCAAATTGGCGGCGCGCGCGAGGCGGTCCCACAGCGCGATGTCCAGCGCGGCGATCGCGCAGGCCGGCAGGCCGCGTTCGCGCGCGCGGTCGTGAATTTGCATGACCGCCCAGTCATCTCCGTCGTCAATGCTTTCGCAAAACCCGGCGAGCGCGGTTTGCATTTGCGCCGCGCTCTTCGCGCCTTCGCGAATGCCCGGCGCCGCCTCGCCCCAGCCGGTGACGCCGCCGCGCGTTGCCGACACGAACAAATTTTCCGAGCCCGCGCTGGTGCCGCGGCTGATGGTCAGCGGAAATTCCTTTTGCAGGCGCAGCGTGCGAAAAGCGATGCGCATTCGCGCGCTCATGCGGACAGCGCCTGCGCCTGCAGCGCGGTGACCGCGACCAGCGAGACGATGTCTTCGGCGCGGCAGCCGCGCGACAAATCGTTGACCGGCCGCGCCAGCCCCTGCAGAATCGGCCCGACCGCGGTGACCGCGCCGAGCCGCTCGGCGATTTTGTAACCGATGTTCGCCGACTGCAAATCCGGAAAGATGAAGATGTTCGCCGGCGCGAGGCCGGCCATTCCCGGCGCCTTGCGGTCCAAAATTTCCGGCACGACCGCGGCGTCAAACTGCACTTCCGGCAGCAACTCAATGTCGCCGCGCCGCGCCGCGACAATTTCCCCGGCGGCGCGCACCTTGTCCACCTGCGCGTGGCGCGCGCTGCCGGCGGTGGAGAACGACAGCAACGCGACGCGCGGTTTCATGCCGAGCAGCGCGGCCGCGCTGTCAGCGGTGTCAATGGCGATGCGCGCCAGTTGCGCCGCGTCCGGGTCAATGACCATCGCGCAGTCGGCGAACACTGCGGCGCCGCGCAGCGCCTGGTGCGGCAGTTCGTGCAGCATCAGGAAGAAACTGGACACCAGCCCGTCTGCGGAATCGCCCGCCGCTTTTGCGCCGACAATTTGCAGCGCGGCGCGCACCACATCGGCGGTGGTATGCGCGGCGCCGGCGACGCATCCGTCGGCGTCTCCGCATGCCACCATGCACATCGCCAGCGTCAGCGGCGCGCGAATTTCCCGCAGCGCCTGCTCGCGCGTCATTTCATTTTTTTGATTCTTGTTGCGCGCGCGCATCAGCGCCTCGGCGTGCGCGTCCGCGCGCTCATTTTTCAGCGGGTCCACCACATGCGCCGCGCCGGCCTCGGCTTTCCCCCCTTCGGCGATCACCGTCACCTCAGCCAGCCCGCGCTCGGCCGCCTGCGCCGCGGCCGCCGCCACCCGCGCATCCGCGCCTTCGGGCAGCACGATCTTCCTCTTCTCCCGCGCCGCCCGCGCGGCGATTTGTTCCAGCGGGTTCATTGGGCGAGTATAATCGCAGGAATCCCGGCGAAACACAAAACCCGCGCCACCGCCCAGCCATGCCGCCCGCCAAGCCGACAAATCCGCAGACCCTCCCGCTTTCCAAACTGGATTGGGAGAAAATCACGCCTTTCCTCGGCGACGCGCACGGCGGCGTCGCGCGCTTTGACGCGCTTGCCGCGAACAACCCCGAGGCAAAATTGTTGTTGTCGCCGCTGACCACGCAGGAAGCGGTGTCGTCTTCGCGCATTGAAGGCACGCAGGCCACGCTTGAAGAAGTTCTGCGTTTTCAGGCGGAAGGGAAAGCGTCCGGGGAAAAACGCGACGATTTCCAAGAGGTGATGAATTACCGCGAGGCGCTGGAAACCGCCGTTGTGCAAATGGAGAAGTTGCCGCTGTCGGGGCGGCTGCTAAAAAACACTCACAAAATCCTCCTCTCCGGCGCGCGCGGCAAACAAAAAGACCCCGGCAACTTTCGCAACGGTCCGGTATGGGTCGGCTCGCCGGGCGCCACCATAGAAACCGCCAGGTATGTTCCGCCCGAAGCGCGACATGTTCCGGATTTATTTTCCAATCTGGAAAAATACATCCACGGAAAAGAAAAAAATGAACTGGTGCAACTTGCCATCGTGCATGCGCAGTTTGAGATCATTCACCCGTTCTTGGACGGCAACGGCCGCCTCGGCCGTCTCTTGATGCCGCTGTTTCTGTATCACAAGAAGACCATCACCACGCCGTATTTCTACCTCAGTGAGTACCTGGAGAAACACCGCGACGAGTACTATGACAGACTGAACCGCATCACCGCCAAAGGCGACTGGGAGCAATGGATCATTTTCTTTTTGCGCGCGGTTGCCGAGCAGTCGTGCGCCGGTTCCGTCAAGGCACAGAAAATCATCGACCTGAAAAAGGATACCTTGGAGCGGGTGCAGGAAGCGACCCACTCCCAATACGCCCCGCAGGTCGCCAACTTCCTTTTTACCCGGCCGTTTTTCACCGGCGTCCAATTCCGCGACGAAGTCGCCGTTCCCAAATCAAGCGTGGGCAATTTGTTCGTGCGACTGGAAAAAAACAAGATCATCACGAAAATCGTGCCGGGCAAAGGCCGCCGAACCAGTTTCTGCGCTTTTCCGCAGTTGGTGCTCCTGCTGCAAGAGGCATAGGGCCGCCCTGCAAATGCCCGAAAAGGCGCTGAAATACGGAAAAAAGCCACTTTATGCACAATCTCGCCGGTCGCCTAATGTCCCATAAATCGCAAAATATGGGACATTAGCCCATTAATGCAATATCTATTACATATTAAGAGCTTAATGTCCCATAAAGAGAGAAATATGGGACATTAAGCTCTTAATGCAATATCTATTACATATTGGCCGCTTAATGTCCCATAAAGACCTTAATATGGGATAAACCCGCCGGTCGTGCCTCCGTCCGCCCGCTACCGTTTTCTGCTGTTTGACGACAAGCGCGAGGTGGAGTTGGTTTGGAACGGCAAGGGCGGCGGGGTGTGCAGTGTCGCGCTGCCGTTTCAGGTGATTGAGCAGGTGGATGAGCCGCGCGCCGAGGGCGCCAGCGGCGGTGCCACACCGGCCTCGGTCCGGGTCTTTCCCCTCGGCAATCACCGTCACCTCGGTCAGCCCGCGCTCGGCCGCTTGCGCCGCGGCCGCCGCCGCCCGCGCATCCGCGCCTTCGGGCAGCACGATCTTCCTCTTCTCTCGCGCCGCCCGCGCGGCGATTTGTTCCAGCGGGTTCATTGGGGGGAGTATAATGGGCAGGCGTAGGTCGCGCGGAAATTACGATGAAAGTGGCTCACATCCTTTGAGAATGATACAATCTGAGTATTGGAGGTGATGGTATGAAAATCAAAAAAATCGAACTGCCAGAAGATTTTAAGCGGTTCAAAAAATTGACGGTTTCCGGTTTGCCGGAAACCGCGAAATTGGTCGTGCTTGTTGGGCCCAACGGGTGCGGAAAATCGTCTTTGTTTGATGCGATTTCTGTGAAAGCGCAGTTTATGGGTGTAAAGTCTCCCCGGACTCCTCGGCGTTTTCGACCCGCACCTAATCAGTTTGAGCCGGCATATTACAGTCGCGTCACTGACCGTCAGGATAGTGACCGTGCTATTTCTGACATCAATGTGGTTTTCCATGGCCATCAAGATTCCGAAATTGAATGGAAAAAGGCCGTGTATGTTCGTTCTGCCTACCGCAACGTCCCTTCAGTAGAGGCAGATCACGTAGCGCACATGGATTCTGCCTTGGATGAGTCACGTGTTGCCAAAATGATCGACAACGATGAAGCCGCAGAGCAAAATTATATGCGTTTGCTTTCGCAGGTGCTTGAAGGTGTTTTGGAGAGCAAGAAAGGGAGCATGACTCTGGAGGAATTCCGAGAAGAAATTCTTGTTAAAATCCAGGATTCTGTCAAACTTTTGTTTCCCGACCTCGTTTTAAACAAACTCCGCAGCTTTTCAGCCGGGGGAGAAACGCTTCGGTTTGACAAAGGAGGTGTGGAAGGCTTCGCCTATGACAATCTTTCCGGAGGCGAAAAGGCAGCTTTCGACCTGATCCTTGACTTTGTTGTCAAGCGCCAAGAGTTCGACGATACGGTGTTTTGTATTGACGAGCCGGAAGCGCATATTGCTGTCGGCATTCAGGGGAAGTTGCTGGATGTCATATATCGGCTTGTCCCCGACAACTGCCAACTGTGGATTGCCACGCATTCCATTGGCATGATGCGCAAGGCTTATGAACTCTACAAAAAGGATTCCGGAAAAGTCGTATTTCTCGACTTTGACGTCCGCGATTTTGACAACCAGAAAGGGGAAGTGATTGAGCCGGCAAAAATGGACCGCGCGCTGTGGAAGCGCATGCACGAGGTGGTGCTCGATGATTTGGCAGATCTGGTTTCCCCGGAGATGCTGTATATCTGCGAGTCGACGCCGGAGAAGAGCTTTGATGCGAAGTGCTACAACAAGATTTTTTCTTCGGAATACCCGGATGTGGAATTTGTTTCCGTGGGAGGGAAGAAAGAAGTCAAAAAGTTCGTCTCGATAGTGCAAAAAGCAACGCCCGGGCAGAAAATTTTTGGTGTTCGGGACCGAGACAATGCCACCCCCGAAGAAGTGCAGAAAGCAAGAGATGAGGGGGTGCGGGTGCTTTCGCGCGTCTGCATTGAAGCATATTTGCTGGATGACGATGTGCTGACGGCATTTTGCAGAGATCCTCGTCATGTCCTGCCTTCTGAAACGCTGAATGCTATAAAAGGTATTCGGGACAAGAACAAACACAATCCGAAAAGGGCGGCAGGCGCCATCAGGGGGTATCTCATCGACGAGCATAAAAGGGGACATCTCATCGGCGAGCATAAAGGCTTGCAGATTGGCGATGACAATGCAGGGTTTCTGCTGCATTTGGCCGACCTGGTAACTCCTAAGATGCCAATTTATCAGGAGCTGGAGCGCGATATTTTCGGCAACGGGAACATGTAAAATGACCCGCCCGAAACCGCCGCACAAATCACGCCACCATGCAACCCACCCTAGGCAAAAAAGCCCCCAACCTGCGCATCTCCGAATGGGCGC
>JALCBG010000071.1:3465-5898 GCA_028066695.1 Gammaproteobacteria bacterium | reverse complement strand
GCGCGCGCCGAAATCGTATGCCCAGATGATTTCGTTGATGCAGTGCTCGGGCCCGCCGAAAATTTCCTCCAGCAACAGCCGGCAGCGCGCCGACTCGCGCCAGTCAATGTGAAAAAACAAACTTCCGTTGGGCGCGAGAATACGGTGCGCCTCAACCAGACGCGGGCGCAAAAAGCCGGGGTAATCGGCGAAAGCGTCCTCATAACCGGAACTTCCCACCACGGCGGTTTTGTAGCGGCGGCCGCCGAAACCGACGCGGTCGCCCTCTTCCCCGTCGGAAACCGACGCGGTTTTTATCCGCGTGCGCGACTGCGTTTTGCCGGTGTTGAACGGCGGGTCAATGTAGATCAGCGCGGCCGACCCGGCCGGCATCGCGCGCAGCAGCGGCAGATTGTCGCCGTGCAAAATTTCGCCCGCAGAAAGTTGCTCCCGCGTGTCCGCGCGGCCGGCCACCGCGCCTACAACTCCGGCCCGGCGTGCGCGATGCCTTCCGGCTCTTTTTCGCCGACCGCTATCAGCGGTTTCCACTTGACTTTTTTCATCTCCCATTCGCCGCTGCTGCGGTCGTAGCGGGAGTTGACGAAGCACTTCCAGTCGTCGTCGTTGATCGCCTTGAAGTCGGCGCGGTAGTAGTAGCCGGGGTAGCGCGACTCCTCGCGGAACTGGATGTGCTTCATGTGCGCCTCGGCGGCGATGATGCGGTGGTAGTTTTCCCAGGCGCGCAGGAGTTCGTGCAGGTCTTTCGCGCGCATTTTCAGCGAGTCCTCCTTCAGCATTTTCATCTTGCGCTCGGCCACCTCCAGCATGGCCGAGTTGGTCTGGTACCAGGTGGCGACACCGGCGACATATTCGTCCATGATTTTCTGCAGGCGGAACTGCAGCATCTTCGGCGTGATGTAGTGCGGGTTGATATCTATCGCCGTGGTGTAGTCCTTGTGCTCCAGGAAGGTGCGCACCGGCTGGTAGATTTCCTCCGCCAACTCCTCGGAACTCGCTTGAAGTTCGGGCTTCAGGTCCTTGTTGTCCAGGCAGTATTTCACCATGCTCTTCGCGGCGATGCGCCCCTCGGTGAACGAGCCCGAGGAAAACTTGTGCCCGGAGGCGCCGACGCCGTCGCCGGCGGTGAACAGGCCCTTGACCGTGGTCATGCGGTTGTAGCCCCAGTGGTAGTGCTCGGGGGTGCCGGGCAAGTCGTCGGGGCCCGAGCACCACAGCCCGGCGCAGCCGGCATGCGAGCCGAGCAGATACGGCTCGGTCGGCATCAACTCCGACACCTGCTTGTCCGGCTCAATGTTCTCGCCGGCCCATACGCCGCACTGGCCGATGGTCATGTCCAGGAAATCCTCCCAGGCCTCGGCCTCCAGATGTTTGATCTCCTTCGGCGTCATGCTCTCGGCGAGTTTCGCCATGGCGCTCGGCGTGTCCATGAAAATGGGGCCGCGCCCCTCTTTCATTTCAATCATCATCAGGTGGTTGCGCAGGCAGGTTCCCATCGCGTGCCCCTGCGCGTAGCGGTCGTAGCCGTCTTCTTTCAGCGTCGGGTAGTTTTTCTCCTGGTAGTCCTCGCCCATCGCGTTCATGGCTTTCGCCTTGAACAGCAAAAACCACGCGCCGACCGGCCCGTAGCCGTCCTTGAAGCGCGCCGGCACGAAGCGGTTTTCCATCAGCGTCAGTTCCGCGCCGCATTCCGCGGCCATCGCGTAGGTGGAGCCGGCGTTCCACACCGGATACCAGGCGCGCCCGGTGCCCTCGCCGACCGAGCGCGGACGAAACACATTGACCGCGCCGCCGCATGCCAGCAGGCAGGTTTTGAACTTGTAGATGTAGATTTTGTTTTCGCGCACCGAAAACCCGGCGGCGCCGGCGACCCGCGTCGGGTCGTTCTTGTCGGTGAGCAGGCGGACGATGAAGATGCGCTCGCGGATGTTTTCCATGCCCAGCGCTTTTTTCGCGGCCTCGGCGACAATCCATTTGTAGGACTCGCCGTTGATCATGATCTGCCACCGCCCGGAGCGCACCGGTTTGCCGCCGTCGCGGAGTTTCTTGCCCTCGTCTCCTTTTTGCTTCCACACCGGCAGGCCCCAGTCCTCAAAATTGTGCACCGAGTCGTCCACATGCCGGCCGACATCGTAGACCAGGTCCTCGCGCGTAATCCCCATCAGATCGCCGCGCACATAGCGGACATAGTCGGCCGGGTCGTTTTCGCCCATGTAGGTGTTGATCGCCGACAGCCCCTGCGCGACCGCGCCCGAGCGGTCCATCGCGGCTTTGTCCACGAGTTTGATGTTCAGGCCCGTGTCTTTCGTCCACTTGGTGATTTCAAACGCGGCGCCGCAGCAGGCCATGCCGCCGCCGATGAGAAGGATGTCGCATTCTTCTTCAACGATTTCCGGCTGGGAAAAACTGTATTCGCTCACAAGAGACTCCTGGATT
>JALCBG010000071.1:0-3365 GCA_028066695.1 Gammaproteobacteria bacterium | reverse complement strand
GTTCGCGTGATTCGCCAGATTCGCCGGGTCGGCGTCGGGTTTGCCGACGAACGGCTCGGCCGAGCCTTCCGGAGTGGTGCGAATCGGGAATTTGAAGCGCTTCATGTTGCCGTTGCGGAACTTGATGGTCCACATGATGGACTCCGAGCCGCGCAACGGCTGCACTTGCGCGCCGAGCGGCACCACATCGGCGTAGTGGCGGCACTCAATCGCCTGTTGCGGGCAGATTTTGACGCAGGAATAGCATTCCCAGCACTGCTCCGGCTCCTGGTTGTAGGCTTTCATGACATGGCCGGTGTCGGCGCCGTCCTTGTCCAGTTTCATCAGGTCATGCGGGCAGATATAGACGCAGGCGGTCTTGTCCTGGCCCTTGCAGCCGTCGCATTTGTCGGTGCGGACATAGGTGGGCATGGCGAATTTCCTCCGGGGAATGGGTTGCGGGAAGTGGATTTGGCGCTGCGGGCGGCAAGTGTAGCGGTTTTAATTCGCGGGTGCGGGCCGCCGCAGAAAAAAAAATCCGCCGGCGAAAATCATCGGCAGCGACAGCCACTGCCCCATGGACAGGCCCAGCGCCAGAACGCCGAGATGCGCGTCCGGCTCGCGGAAAAACTCGGTGAAAAACCGGAAAACGCCATAAAGCAGCAAAAACAGCCCGGCGACCCGCCCGGGCGCGCCGGCGCGCGCGTGCGGCGCGCGCGAATACAGCCAGACAGCGGCGAACAGGACCACCCCTTCCAGCGCGAATTGATAGAGTTGCGACGGGTGGCGCGGCGTGTCCGGCATGGTGGAAAAAAGCACCGCCCACGGCGCCTCGCTCGGCCGCCCCCAGAGTTCCTGATTGATGAAATTGCCGAGCCGCCCGAAGCCGAGCCCGGGCGCGCACAGCGGCGCGAGAAAATCGCCGACCTGCATAAAGTCGCATCGTTTGCGCCGCGCCACCCACCACACCCCGGCGAGCACGCCGAGCAGCCCGCCGTGAAACGACATGCCGCCGTCCCACACCGCGAAAATCTTCAGCGGGTTTGCAAGATATTGCGGCAGGTTGTAGAACAGCACATAGCCGAGCCGCCCGCCCAACACCGCGCCGAGCGCCAGCGTAAAAACCAAATCGGAAATTTCATTCGGCGAAAAAACGCTCTTTCCGCCGGGGGGAGAAAGCGCGCGCATGCGCCCGAGGATTCCGGCCGCGGCGAAACCCGCGAGATACATCAAGCCATACCAGTGGATTTCCAGCGGCCCCAGGCGCAGCGCGACCGGGTCAAAGTTGGGGTGTAGTATCATCGGTTTCCGCGCCAGTCCGCGCGAACTCTATCACAATCACAATGCCCAACCAACTCGCCGCGCAGACCAGCCCCTATTTGCTGCAGCACGCGGAAAATCCGGTGGACTGGCATGCATGGGACGCGGACGCGCTGCAACGCGCGCGCGACGAGGACAAGCCGATTCTCCTTTCCATCGGCTACTCGGCATGTCATTGGTGCCATGTCATGGAGCGCGAGAGTTTTGAGGACGCGAACATCGCCGCGAAAATGAATAAATTATTTGTCTGCATAAAAGTGGACCGCGAGGAGCGCCCCGACCTGGACAAGATCTACCAGACCGCGCACCAAATGCTGACGCGGCGGCCCGGCGGCTGGCCGCTGACCGTGGCGCTGACCCCGGACGGACACGCGCCGTTTTTCGCCGGCACTTATTTTCCGCCGGCGCCGCGCATGGGCATGCCGGGTTTCGGCGATGTGGTGGAGCAAGTCGCCGCGCATTACCAAAAACACCGTGCGGAAATGCGCGGCCACCACCGCGTATTCGCCGACGCGCTGGCGCAAATCAACCCGCGTCCGTCGCGGCAAAAACTGCCGGAGTTTTCGCGCGCGCTGGAAACCACCGCACAAGAACTCGCGGCGCAATTTGATACTGTTTTCGGCGGCTTCGGTAACGCGCCGAAATTCCCGCACCCGACGCAACTGGAACTCTTGCTGCGGCATCAAAATCCCAACGGAAACGACGGGGAGAAAAAAAGCGCGCGCATGCTGGAACTCACGCTGCGAAAAATGGCCGCCGGCGGTTTGTTTGATCAACTCGGCGGCGGGTTTTACCGCTACTCGGTGGACCGCGAGTGGAAAATCCCGCATTTTGAAAAAATGCTGTATGACAACGCGCAACTCCTGTCGCTCTACGCAAGCGCGCTGCAAGATGAAAACACCGTCGGAAAACCCTTCCTCCGAAAAATCGCCGCGCAAACCGCCGACTGGGTTGTGCGCGAAATGCAGCAAGAGCATGGCGGCTACGCCTCCACTTTGGACGCCGACTCCGAAGGCGCCGAGGGAAAGTTTTATGTCTGGGACGAATCCGATTTGCGCGCGCTGCTCGGCGCCGACGAATACGCGGCGGTGGAATCGTTTTACGGAATCGCCGGCGAGCCGAACTTTGAAGGCAAATGGCATTTCGCCGCGCATGCCGACCATGAAAAGGACATCGGAAAAGACGCCGGCGCCGATGCAAATCCCGCGCTGATTTCCGCGCGCGAAAAACTTCTGGAAGAACGCGGCAAGCGCGTCCGCCCGGCGCTGGACGACAAAATCCTGACCGCATGGAACGGCTTGATGATTCGCGGCATGGCGCGCGCCGCGCTCGCGCTCGGCCGCGACGACCTCGCCGACTCGGCCGCGCGCGCCTTGGATTTTGTCCGCGCGAATTTGTGGCGCGACGGCCGCCTGCTGGTCACCACGCGCGGCGGCCGCGCCAGTTTGAACGGGCACTTGGACGACTACGCCTTCCTCGCCGAAGGCATCGTGGAACTGCTGCAGGCGAGGTGGCGCGGCGGCGATTTGACTTTCGCCATGCAAATCTGCGACGCGATGCTGGCGCATTTTGAAGACGGAGACGCGGGCGGTTTCTTTTTCACCTCGCACGACCACGAAGTTCTGCTGCACCGCCCGAAGAGCGGCCCCGACGACGCAATCCCCTCCGGCAACGGCGCCGCGATTCGCGCGCTCGGCAAACTCGGGCACTTGCTCGGCAATACAAAGTATTTGGCGAGCGCCGAAAAAGCGCTGCAACTTTTCGCGCCGGCGCTGGCAAAAATGCCGTCCATCCACGGCTCGCTGCTGATGGCGCAACAGGCATGCGCGCCGACCGCGCGCACCGTGATTTTGCGCGGACCGGCCGCGGAATTGGCCGAGTGGCGCGCCTTTTGCCAACGCGCGCATTCGCAGCCGGAGACCGCGATTTTCGCGATTCCGACCGGGGCGGAATTGCCGCCGGCATTGGCGCGGCGCAAGGCCGGGGAGTCGGGGGTGTTGGCGTATGTTTGCACCGGCACGGAGTGCGCGGCGCCGGTGGGGTCGCAGGGGGAGTTGGGGGGGATG
>JALCBG010000019.1 GCA_028066695.1 Gammaproteobacteria bacterium | reverse complement strand
CGCGCTGACCGTAAGCATCGGCAGCAGCGCAATCAGCGGCACGCGCGGCGACAAAGTCGCGGCGGAGACCACGCATTACACCGGCACGCTGACCGCGCCGGCAATCACGATTTCCGGCGAGGAAATTTCCGGCGATGCGACCCTGTCCATTACGCCGGTGGTGGACGGCGACAATGACATTGAAAGCATTCCGCTCACCGCCACCGCCGCATGCGGCGGCAAAGGGACTTTCGTCGACGTCCGTAGAGGCAGCAACAACGGCAGCGACACCATCACCTTCACCGGTGAACTTTTGATTGGAGACGCCGCGCCGTCGCTTTCCGCGCCGGCGGCGAGCAGCGGCGAGTTGTCATTGACTTGGCGCGCGCCGGTGGTGGAGGTCGGGGGGACTGTGCATACCGCCTACAAAGTTCGCTGGGCGGATGCCGGCGACGCGAGTTCCTACCTGAACACCGGTGAAGAATCTGGGCTGGATGTTCCCGGCGGCGCAACGGCAATCAGTTACACCGTCTCGGGGCTGACCGACGGCACGACCTATCAAGTCCAAGTCGGCGCGGTCTATGGCGGCGGCGATGCGCACTGGTCATTCGCGCGCGAAAGCGTCCCCGGCGAATTGCCCGGCGCGCCGCGCAATTTGACTTCCACCGTCGGAGACGGAACGATTACGCCCGCATGGGCCGCGCCGGCCGACGACGGCGGCGCGGCCATCAGCGGATACCGCGTCCGCCATTCCGAAGGCGCCGGCAGCAGCAACTGGCAGCCCGACGCCGACGGCGCGACCGCCACCGAAACCGAATACGAAATCAGCGGCCTGACCAACGGCACGACCTATGAAATCCAAGTCGCCGCGGTCAATGCGCTCGGCACGGGCGCCTGGGCCTCGCACCAAACCAGCCCGGTCGCGCCGCCGCCCGATGCGCCGACAGGTGTAACTGTGTCCACGCGCGCCGGACTGCTGCAGGTTTCCTGGGTCGCGCCGGCGAACACCGGAGACGAGGCGCTGACCGATTACGCGGTGCGCTACTCCGAAGGCGCGGGCAGCAGCAACTGGCTGCCCGATGACGACGGACTCGCGACCGCTTCCACCAATCTCGCCTACGATTTGACCGGCGTAAAAAGCGCGACCACTTATGAAGTTCAAGTCGCCGCGCGCAACCGCGCCGGACCGGGACCTTTCACCGCGTCCGTCCAAAGCGTCACGCCGGAGTTTGACCCGGACATCAACGGCGACTCCTCGGTCACTTGGCAGGACGGCGTGTTGATCGCGCGCCACCTGGCCGGCGTTCGCGGCGCAAACCTTATCGCCGACATGGGCGGCACCAACCTGAACGCCGACAATGTCGCCGCACACATCGCCGCCGGGGTCGCCGCCGGCGACCTGGACATGGACGGCGCAAACGGAACAACCCTCGCCGACGGCATCATGCTGACCCGCTACCTGCTCGGCATGCGCGCCGGCGACGGAATCACCACCCGCATGAGCGGCACGGCCGAGGCGACGGTGATTTCCAACATTGAAGCGCTGGTGCAGTAGCGCGCGCCAGAATCACAAACAGCAACCAACCGGGGAAAACCGATGAAACCCACCACGACCAGCGAAGTTTTCGCCCCTCGCGGGAAAATCACCGCGGGGAAATTTTTTGCGGCGGCGTTTGCGCTTGCGATGTTGTTTGGCGCGTCGTCCGCGGCGCGGGCGCAAGTTGCCGCCCCCACCAACCTGAGTCTCACGCAGACCACCGGGGCCGAATCCACTTCGCTGGATTTGACTTGGACCGCGACGAGTTCATGGGGGAGCGGGGGACCCGGAGATTACACCGCCTCTGTGCGCGTGTTTGGCACCGAGTGGTCCAGCGAAGACGCATTCAGAAACCGACTGCCCGCCGGCGTAAGTCTCTCCGCGGCTTGCAACACGGTCTTGCCATTAGTCCCGGCGCCACCGCCACAAAAATCATCGGTTTGGCGCCGGGCACCACCTATCAAGTGCGCATGAAAGCATTAGACGCGGACGCATTTCAGAGCCCTTGGTCGGCGACGGCGCAAGGCACAACTGCGGCGGCTGCGCCATCGGCGCCGTCCGCCGAGTTGTTCACCCGCACCGACGACAGCCTCGCATTGCGCTGGGGCGCGCCGCATGACGGCGGCCGCGACATCACCGGCTACAAAGTGCGCTGGGCCGATGCGGCTTCACCGGCAAACTATCTCAACACCGGTGGCGCAAGCGGCGTTGACGCGAGCGGCGGCGCAAACGCGCGCAGATATGTGCTGGAAAACCTGACCGCCGGCACGACCTATCAGGCGCAGGTTCGGGCGGTCAATTCCATCGGCGACGGCGACTGGTCGGAAGTGCAAGAACGCGTCGTGCCGGTCAAATCCGGCATCAAGGCCGCAATCTGCATTCACCCGGTCGGCGCGCCGCCGGCCGATTTTGACGCCTGCATTGCAGCCGCGCGCAACGGCTACACCATCCCCAAATCAGCGAGCGGCGAGCAGCGGTTTGAAATCAGCGCGTTTTTCTTTAAAGCCACCACTGCCGGCCGGCACCACGAAACCATCCTGCAAGCAAGCGATGACCCGGCAAACCCGCTGGTCGCGAACACTGACACGGACGGCGCAGTGCCCAGCTTCTCCAGCAATCACACCACATTTGAGGTATTGCGGTCGCATACGCATCCGGAGGTATTTGCTATCACGCCGAAGGCCTCCGGCGACGGCGGCCGCATCAACATCCGATTCACCCTGGATAGCGACATCGCAGACTACGACGGTCTTGCCGCGGATGACTTGGGGGGATCCTTCACGCAGGAATTGCAGGGAACCTTTTTGCAGATCGCCGATGCCGGCGTGAACTTCACCGCGCCCGACTCCAACAACACTTGCCCGGCCACCGCCAACGCCGCGGTAACCAGTTTGGAGGTGGCCGAGGCCGGCAGCGCAAAAACCGTGTGCATCTCGCTGAAAAGCGACCCGGGTGAAACCGTCTCGGTCAGTTGCGCCGCGCCGCCAAATGCGCTGGGCGAGACCGCGGTTTCCGCCACTCCGGCGAAGTTGTCATTCACCTCGGCCAACCATGCGCGCGGACAAGCGCTGGCTTTGACCGCGCCCGACAATAACTCGGCATTCGGCGCAAACACCGAGACCGCGCTGAACTGCAACGCCGCCGGCAGCATCGGCTCGGCCTATTCGGGGGTGGCGGAGTCGCTTGCAGTTACGGTGACCGACGCCGACGCGGTCTCCACCAGCGGCGCCACGCTCGGCGTCTCCGGCAGCATCGGCAAAAGCGGCGGCGCGCAGGAGGTGGAAATCACCGCGACGCTCGGCGGTTCCATCGTGCCCGGCGAGAACTGCACGGTGACCACCGCCATCGGCGCAGCCGCCATCACCAACACGCAGGGCGCGGCGCTGGCCGCAGCGCCCGCCGACTACGCCGCCTTCACCGCGCCGAGCATCACCATTCCGGCCGGCAAAAGCGCCGCCAGCGCGACGGTTTCCATCACGCCCAATGCAGGCAGCGCCACCGACACCACCAAGAGCATCCCGCTCACCGCCACCGCCGCCTCCTGCGGCGGCAGCAACATCACTTTCACCGCGACCGAAGTGCTGATCTTTGACGCCGAGGTTGTCATCACCGACTGCAGCGACAACGCTATCACCACACTGGACCTGGAAGAGGGCGGCGCCGCCGAAAACATCTGCGTGAAATTGGACGGAATCGCGCCAAGCGCCGATGTCACCGTAACTTGCTCGGGCGCGGCCGACCCGGCGGTGCTCACTTCCGCGCAGACCGGGACTTTCACTTCCGCGAACCACGAAACCGAGCAGACTTTCCCGATAGTCGCGGTGGACAACAACCTCGCGTTCGCCGCCAACATGGAGCCGACCGACACGCTCACCTGCACCGCCGTCGCGGACGCCGCGACCGGATACAGCGGCCTCACCGACGAGGTTGCCGTCACCGTCAAAGACGACACCGCTCCCGACACGATAGCCGCCGCCGGCGCCACGCTGTCTTTCACTCATATGTCCGAACATCGTTTTGACACTGTCCGCGCAACCGCCACGCTCGGCGGCGACATCGCGCCGCAGGAGGACTGCACGGTAACGCTGACCAAAGGCACCGCCGCGATTACCGACACGCGCGGCGACGCGCTCGCGGTGGCAGGAACCGACTACGAGGCATTCACCGCGCCGAGCATCACCATTCCGGCGGGTTCGCTCTCCGGCGCCGCCGCATTTGACATTGCCACCCTTGATGACCCCGACAAGGACAAGAAGAGCATTCCTTTTTCCGGGGCGGCGGCTTCCTGCGCCGGCGCGACAAACATCGCGTTTGCGGAAGCGGAAATTTTGATACTCAATATCGCGCCTCTGCTCACGCAGGCGGACGCCGACGGCACCTGCCCGGCGACGCACAACGACCCGATTGCAGAGCCCCTGCCGGTGACTGAGGGCATCCCCGTTACGGTCTGCATATCGTTGCCGCTCGACCCGGCGGTATTTGACCCCGGCGCGACGCCCGAACTCAATTGCTCGGGGAACGACGGCACTCACACGGTATGGGACGGCCGGTCAGTATCGGACGTAGTGACCATCGCGAAGAGAGTCACCGGCGGCGACGCCGGCGACTGGAATCTGGGGCGCGCCATCGGCGTCGCTGAACCCGACGACAACGTCGCCGAAGGGGACCGCACCATTGGGCACTACTGCAGCGCAGCCACAGCCCGGGGGTTTGGTCCTTACAACCAAACCGACAACTCAATGTTCACTTTCAGCATCACTGACGACGACACCGTCGCGACTACCGGCAAACTTTCCGGCGCGGTGCGCGAGGGCGGCGGCGCGCAGACGGCGACCATCACCGCCGAGATAGACGGCGGCATCGCTCCGCCCGCGAATTGCGCGCTGACCGTGAGCATCGGCAGCAGCGCAATCACCGGCACGCGCGGCGACAAACTCGCAGCGGCGAGCACGCATTACACCGGAACGCTGACCGCGCCGGCGGTCACGATTTCCGGCCGGGAAACCTCCGGCGATGCGACTCTGTCCATTACGCCGGTGGTGGACAACGACAACGACATTGAAAGCATTCCGCTCACCGCCACCGCCGCATGCGGCGGCAAAGGAACTTTCGTCAGCGTCGATGCCGGCAGCAACAACGGCAGCGACACCATCACCTTCACCGGTGAACTTTTGATTGGAGACGCCGCGCCGTCGCTTTCCGCGCCGGCGGCGAGCAGCGGCGAGTTGTCATTGACTTGGCGCGCGCCGGTGGTGGAGGTCGGGGGGACTGTGCATACCGCCTACAAAGTTCGCTGGGCGGATGCCGGCGACGCGAGTTCCTACCTGAACACCGGTGAAGAATCTGGGCTGGATGTTCCCGGCGGCGCAACGGCAATCAGTTACACCGTCTCGGGGCTGACCGACGGCACGACCTATCAAGTCCAAGTCGGCGCGGTCTATGGCGGCGGCGATGCGCACTGGTCATTCGCGCGCGAAAGCGTCCCCGGCGAATTGCCCGGCGCGCCGCGCAATTTGACTTCCACCGTCGGAGACGGAACGATTACGCCCGCATGGGCCGCGCCGGCCGACGACGGCGGCGCGGCCATCAGCGGATACCGCGTCCGCCATTCCGAAGGCGCCGGCAGCAGCAACTGGCAGCCCGACGCCGACGGCGCGACCGCCACCGAAACCGAATACGAAATCAGCGGCCTGACCAACGGCACGACCTATGAAATCCAAGTCGCCGCGGTCAATGCGCTCGGCACGGGCGCCTGGGCCTCGCACCAAACCAGCCCGGTCGCGCCGCCGCCCGATGCGCCGACAGGTGTAACTGTGTCCACGCGCGCCGGACTGCTGCAGGTTTCCTGGGTCGCGCCGGCGAACACCGGAGACGAGGCGCTGACCGATTACGCGGTGCGCTACTCCGAAGGCGCGGGCAGCAGCAACTGGCTGCCCGATGACGACGGACTCGCGACCGCTTCCACCAATCTCGCCTACGATTTGACCGGCGTAAAAAGCGCGACCACTTATGAAGTTCAAGTCGCCGCGCGCAACCGCGCCGGACCGGGACCTTTCACCGCGTCCGTCCAAAGCGTCACGCCGGAGTTTGACCCGGACATCAACGGCGACTCCTCGGTCACTTGGCAGGACGGCGTGTTGATCGCGCGCCACCTGGCCGGCGTTCGCGGCGCAAACCTTATCGCCGACATGGGCGGCACCAACCTGAACGCCGACAATGTCGCCGCACACATCGCCGCCGGGGTCGCCGCCGGCGACCTGGACATGGACGGCGCAAACGGAACAACCCTCGCCGACGGCATCATGCTGACCCGCTACCTGCTCGGCATGCGCGCCGGCGACGGAATCACCACCCGCATGAGCGGCACGGCCGAGGCGACGGTGATTTCCAACATTGAAGCGCTGGTGCAGTAGCGCGCGGCGGAGCAACGCGCCGCTACTCCATCTTCTCCATCTCGGCCCATTCTTCCGGCGTGTTGGCGTTCAGGAACATTCGCGTCTCGCCGGAAAAATCCGCGGTCGCGCAATTGTGGCGCGCGTGCCATTGGTCTATTTTTCGGCCGCCTTCGCGCAGGAAGTTTTCCAGGTCGGCGGTTAATTCGCGGTGCAGCAGCATATGCACCGGCTGCGCGCGCATGCCGTCGTGGGCGACCGCGAGTTGGGCGTTTTGCGCGCGCGCGGCTTCCAGCATGCGCGCGGCGTAGTCGGGACGCACGAACGGGCTGTCGCAGGGCAGGGTGAGCAGCCACGGATACGCGGCCGCGCGCAATGCGGCGTGCATGCCGGCGAGGGGGCCGAGGCTTCCGGACAATTCGTCTTCAATGACCGCGCAGCCGAATGCGCGGTATTCCGCGTGGTTGCGGTTTGCGCTGATTAAAACTTCGGCGACTTGCGGCGCGATTGCCTCGCAAATTTGCGCGGCCAGCGGCCGCCCACGAAACTCGCGCAGGCCTTTGTCGGCGCCGCCCATTCGCGTTGCGCGCCCGCCGGCGAGAACGACCGCGGTCAGCGACGCGGGCGGCACTTTTTTAGCGCCGGGCTTTTGCGGCGCGGCGGAGGCGGCCCGCGGCCAGGCGGGTCACATTTTCCGGCAGCGCCGGCGCGCGCGCCGCATGCAGTTTGCCGTCCTCCAGCAGCAGGCGGCGGTCTATCAATTCGTCAAACACTTCGTGGTTGTGGCTGGCGAGCGCCAGCGCGACGCGCGCCGCCTTTAACCTGCGCAGCAGCGCGGCCGTGCGCAGTTGCGATTCGCGGTCCATGTTGGCGGCCGGCTCGTCCAGCAGCAGGATTTTTGACTGGCGCAGCCAGGCGCGCGCCAGCGAGACGCGCTGTTTTTCCCCGCCGGACAAAGTTTTGGCGCGCGCGCCGCTGAGGCCGTCCAAGCGCGCCCATTCCAATGCGCGGCGGATTTTTTCGTCGCGCCGCGATTTGGACAGGCCGCGCGGCAGCGCCAGTTCCAGATTGCGCGCGACGCTGCCTTCAAACATATACGGCGCCTGGTGCAGATACATGACCCGCCGCTGCAGAATTTTTCGGCAGCGCTGCCAGGCGACTTCGCCCGCGCCGAAATCCACCAGGCCATGCGACGGTTTTTCCAAGCCGGCGAGAATGCGCAGCAGGGTGGTCTTGCCGGCGCCATTTTCGCCGCCGAGCAGCAGCGCGGCGCCGCTTTCCAGCGACAGCGACAAATCTTCAAACAACCGGCGGCGCGCGAACGACTTGCCGAGTTCGGTGTAGCGGATGCGGATTTCGCTCATAACGCGATTCTGCCGCGCCCCTGAAAATATTGAAGGAGCATGTTCAGAACAAACGCCATTACGAGCAGCACGATGCCGAGCGCGATGCCCTGCGAAAAATTTCCCTTGCTGGTTTCCAGCGCGATCGCCGTCGGAATGTTGCGCGTGTGGTGCAGGATGTTTCCGCCGACCATCATGGACGCGCCGACTTCGGCGATGATGCGCCCGAAACCGGCGAGCATCGCGGCCAGCAGCCCGAAGCGCACTTCGCCGACCACCATGAAAAAAGTGCGCGCCGGCGGAATGCCCAGCATGCGCGCGGTCTCCCAGGCGCGGCGGTCGGCCGCCTGAAACGCGGCATGCCCCATGGACACCAAAATCGGAAAGGCCAGCAGAATTTGCGCCAGCACCATCGCCGGCTGCGTGAACAGCAGCCGCCAGTCGCCGAGCGGACCCTGGCGCGACAGCAGCAAATACACGGTCAGCCCGACCACCACCGCCGGCAGCGACAGCAATGTGTTGGAAAGTGAAATCAAAAGCCGCCGCCCCGGGAATTCAAAATGCGCGAGCGCGAACGCGGCCAGCACCGCCGGCGGAATGGCGATGGCGATCGCCGCGCACGAGACGCGAAAGGAAATGCCGATGATCTCCCACAGCCCGGCGTCGCCGCGAAACAAAAGCGCGAACGCCTCCAGCGTGGCCGCGCCGAGCGTGTTCATCGCGCCGACGGCGTGAACAGCCGCGCGCCGCCGGCGGTGTAGCCGCCGATGGCCGACTGTCCGCGCTCCGACACCAGCCACTCAATCAGCGCGCGCGCGCCGGGGTAATTGACATGGTGGCGCGCCGGGTTGACCGCGATGACGCCATAGGGGTTGCGCAACTCGGCGCCGCCTTCGTAGAGCAACTGCAATTCGCTTTGCGCGCCGGCGAAAAGCCAGGTGGCGCGGTCTATCAACATGTATGCCTGCAATTCCCCGGCGATTTGCAAACTCGCGCCCATGCCGCGCCCGACTTCCAGCCGCCACGCGTTTTCATCGGCGACATTCACGCGCGCCGCGCGCCACAAACTGAGTTCCTTTTTGTGTGTGCCGGAATCGTCGCCGCGCGAGACGAATGCATGCGCGGCGCGGTGCATGCGGCGAAACGCGTCGGCGGCCGACGCGGCGCGGCGCAACCCGGCCGGGTCGGCGCGCGGGCCGACCAAAATAAAATCGTTTTCCATCACGGTGCGGCGGTCCACGCCGTGACCGAGGTCCATAAAACGCCGCTCGCTTTTCGGCGCATGCACCAGCACCACATCCACATCGCCGCTCTCGCCGAGTTTCAGCGCCTTGCCGGTGCCGGCAGAAATCACCTGCACGCGGTAGCCGCTCTCGCGCTCAAATTGCGGCAGCAAATGGCGCAACAGGCCGGAGTTGTCGGTGCTGGTGGTGGTGGCGAGGCGAACGAGCGTTTCCGACGCAAACGCGCCCGGCGCGGCAAAAACAGCGGCGCAAACGAGCAGCAGGGGAGCGATGCGGCGGAACGGTTTCATCGCGCGTATTGTAGCCGCTGGCCGCTGTTGCGCATAGCGACTGCAACTCGGCTACGCGGCCGCGCCGCGCTTGCGCGCCGGGCGGCGCAGCATGGGTTTCAAATATTGCCCGGTATGCGAGGCCTTGACCGCGGCGACTTGCTCCGGCGTTCCGCAGGCGACAATTTTGCCGCCGCCTTCGCCGCCTTCGGGTCCGAGATCAATGACCCAGTCGGCGGTTTTGATCACATCCAAGTTGTGTTCAATGACCACCACGGTGTTGCCCTGGTCGCGCAGCCGGTGCAGCACGCCGAGCAACTGGCGAATGTCGTGGAAGTGCAGGCCGGTGGTCGGCTCGTCCAGCACATACATGGTGCGCCCGGTGTCGCGCTTGGAAAGTTCGCGCGAGAGTTTGACGCGCTGCGCCTCGCCGCCGGACAGAGTGGTCGCGCTTTGCCCGAGCGTGATGTAGCCAAGGCCGACATCCAGCAATGTGTCCAGTTTGCGTTTGATCACCGGAATCGCCGAGAAAAATCCGGCGGCGTCCTCAATGGTCATGTCCAGCGTTTCGCTGATGGTTTTGCCCTTGTAGCGAATGCCGAGCGTCTCGCGGTTGTAGCGCGCGCCGCCGCAGGCGTCGCAGGCGACGTAAATGTCCGGCAAAAAGTGCATCTCCACGCGCAGCAGGCCGTCGCCGCTGCACGCCTCGCAGCGGCCGCCTTTGACATTAAAAGAGAACCTGCCCGGGTGGTAGCCGCGCGCGCGCGCGTCGCGCGTGCCGGCGTAGAGTTCGCGAATCGGCGTGAACAGGCCGGTGTAGGTCGCCGGGTTGGAGCGCGGCGTGCGCCCGATCGGGCTCTGATCTATGGAGATGATCTTGTCAAAATGCGCGAGTCCCCGCACCTCCTGATGCGGCTGCGCGCCGGCGCGCAGCAGTTTCAGGTGGCGGGCGAGGGCGGGGTAGAGCGTGCCGTTGACCAGTGTGGACTTTCCCGAGCCGGAAACGCCGGTGACGCAGGTGAGCAGGCCGACCGGAAACTTGGCGTTAATGCGCTTTAAGTTATTTCCGGAAGCGCCGCTGACCACGAGCATTTTTTTCATGTCGGGCTGTACCCGCGCGCTCGGCAATTCAATTCGCGCGGCGCCGCTCAGGTATTGCCCGGTCAGCGATTCGCGGCAGGCTTCAATCGCGCGCGGCGCGCCCTGCGCGACCACCAGCCCGCCGTGCCGGCCGGCGCCGGGCCCGAGATCCACGACATGATCGGCGCGGCGAATCGCCTCCTCGTCGTGCTCCACCACGATGACGGTGTTGCCGAGGTCGCGCAAATGGAACAGCGTGGCCAGGAGTTTGGCGTTGTCGCGCTGGTGCAGGCCGATGGACGGCTCGTCCAGCACATACATCACGCCGACCAGCCCGGAGCCGATTTGCGAGGCCAGCCGGATGCGCTGCGCCTCGCCGCCGGACAGCGTTTCGGCGGCGCGCGCGAGGCTCAGGTAATTCAAACCCACATTAATCAAAAACCCAAGTCGGGCGTTGATTTCCTTGACGATTTTATCGGCGATTTCGGCGCGCCGCCCGGGCAGTTTTAAGCCGCGGAAAAACGCCAGGCAGTCGGCGACCGGCAACTCGGCGAGGTCGTGAATGGCGCGCCCGCGGATGAACACATGCCGCGCGCTGCGGCGCAGGCGGCTGCCGCCGCACTTTTCGCAACTGCGCGTGCTCATGCATTTCGCCAGTTCCTCGCGCGCGCCGGCCGATTCGCTTTCGCGGTAACGGCGTTCAAAGTGCGGGATAACCCCCTCAAATGCCTGCTTTTTTTGGTAGTTGCGGCCCGGCCGGGAATAGGTGAAAGTGATTTCCTCGCCGTCGCTGCCGTGCAAAATGCGCGCGCGGTTTTTCGCGCTGAGTTTGGAAAACGGCGTGTCCACATCAAACTTGTAGTGGCGCGCCAGGCTCGCCAATTGCGCGAAAAAATACCCGTGCCGCCGGTCCCAGCCGCGAATCGCGCCGGCCGCGAGCGACAGCGAGGCGTCCTGCACGATGCGCTCCGGGTCAAAAAACTGCCGCTGGCCGAGGCCGTCGCATTCGCCGCAGGCGCCGGCCGGGTTGTTGAACGAGAACAGCCGCGGCTCCAGTTCGTCGAGCGCGTAGCCGCAATGCGGGCAGGCGAATTTGCCGGAGAAAACCATCTCTTTCGCGGCCCCGCCTTTTGCGGCATGACCCTTTGCGTCGGGGCGCAGAATCCGCGCCACGCCGTCGGCGAGCGCGAGCGCGGTTTCAAACGACTCGGCGATGCGCTGCCGGTTTTCCTCGCGCGCGGTCACGCGGTCCACGATGACCGAGATGTCGTGCTTGAAGCGCTTGTCCAGTTTCGGCGGCGATTCCAATTCCACAGTGGCGCCGTCTATCAGCGCGCGCACGAAACCCTGCGAATGCAGTTCGGTGAGGAGTTCGCGGAATTCGCCTTTGCGCTGCATGACCACCGGCGCGAGCAGCAACAGCCGCTCGCCGGCCGGCAATTCCAATACTTGATCCACCATCTGGCTGACGCTTTGCGCGCTGAGGGTGACATCGTGCTCGGGGCAGCGCGGCTCGCCGACTCGCGCGAACAGCAGGCGCAAGTAATCGTAGATCTCGGTCACGGTGCCGACCGTGGAGCGCGGGTTGTGCGACGACGATTTTTGTTCAATGCTGATCGCCGGCGAGAGTCCCTCAATCAAATCCACTTCCGGTTTCGCCATGATGGACAAAAACTGCCGCGCATAAGTGGACAGCGACTCCACATAACGCCGCTGGCCCTCGGCGTAGATGGTGTCAAAGGCGAGCGACGACTTGCCCGAGCCGGACAGCCCGGTGATGACGATCAGCCGGCCGCGCGGCAGGTCAAGGTCTATGCCGCGAAGGTTGTGCGTGCGCGCGCCGCGAATTTGGATGCTCACTTGCCCGCCTCCTGTGGCGGTGTGCAAACCTGCTACTATACCCGCAACGCCGCGGCGCGGCAAGCCGCGCAACTTCCTCCCCCCGACCCCCACTCCCATGAACGCCGCCGAGCGCAAAGCAGTCGCCGTGCTCGCCGGAATTTTCGCGCTGCGCATGGCCGGCCTGTTTTTGCTGCTGCCGGTGCTCGCGCCGCATGCCGCGCGCATGCCGGAGAGTTCGCCGCTGTTGATCGGACTCGCGCTCGGCGTGTATGGCGCGACACAGGGCGCGCTGCAGATTCCTTTCGGCATGGCCTCCGACCGCTTCGGGCGCAAGGCGGTAATCACCGCCGGGTTGCTGGTGTTCGCGCTCGGCGGGGCGATCGCGGCGCTGGCCGAGTCCATTGAAATGCTGATTCTCGGCCGCGCGATTCAGGGCGGCGGGGCGGTCTCGGCCGCGGCGCTGGCGTTGACCGCCGACCTGACGCGCGCCGAGCAGCGCACCACGGCGATGGCGATTCTCGGCGTCGGCATCGGCGCGGTGTTTTTGCTGTCGCTGATTTGCGCGCCGCCGCTGCAAAGCGCAATCGGCGTGGACGGAATTTTCTGGCTGAGCGCGGCGCTCGGGCTGGGCGCGGTCGCGTTGTTGTGGGGCGCGCTGCCGTCCGCGCCGCCGACAAAAGCAATGTCGGCGCCCGCGCATGGAAACCCGGCGCAATTTTCCGGAATCGTCAAAGATCATCGATTGCTGCAGTTAAATTTCGGCGCGTTCGCATTGCATGCGGCGCTGACCGCGATGTTCGTGGAATTGCCGGGCATGCTGCAGGAGCAAAGCGGGTTGCCGCTCGCTTCGCACTGGAAAATTTACGCGCCGGTGCTGGCCGCGTCGGCGGTCGCGATGGCGCCGCTGTTGATGCTGTCCGCGCGCCACCACCGGATTGCATTGTTGTGCGCGGTCGCGTTACTGGCGGTCGCCTGCGCCGGACTTGCGCGGATTGCCGGAAGTGGCGCGTTGCCGGCCGTGCTGGCGGCGTTGTGGGTGTTTTTCACCGCGTTCAACGCGCTGGAGGCGATGCTGCCGTCGCGGGTCTCGCGCCTCGCGCCGGCGCGCGCCAAAGGCGCGGCCATCGGCGTCTACACCACCTGCCAATTCCTCGGCATGTTCGCCGGCGGCCTGTGCGGCGGCGCGCTCAGCGGGCGATTCGGCGCGGGCGGCGTATTTTGGTTTTGCGCGGCGCTGGCGGCGGTTTGGTTCGCCGCCGCCGCCGCCGCGCATAAGGGAAGCGGGGGAGGCGGGGAGGGCGCGGAAATTTTTCCGCGGGCCGGTCCGCGCTGAGCGAATATTTGGTAGACTAGCCGGGCACTCGGAGAGTGCACTTCATTCCATCATTCAAAACAGGATTATTGATCATGGCAAATGTAAACAAAGCAATCGTGCTGGGGCGTCTTGGACAAGACCCGGAAGTTCGTCATTTTCCCGAAGGAGGCGGCGCCGTGGTTAATTCCACGATCGCAACCACTGAGTTCTGGAACGACAAGCAAACCGGTGAAAAAAAGGAGCGCACCGAATGGCACCGCGTCACCTTTTACGGACGCACCGCCGAAATCGTCGGGCAGTACCTGGCAAAGGGCAGGCTCGTGTATGTGGAAGGACGCTTGCAGACGCGCAAGTGGCAGGACAAAAACGGCAACGAGCGTTACACCACCGAAATCGTCGCGCAAAACATGCAAATGGTTGACAGCCGCGGTGGCGGCGGTGGTAGTGGCAGTGGAAGTCGCGACGAATACGACCAATCCGCTCCGCCCGCATCCGCGCCTTCCGGCGGCGGCAAAAAATCGGGAGCGGCCGACAAAGCCGCCGACGATTTTGACGACGACATTCCGTTCTAAACGGAAACCCCCGGCGCGTGCCCGACCCGCAAGACCTTCGCGCGCAATACGGCGCCGCGGGTCTGGCGCGCGCCGATGTTGCGGCCGATCCGCTGGCGCAATTTGATAAATGGTTCGCCGAGGCGCGCGCCGCCGGCCTGCCCGAGCCGAACGCGATTACGCTCGCATGCGCGGACGCGGACGGCGCGCCGTCGGTGCGCTGCGTGCTGATGAAATCCTTTGACCATGACGGCCTGGTGTTTTTCACCAATTACACCAGCCGAAAAGCGTCGCAAATGCGCGACAACGAAAATGTCGCGGCGCTTTTTCCGTGGATCGCGCTGGCGCGGCAGGTCATCGTGGAAGGGCGCGCCGCAAAAATTCCCGCCGAAGAATCGCGGGCGTATTTTCATTCGCGCCCGCGCGAGGCGCAACTCGGCGCATGGGCCTCGCATCAGAGCGCGGAATTAACCTCGCGCGAAGTTCTGGAAAAACGCCTGGCAAAAATCGCCGCGGATTTTGACGGGCGCGAAATTTCGCCGCCGGATTTCTGGGGCGGCTACCGCATCCGCCCGCGGCGCATGGAGTTTTGGCAGGGGCGGCGGCACCGCCTGCACGACCGCCTCCTCTACACCCGCGCCGGCGAAAAGGGCGGCTGGGAAATTCGCCGCCTTTCGCCTTAAAAAGTCCCGCTTGACAATGGTTCCGCCTGCGCTATGCTAGGAACCGCGCGGAGAGATGTCCGAGCGGTCGAAGGAGCACGTCTGGAAAGCGTGTATACGCGTAAGCGTATCGAGGGTTCGAATCCCTCTCTCTCCGCCAGTTTTCGCCGGAATTTTTCCGCCCCCCAAAAATGCCCATGAAAAAATCCCTCCTCCTCGCCGCCGCATTGACCGCGCTTTTCGCGTCGTGGAATGCGAGCGCGCAGAACCTGGGCAGTTTGACTCTGCGTTACGGCGCGCCGGAGCTTTGCGCCAGTGGCAGTTGCCCGACCGTGGGATTTGACCCCACGCCGGTGTTCAGCCCGAGCGTCTATACCTACTGGGCGGCGCCGCCGCGCACGGTTGATGCTCTGTGGGCCACCACCGACATAGCAGCCACGGTAACGCCGGTGCATCAAACCACCGGCGGAGGAACCACCCATGAAATCGTAAGGAAAAACAATGCCTTTACACTGCCGCTGACGGTCACCATCACCACCATCGGCGACAACCCGAAATCCTACACCGTGTATTTCGGCTTCGGTCCGGGCGCGCCGACGCTGAACTCGATCACCTCCGATTCCGTTGACCAGGAATTGGAAATAAACTGGAGTCCGCCGAGCAGCGATTCCGGCAGCCCGATCACCGGCTACAGATACCGCCACGCGCTGTCCGACGACCCGAGTGTTTTCACCAACAGCATCGGCAGTTCGGGCGAGGAGATTCCCGGCGGCGCCGATGCGCGCTCCCACAGTTTTGTCGTCTTTTCGTTCCTGACGCACCATGTGCAGGTCGCGGCGGTCAACGCCTTTGACACCGGCCTCTGGTCCAATGTGGTGACCGGCCGGACTTTTCGCGCGCCGAACCGGCCGCGCAATTTGGTGGCGGACCGCGGCGACCAAAAACTGACGGTGTCATGGTCGGAGCCGGGCGCATTCCCGAACCCGGCGGACACTCCGGTGGTCACGAACTACCGGGTGCGCTGGGCGCCGTCCGCGTCCGCTCCGGTCTGGGTGGATCCGCCCGGCGAGACCGGCCAACTCATCACCGGCGGCGCGGGCGCGCGGAGTTATGAATTGACCGGGCTGACCAATGGCACCCGCTACCAGGTGGATGTCGCCGCCGAGACCAGTTTCGTCATCGGCCGCTGGGAAACCACCAGCGGAACTCCGCTCGGACCGCCCGGACCGCCGAGCGCGCTTACTTTCACCGAGGTTACCGCAACCTCCGTGACGCTGGAATGGGACCCGCCGACCGACACCGGCGGCGTGTCCGCCGCCTTGGAATACCTGGTGCGCTGGCGGGAGGACGGCGGCTCGGCCTGGCTCAATCCCGAAGGCGCCGCCGGCGACCGCGGCACCACGCCGTATACGGTCACCGGTTTGACCGCCGGCACCCGCTACGAAGTGCAGGTCGCCTCCCACACCTTTGCCGGAACCAGTTCCTTCGTTTCAAAGAGCGAAACAGCGCGCACCGTTCCGGGGCGGCCGCAGTCGCTCGGCACGGCCATCGCCGACGGAAAAATCACGGTGTCGTGGAGCGCGCCGGCAAACAACGGCGGCGCCGATGTCAGCGGATACCGGGTGCGCTGGGCGCAGGCCGCGACTCCCGACACCTACATCAACCCGTCGGGCGCGGCCGGCGAGAGCGTGACCACCGGGACCAGCCGCGAAATCAGCGGTTTGACAAACGGCGTCTCGTATGCCATCGGAGTCGCCGCGGTCAATTCCGAGGGAACCGGCGATTTCGCGGAGACCAGCGACAATCCGGCGACGCCGCCCGGCGTGCCGACCGACCTGCGCGCGCAGGCCGGCATCGGCCGGCTTTCTTTGGAGTGGAACGCGCCGGCCTCCAACGGCGGCGACGCCATCGAGGAATATTCGGTGCAGCATTCGCAGGGGGCGGGCACAACCAATTGGACCACGGTGGCGACCGGCGTCTCCCACTCCTCCTACGAACTCGGCGGACTGACCGGCGGCGCGGTCTATGAAGTGCGCGTGGCCGCGCGCAACGACGCCGGCACCGGGACTTACACCGCGCCGGTGCGCGCCACCACCGGCGGCTTCAACATGGATGTGGACCGAAGCGGCGCGGTGGATTGGAAGGACGGCGTGCTGATTGCGAGGTATCTCGCCGGCGTGCGCGGCAACGCATTGATCGCCGGACTCAATCTGAGCGGCGCGGCCGCAATCGGCGACCGCGTCAACGCCGGCGTGCTGGCCGACTCTTTTGATGTGGACGGCGCAAACGGAACCACCGTCGCCGACGGCGTGATGATCGCGCGGTATTACCTGCTCGGGCTGGCGAGCGCGAGCGGCGCAACTTTGGACGCATTGACCGCGGGTATGAGCGCGACCGCGGCGGCCACGGTCAAAACCAAAATTGAAGCGCTGCCGCAACCGTAGTTAACATGACTGCGGTTTATCGCGGCAATTTCCACTGGTCGCCGATAATGTCGTCTTCCTCCTCTTCGGCATTTTCCGCCGGACTTTTTGGCGGCGGCGGTAGCGGGTCGCGCCGGCGCAACGCGAACGCGCATAACACGCCGGTGAGCGCGCCGAACAGATGATATTCAAAGGAAACTCCGGAATCTTCCGGCAAAAGTCCGGTGAGCATTCCGCCGCCGTATAAAAACAGCGCGGCCGTGGAAAATCCCGCGGCAACTTTGTCCTTGCGCAAAAACCCGGCGGAAAGGACGAAGAACATGATTCCGTAGGAAAGCCCGCTCGCGCCGAGATGCCATGCGCCGCGCGCGAACAGCCACACGCCGGCTCCGGGCGCGAGGTAGAGAAACGGCAGCGCGATTTTTGACGCGCGCGGGTAAAAATACAGCATGCCGCCGCCGAGCAGCAGCAGCGGCAGCGTGTTGGAAATTAAATGATCAAAAGACGCGTGCAAAAGCGGCGCGAAAAAAATCCCCGGCAACCCCTCGGCGCGGCGCGGATAAATTCCGGCGGACGCGGCCGACGGCAGCAGAAATTCCGAGGTCAAATGCACCAGCCACAACACCAGCGTAAACGCCGCGGCCGGCAGCACCGCGAGGCGCAGCGGAACCGGGTAATGCGGCGCGCCAAAACCCTGGGAGCGAAACGGGGGGCGGCGGCGAAAATGTCCGCGATAATTGCCGGGGCGGGATTTGCCCGGCAAAAATCGCCGCGGGGAATGTTGTGCTTTGGGTTGTGCCGGTCGCCGCGCGGAAATGCGCGCGCGCAACCGCGCGCGAAAATGCCCGCGAAAAGACATGCCGCGGCGGCTTCGCCCGAGCATGCGAGTTCGCCCGCGCCGCCGCGGTTTCGTATTAAAATGCGCCATCGCGCCGCATTGTAATACCCCGCGCGCCGCGACAAACAAATCACCCGCAAACACCGACTCCCGTAATGGACCACCATTCCGTCCTCTTCATTCTCCTGCTGTTTCTGTGCTTCGGCCTCGTGTCCAAGCGCATCGCCGGCACGCCGGTGACGCCGCCGATGCTGTTCGCCGGCGGCGGACTGCTGCTCGGCGAAATGTTTTTCGGCGCCGTGCATTTTCCGGTTGAACATATGCACGCCGGCGGCGACGGCGGCTGGATGCTCATCTTGCCGGAAGCGACGCTGGTGCTGGTGCTGTTCAGCGACGCCGCGCGCATCAATTTGCGCCGCCTGATCAACGATCACATCGTGCCGCAGCGCATGCTGCTGTTCGGCATGCCGCTCGGCATCGCGCTCGGCGGCGCGCTCGCTTATGTGCTGCCGCTCGGGCTGAGCCCGTTTGAAGGCATGCTTCTCGCGGCGATTTTGACGCCGACCGACGCCGCGCTCGGGCAGGCGGTGCTGAACGACGAAAAAGTCCCGGAGCGAATCCGCCGCAGCGTCAATGTGGAAAGCGGCCTGAACGACGGCATCGCGCTGCCGGTGATTTTAATTATTGCCAGCGTCGCCAGCGCGATGGCGAGCCATGAGATGACCAACTGGGTGCATTTCGCCGCGCTGCAGTTGGTGTTCGGACCCGCGGTCGGCATCGCCGTCGGTTACGCCGGCGCGAAGTTGCTGAGCCGCGCCGATGCGCATGGCTGGATGTCGGAGGAGGGCGAGGGAATTTTTTCGCTGGTTCTCGCCGGCATTTGTTTTCTCGCGGCCGAGGCGCTGCAGGGGAATGGCTTCATCGCGGCATTCCTCGGCGGGCTGGTGTTCGGCAACAAACTGGAGCGCCCGTGCAAATACCTGTTTGAATTCGTGGAGACCGAGGGGCAGTTGCTGACGCTCGGCTCGTTTTTCATTTTCGGCGCGCTGCTGCTGCCGCCGGCGCTGGCCGCGTTTAATCCGTGGCACTGGCTTTACGGCGCGCTGAGTCTGACCGTTCTGCGCATGCTGCCGATCGCGCTGTCGCTGGCCGGACTGCATTTAAAAATGCAGACCAAACTTTTTCTCGGCTGGTTCGGGCCGCGCGGACTTGCGTCGGTGTTGTTCGTGCTGCTGGTCATCAGCAAAACCGAATTGACCCACGCCGAAACGCTGGTGAACATCGTGTTCATCACCGTCCTGCTCAGCATCTTTTTGCATGGCCTGAGCGCGGCGCCGCTGGCGAAACTCTACGGCGCGGCCGCGGCCGAATTTCACGGCTACGAAGAGCACCGCAAACGCGGCGAGCGCTTTTTGCGAACGCGCGAGGTTCGCGGTAAAGTGCGCGCCAAATCACGATGAAAAAACTCCGCATCGCCGACTGGAAATCTTTGCGCGACCGCGCGCCCGCGCATGCGCTGGTCTCCAATGTGGACCTCGTGATCGTTCGTTATGACGACGAAGTGTCGGTGTTATACGGCCGTTGCGCGCACCGCGGCGCGCTGATGTCGGACGGGCATGTGGACGGCGACAATTTGATTTGCGGCGTGCACGGCTGGGACTACCGGCTGGACAGCGGCGTCAGCGAATACAACAACAGCGAAACGCTGCGCAAGTTTTCCGCGTGGGTGGAGGACGATGCGGTGTGGGTGGACGAGGAGGAAATTTTGCAATGGGAGCGCGCGCATCCGCAGCCCTACCACCGCGGCGCGTATCAGGGCATGTATCAGGACCCGGTCGGCACGCCCGACGAGCCGCATGTCAAATACATCCGCCAACTCGCCGGCGACGGCCTCAGCAAGACCGGCCACCACGGTCCCGTGGGCGCGATGGGCGTCAGCCGCCGCGACTTGCCGAGTTGGGATGATTTGCAATTCGTCGTGGCGCAATTGGCGCGTCCGCCGCGATTGGACGATGACCCGGTCGCGACCGACTTGGTCATCGGGCCGCGCGCGGCGAAGCCACTTACGCTGGAAATTCCGCTGTTCGTCTCCGACATGAGTTTCGGCGCGCTTTCCGAGGAGGCGAAAATCGCGCTGGCAAAAGGCGCGGAACTCGCCGGCACCGGCATCTGCAGCGGCGAAGGCGGGATGTTGCCCGAAGAACAGGCCGCAAACAGCAGATATTTCTACGAACTCGCCTCGGCGCGCTTCGGTTTTGGCTGGGACAAAGTGCAGCGCTGCCAGGCGTTTCACTTCAAAGGCGGGCAGGGCGCGAAGACCGGCACCGGCGGACATTTGCCCGGCGCAAAAGTGCTCGGGAAAATCGCCGAAGTGCGCGGCCTGAAACCGGGCGAAGACGCGATTTCGCCGGCGCGTTTTCCCGATTGGCAGGACGCCGCCGCGATTCGCGATTTCGCCAACGAGGCGCGCGAAAAAACCGGCGGCATTCCGCTCGGCTACAAATTGTCGGCGCAGCACATTGAGGCCGACATTGACGCCGCGCTGGAAGTCGGCGTGGATTACATCATTCTGGACGGGCGCGGCGGCGGCACCGGCGCGGCGCCGCTGATTTTCCGCGACAATATTTCGGTGCCGACCACGGCCGCGGTGGCGCGCGCGCGGCGGCACTTGGATTCCTGCGGCAAAAAAGAGGTCACGCTGATAGCAACCGGCGGCCTGCGCACCCCGGCCGATTTCGCCAAGGCGATGGCGCTCGGCGCCGACGGCGTGGCGCTTTCCAACGCCGCGCTGCAGGCGATCGGCTGCCTCGGCATGCGCGCCTGCCACACCAACAATTGCCCGGTCGGCATCGCCACGCAGCGCGCCGATTTGCGCGCGCGCCTGCCGGTGGAGGACGCCGCGGCGCGGCTCGGGCGGTTTTTGCGATCCTCGGTGGAATTGATGCAAATCCTCGCGCGCGCCTGCGGGCACACCCACCTCGGGCAATTTTCCGCGGAAGATCTGACCACCTTTGACCGCGACATGGCGGCGCTGACCGGCGTCCGCTACGGCGGGGTTGGGTCATAATTCGCTTCCCGGCGGTTTCCGCGGGACTTTTTAATTACTGCGGGACTTTTTGAGTTTCACCCGCAAAAACTTGATTTCCCTTGAAAAAACGGCAAAACCATGAACTCTCCCGAACTTGACTGGCACAAAATCGCCGAGATTGACGAACTCCCCGAGGGCCGCGTAAAAAGCGCGGTCGCCGGCGACAAAACCGTGGCGCTGACCCATGTCGGCGGGCGCTACACGGCGATGGACAACCGCTGCCCGCATCAGGGCGGGCCGCTCGGCGAAGGCACCATTGAGACCGGCAAGGACGGCAAATGCTGGCTGCGCTGCCCGTGGCACGGCTGGGATTTTGACCCGCAGACCGGCAAACCGCCCGGCGGCCACGAAGATTCCGGGCAGCGGATTTATCCGCTGGAAGTGCGCGAAGACGGCATTTACCTCGGCCTGGAAAAAGAGCCGCAACGCGCGCGCACCGTGTCCGATGTGATGGCCGAGACCATGGTCAATTGGGGCATTCGGACGGTATTCGGCATGGTCGGGCATTCCAACCTCGGCCTGGCCGAGGCGCTGCGCCAGCAGGAAGTCGCCGGCAACCTGGCCTATTACGGCATCCGCCACGAAGGCGCCGCGGCCTTCGCCTGCAGCGGCTACGCCAAACTCTCGGGCAAACCGGCCGCCTGCCTGACCATCGCCGGTCCCGGCGCGACCAATTTGCTGACCGGATTGTGGGACGCGAAAGTGGACCGCGCGCCGGCGCTCGCGCTGACCGGGCAGGTCGCGGTGCAGGTGTTCGGGCCCGGCGCGTTTCAGGAAATTGACCTGGCCGCGGCGTTTGAATCGGTCGCCGATTTCAGCCAGACCGCGCTGCACACCAGCAAGCATGCCGAGTTGATGAGCCTCGCCTGCAAAAACGCCATCGTAAACCGCGTGCCGGCGCATCTGATTTTTCCGGACAATGTGCAGACGATTGAGGCCGGCGAGGCGAAAGCCGCGCATCCGGCCGGGCGGCTGGCCGCGCAACAGATCACGCCGCCGCCCGAGGCGCTGGCGCGCGCCGCCGACATGCTGAAAAAATACCGCCGCCCGATCATCATCGCCGGCTACGGCGCGCGCGAGTCCATGAATGAGGTGATTGCGCTGGCCGAAACCTTAAACGCGCCGGTGCTGACCACTTTCAAAGGCAAGGGGCAAATTTCCGACGCGCATCCGCTCGCCGCCGGCGTGCTCGGGCGCTCGGGCACGCCGATTGCGAGTTGGTTTATGAACGAATGCGATCTGATTCTCGCGTTCGGCTCGTCGTTCTCCGACCACACCGGCATCACCACCAAGCGCCCGATCATTCAGGTGGATTTTGAACAGATGGCGCTCGGCAAGTTTCATCCGGTGGAACTTCCGTTGTGGGGCGAAATCGGCGCGACCGCAAAATTGTTGCGCGACGCCGCCGGCAAACCGGACACCATTGATCAGCGCAAAGAAATCGCCGAGCGCTGGAAAATTTGGCGCGCGGAAAAAGCCAACCGCCGCGCCGACGACCGCGGACGCGGTCTCAATTCCGCGGTGATTTTTGACGCGCTGACCCGCCTCGCGCCGAAGGACGCGATCATCGCCGTGGATGTCGGCAACAACACCTATTCCTTCGGCCGCTATTTTGAATGCGCCGAGCAGTCGGTGCTGATGTCCGGCTACCTCGGCTCCATCGGTTTTTCCTTTCCGGCGGCGATGGGCGCGTGGGCGGCGGCGCGCGACATGGAACACCTGCGCGGCCGCCAAGTCATCTCCATCAGCGGCGACGGCGGCTTCGGGCAATACCTCGCCGAACTGACCACCGCGGTCAAGTACCAAATGAACATCACGCACTTTTTGCTGAACAACGAGCAACTCGGCAAGATCAGCAAGGAGCAGCGCGCCGGCGAATGGCGCGTCTGGCAGACGCAACTGCACAACCCGAACTTCGCCGCCTACGCGCGCCTGTGCGGCGCGCACGGCGAGCGCGTAACGCAGCCGGAAAAACTGGATGGCGCCGTGCAAAAAGCGCTGGCGCACAACGGCCCGGCGCTGGTGGAAATCATGTCCGACGCGGATTTGATTTAAAAACGCCGCCTGCAAATGACTCCGGAACTCCTCGCCGGCCTGGCGTTTTTCTCGTTTGTCTCGTCGATAACGCCGGGCCCCAACAACCTGATGGTGCTGGTTTCCGGCGTGAATTTTGGAATGCGGCGCACCTGGCCGGTGGTGCTCGGCGTGTGCGGCGGGTTTACCTTGATGATCGCGCTGGTCGGCGCCGGGCTCATCGGCGTTTTCAACGCCTATCCGCTCAGTTATCTCGTGCTGAAAACGCTCAGCATTTGCTACCTGCTGTTCCTCGCGTGGAAGACCGCAACTGCGGCGCCGCCGTCCGGAGACGCCTCGCAGCGCGGCGGGAAGCCGGTGAGTTTTTTTCAGGCGGCGATGTTTCAGTGGGTCAATCCGAAAGCATGGGTGATGGCGCTGACCGCGATCAGCGCGTTCACGCCGCCGTCGCATTCGCTTTTTGGCGTGGTCCTGGTCGCCGTCATTTTCGGGACGATCACTCTGCCGTCGGTAAGCGCCTGGGCGGTGCTCGGCGTGCAATTGCGGCGGTGGCTTTCCGACCCGGTGAAACTGCGCGTGTTCAATTACACCATCGCCGCGCTGTTGGTGGCGACGCTCTATCCGGTGCTGTTCGCACAATGAGCATTCAAATCACTTTCCAACTCGCCGACGGAACTTCGCGTGAAGCGCAAGCGGAGGAGGGCGATGTGTTAATGCGCATCGCCAAGCGCGACGAAGTTCCGGGCATCCTCGCCGAATGCGGCGGCGTCTGCAGTTGTGCGACATGTCATGTGCATGTGGACGCAAAATGGTTCGGCAAACTTCCGCCGCCCGAAGAGATGGAAACGGAAATGCTGGAGTTCGCCGAAGGCGTGGACGCAACCAGCCGCCTCGCGTGCCAGATCAAACTCGCGCCGGAAATGGACGGCTTGATCGTGCATGTGCCGGAGTCGCAATACTGATGCAGCCTCTGTGGCGGCCGACTGAAACGGCGATGCGCGAAAGCGCGATGTTCGCGTTTATGCAACGCGCTGCGGCGCGGTATGGTTTCGCCGAGAACTACGACGCGCTTTACAAATGGAGCATTGAAAACCGCGCCGAGTTTTGGAACGAGGTGTGGGATTTCACCGGCGTTATCGCGAGCAAAAAATCCGCGCCGGAAAATATTTTGCAAAACGGCGACGCAATGCCCGGCGCAAAGTGGTTTTCCGGCAGTCAATTAAACTTCGCCGAAAACATGCTGCGCCGCCGCGATGACGCGCCGGCGATTTTGTTTTACGGCGAAGACGGTTCGTCGCGAACATTAACCTACGCCGAACTCTACAAAGAAACCGCGCGCGTCTCCGCCGGTCTGCGCGCATTGGGACTGCGCGCCGGCGACCGCGTCGCCGGCTACCTTCGCAACACGCCGGAGACCGTGGTGGCGATGCTCGCCGCATCAAGCATCGGCGCGGTGTGGTCGTCGTGCTCGCCCGATTTCGGCGCGGCCGGCGTGCTGGAGCGATTCGGACAAATCCGCCCGCGCATTTTGTTCGCCGCGGACGGCTACACCTACAACGGAAAATACTTTGACATGCGCGCCTCGGTTCAAACCATCGCGCGCGAACTGGACAGCATTGAACATGTCATCGTCGTTCCATTTGATGCGCAGGACACGGAAGTAGGGAAGGGCATGCTTTCTTACGCGAATTTCGCCAAGGAAAATGCAAGCGAAAAACTCCTCTTCGCCCAACTCCCCTTTGATCACCCGCTCTGCATCCTTTATTCCTCCGGCACCACCGGCGCGCCGAAATGCATCGTGCATGGCGCCGGCGGCACGCTGCTGCAGCATCTGAAAGAGCATCAACTCCATGTCGGATTGCGCGAAACCGATGTGTTTTTTTTCATCACCACCTGCGGCTGGATGATGTGGAATTGGCTGATCAGCGGCCTCGCCAGCGGCTGCGCGCTGGTCTTGTATGACGGCGCGCCGTTTCATCCGCGCCCGTCGCATCTGTGGGAGATCGCCGAACGCGCGCGGATAAGCATTTTCGGCGGTGGCGCGCGCTACATCGCCGCCCTGGCCAAGCACCGCGTCCGCCCGCGCGACTTTAACCTCGGCGCGTTGCGCGCGGTGTTGTCCACCGGCTCGCCGCTCGCGCCGGAGAGTTTTGACTACATTTACAAAGAGATAAAGACGGATGTGCATCTCGCTTCCATCTCCGGCGGCACCGACATCGTCTCCTGTTTCGTGCTGGGCAACCCGCTGCGCCCGGTGTGGCGCGGCGAAATTCAGGGCGCGGGACTCGGCATGGACGCGCGCGTGTATGACGCCGGCGGCGCGCCCGCGCCGCCCGGCAGCCGCGGCGAACTGGTCTGCGCGCGCGCCTTCCCCAGCATGCCGCTCGGGTTTTGGGGCACCAATGCGCCGGAAGAGAATGAAAAATATCGCGCCGCGTATTTTTCGCGCTACGAAAACACCTGGGCGCACGGCGATTTCGCCGAGATCACCGAAAACGACGGCTTCATCATTCACGGCCGCTCCGACGCGGTGCTAAACCCCGGCGGCGTGCGCATCGGCACCGCCGAGATCTACCGCGAGGTGGAGAAATTTGACGAGATTTTGGAAAGCATTTGCATCGCGCAAAAGTGGGGCGGCGATGTCCGCGTGGTGCTGTTCGTCCAGTTGCGCGAGGGCGCAGTTTTAAGCGAAGAATTAAAGTCGCGCATTCGCGCCGCCTTGCGCGAAAACGCCTCGCCGCGCCACATTCCGAAGAAAATCCTCGCGGTCGCCGACATTCCGCGCACTCTCAGCGGAAAAATCGTGGAACTGGCGGTGCGCAGCGTGGTACACGGCGAAAAAGTCGCCAACCGCGCCGCGCTGGCCAATCCGGACGCGCTGGAATGTTTTCGGGATTTGCCGGAATTGCAGGAGGAGTGAAGGAATTCTGCTTAGTTTTCATCAGTTTTTGCACCGATTTTGTAAGCGTTTTCTCAGGGGAAAAGTGACTTTCCGGCCGACTTTTTTCGGCGGGTTTTTGACCGACTTTTTCCCCGAACTTTCCGACGGACTTTTTCGGCGAAGGGTTTTTCACCGGGATTTTCCGCAGATTTTTCCACTTTTACTATTGACAAACCGCGCCACCCGGTTTTTAATCCCTGAAATTTTGCGATTCGCCAACGACCGCTGCAAAAAACCCCAAGTGTCCGCCAAACGAACCTCCCTTGGATTCGTCGCAAAAGCGGCACTGTTGCTGACTTCGCTTGCCGCCGCTCCGGTCGCGCAGGCGCAAAACGCCGCCGCCGCTGATTTGCCGCGCAACATCGTATGGAGCGTCGATCACAGCACCGTCACCGCCTACTGGGCGCCGGCGAACAACGCCGCGAATATTCTGCGATACCGCATTCGCTGGACGCTGCCGGGCACCGGCTCGTGGCTCAATCCGGGCACGAACACCGGGCTGGCGGTTCCCGGCGGCGGCGCCGCCACCGGCATTCGCGTCACCGGGCTTGTGCCCAACAAGGGCTACAATTTTGAAATCGGCTCGGACAAGATGGTCAGCGGCGCGGTCGTCACCCGATGGAGCGGAGTCGCGCTGCGCGTCAACACCGGGCTGGGCGCGCCGCCCAAAGTGAGCGGCGTGCACCTGAAACCGAGCAACGGCGCCATTGAAGTCAACTGGCTCAGCGGTTTTGTTTCCAGCGCGACGCAGCAGCAACCGACCGGTTACGCGGTGCGCTGGGCGCGCGGCGCCGGCTCCACCGACTGGATCAACCCGGGCGGCGAATTCGGCTTTCGCGTGCCGGCCTCGGCCGGAATCGCCATCGCCAACCGCCGCGATCACAACATCACCGGCCTGACCAACGGGCAGACATATGTTGTGCAGGTCGCCGGCTACAACCGCCGCGGCGTCGGCGAGTGGTCGGATGCGTTGGAAACCGCGCCTTACACCAATCCGGCGGCGCCGGTGATAACGGTGGAGCCGCGCCAAAACAAAGTCTCGTTGAAATGGACGCTCGCCGACAACGGCGGCTCGCCGATAGTCGGCGTGGTCTACCGCTGGCGGTGGACCGCCGGCGCCGGGCTCGGCTCCCTTGACATGGATTGGCACAGCAACGCCGGCGGCTCGGACGGCACCTTTGTGCGCATACAGGGCGGCAACTCGCTGACCATTACCGGCATTAACGCCAACCACACCACTCTATACCAACTGCGCGTGGTCAACGCCCGCAACCTGCAGTCCGATTGGTCCAACGCAGTGCAGTCCAGCGCCGGCTCCCGCGGCCAGTCGCAGGCCAAGCCGGGCAAACCGACCCTGCAATTCGCGCAGCAGCGCGGCGGCAAGGTCATGTTTCACTTCACTCCGCCGAATCCCAAGCCGGCGCTGGAAGTTCTCGGCTACGAATTCCGCGTGTGGCAACCGAAGATGGGCATCGAAGTAAACGGGCGCTATCTCAATGGGGGCGCCCGCGCCACTTTGAGCGCGGACGGCCGCAGCGTGCGCGAAGCGCACAGTTTTCTGGTGACCTCATTGCCGACCAATCGCGGCACCGACACGCAGTTGCGCGCTTTCAACGAAGCCGGCGTCGGCGAATGGTCCGACTCTCTTAACACTGCCGCGCGCGATCGCACCGTGGCGCCGGAAGGCGGGCCGCCGCGCATCACTTCCTTCACGGCGACGCACAACACCATGACGGTGCGGTGGTTTCCGCCGAAATACGACGGCGGCTCCACCATTTGGCAATACCAATGGCAACTCTCCAACGACGCCGACGCCGACTGGGAATTCAGCGGGGATTACGACATCCCCGGCGTCAGCCGCGGCGAAGAGTGGGCCGCTTTCACCGGAAGTCCGTTCGTATTTGACAACAGCACCGCCACCGGGCTGACCATCACCCCCGGCACCGAATACACGGTGCGCATTCGCGCGCGCAACAGCACCGGATACAGCAGTTGGTCGGCGAACGCCAAGGTCACCGCGCCGCAGCCGCCGACGCCGGCGCCGCCGGTGCCGGCGCCCGGAGTGGTGAATTCCTTCACCGCAACCAACGCCACGCCGAGCGACCACAACATTCGCATGGCCTGGCAGCCGCCGGCAAACGCCGCCGAGGCGCAAATCAGCCATTACCTGCTGCGCTGGAAGCGCCAGGGGTTTTTCCCCGAGTGGCTCAACGAAGGCGGCGCCGACGGCGTTCGCGTGGATTCCGCCCGAAACGCCTACACCACCGAGGCCGGCGCCGATCTGCCATACGGCCGGCGTTACCGCCTGGATATCGCCGTGGTCGGCGCCAACGGCCGCAGCAACTGGGTCAGCACCGAGGTCTTTTTGGAGGCGCCGCCGGACGCTCCGCAGGATGTCTCGCTGACGCGCGTCAGCGCCACCCGAATTGATGTGCACTGGACTCGGCCCGATTTCAACGGCAGCAACTTTCTGCGCTACCGGGTGCAGCGCCAAAGGTCCGGCTCCACCGGCTGGACCACCGCCCATACCACCAGCGGCCGGCCGGATACCACCAGTCATATTTTGTCGGGACTGCAGGCAAATGTGCAATACAATGTGCGCGTCACCGTGATATACGGCGCCGCCATTCCCGGCACGGAAGGCCCGTATTCGGAAACCTCCGGCGAAACCACCTCCAACAGCGCGCATTCCGCGCCGCCGTTGCCGCGCTTTCTGAGCGTTACCCCGGCCGAAGGCAGAAAACTCAAGGTGGACTGGCGGGCGCCGGAGCGCACCAACGGCCGCGCGCTGAGCGGCTACCGGTTGCGCTGGTCCGACGACGACGATGTCAAAAACGGCTCCGACAACACCTGGGAGGGGCCCGGCGGCGCGGACGGCACCGCCATCACCTCGCGGCAGGCGACCGAATACCTGCTCGGGCCGCTGACGGTCGGCGCCGAATACGAAGTGCAAATCGCGGCCGAACAGATCGTCGGCGGCGGCGCGGCCGGCGCGTTCAGCGAATGGACCACCTCGGTCTCGGCGGTGCCGCGGCGCAGCGCCGAAACCGCGCTGATCGGGCTGCGTCTTTCCGACGGAAGAATTTCCCCCGGGTTTGATTCGGAGTTGAGCGCCTATGCGGCCTCGGTCGACAACCATGTGGAGCGCCTGCGCATCACCGCGACCGCCAAGGACGAGTTCGCGAGTTTCACCATCGGCAAAAGCGGCGGACAACGCTGGGTTGGGCGCGACAACACGCCGTCGCGCGAGTTTCCGCTGGCGGTCGGCGAAAATGTCTTTGATGTCATCATCACCGCCGACAACGGCGAGGACACGCAAACCTACCGCGTCACCATCACCCGCGCCGCGCTGCCGCTGCTGACGCAGGTGCAGGCGCCGGTGCGCTTTCACGCCGACGGCGCGCTGCAGTCCGAAGTGGTGCTGCCGCGCGCATACGGCGCGATCGGGCGCGCTTCGCATCTGCTCACCGGCGTGCCGACCTATCTCGCATACAACGCGGCGACCCGCACCCTGTCCACCGACCCGGCCGAGCCGCCGATGGTCACCGAGACCGAGGAAGTCAGCATGGTCTACACGGTGCGCGACTCGGCGCGCCCGCCGCGCGAAGTGACGCAGCCGGTTTCGCTGACGCTGGCGCCGCCGCCGATTTTTTCCGAAGCGGCGCCGGCAAAAATGACGCTGACCATTAACACCGCGGTGAGCGTGGAATTTCCGGCGCTGGAGGGCGGCTTTGAACCGTATACCTATGTGCTGGAGGGCGAGTTGCCGGACGGCCTGGAGTTTGACACCGAAACCCGCATGCTGACCGGCACGCCGGCCGCCGCCGAGGTCAAATCGCTGAACTACCGCGGCTTTGACCTGCTCGGCGCGCGCGGCACGGCCTCGGGCGCGCTACAGGCCGACGTGGAAGTGTCGGTGGACACCGCGCTTCCGCAGCAGGTGGAAGGGCTGGCCGCCAACCCGGCCGACCGGCGATTGCGCCTGAGTTGGACCGCGCTGGAGCGCCTGGATCTGGCCAACTACCGCGCGCGCTGGCGCACCGCGACCACCAACGGCGCCGACGGCATCGCCGGCACCGCCGACGATGTCGCCGCCGGCGCGTGGAACGGCGCCGACGACAACGGCGTCTCCACCGGCGGCTTCACCGAAACCAACTACACCGTCACCGGCCTGACCAACAACACCGCCTACGATGTGCAAATCGCCGCGGAAAATAACCTCGGCCCCGGCGAATGGTCGGCCGAAGTCACGGCCACGCCGAGCGAGGTGCTGGCGTTTGCCGCGACGCAGGAAGATTTGGTCGTTGCGCTGGATGTGCCGATTCGCCCGCGGGTGACGCTGCCGGCGGTGGAGCATGGCGAAGGCGATGTCACGTATACGATAACGGCCGATTCCACCGGTCTTGCCGGGCTGAATTTTGACGGCAGCACCCGCGAGATACACGGCACGATCACCGACAACAGCGGCGGCACGCTGGTGTTTCCGCTTGATGTGGCGACCACTTATGTCGCCACCGACAGCGCGGCCACTCCGGTAACCGACCAACTGGAATTCACCATTCGCATCGTCGCCTTTGACCTGGATTTGGACGCCGCCCACAACGACGCCGAGGCCGTGGCGACCGCGCAGGACGGCATCATCACCGCGCGGTATTTGCTCGGCGTGCGCGGCGCCTCGCTGCTGCAGGGGCAGAGCGGCGGCGATGTCACCGCGCACGAAGCGACGCTGAAAGAGGGCATGGATTCCAACGCGCTGGATGTGGACGGCGACGGCGATTCCGACGGCGACGACGGCATCCTCATCGCCAGATACCTGCTCGGTTTGCGCGGAGACGAACTTTTCGGCGGCTTTCTCACCGGCGCCGATGAGCGCACCGCGGCCATGACGCATCTGGAGGCGCTGACGCCATGAAACCCGCCCGCGCAAACATGAAAATCACCGCGAAACTTGCCGCGCTGCTTGCCGCCGGATTTCTTGCCGCGTTTGCGGCCTCGCCGGCCGCGCGCGCGCAAAACGCCGCCGCGGCCGATTTGCCGAGCGCGGTCGTATGGAGCGCCGACCTCACCACGCTGACCTGGGCGTGGACGCCGGCGGCCAACGCCGGACAACTTTTGCACTACCGCATTCGCTGGACCACGCCGGGCGCGGGCACCTGGCTCAACCCGGGCGGAATCAACGGCTTGGTGGTGCCGGGCGGAACCGCGGCGACCGGCATTCGCCTGGCGCAACTCATTCCCAACACCGGATACGACATTGAACTCGGCTCGTCCAAAATGGTGTCCGGCGCCGAGGTCACCCGGTGGAGCGGAACCGCGATTCGCGCAAACACCGGCGTGGGCACGCCGCCTCGAGTGAGCGGCCTGCACCTGAAACCGATGAACGGCAAAATTGAGGTCAACTGGCTCGGCGGCTTCACCTCCAGCGCCACGCAGCAGCAGCCGGATGGTTACGCGGTGCGCTGGGCGCGCGGCGCCGGCTCCACCGACTGGATCAATCCGGGCGGCGAATTCGGCGTGCGCATTCCGGCCTCCGCGGGAGTCAGCATCGCCGACCGCCGCGACCACGTCATCTCCGGTCTGACCAACGGGCAGACCTACGCGGTGCAAATCGCCGGCTACAACCGCCGCGGACTCGGCGAATGGTCGGATTCGGTGGAGAGCATGCCCTACACCAATCCGGCGACGCCGGTGATGAGTTTGCAGCCGCGCCTGAACAAAATGCTGCTGAACTGGACGCTCGCCAACAACGGCGGCGCGCCGATCATCGGCGTGGTCTACCGCTGGCGGCTGGTCTCCGGCCCCGGCCTGAGCGTCGCGGACACCGCCAACTGGCACAGCGGCGGCGGCGGCGCGGACGGCACTTTTATTCGCATTCAGGGCGGCAACTCGCTGACCATCACCGGCATTGACGGCCGGCATGTCGTCCGCTACCAAATGCGCGTGGTGAACGCGCAAAACCTGCAGTCCGAGTGGTCCAACACGGCGGAATCCACCGCCGGCTCCAGGGGCCAGTCGCAGGACGCGCCGGGCGCGCCGACCCTGCAGTTCGCGCAGCAGCGCAACCGCCAGGTCATGTTTCACTTCACGCCGCCGGCCGATCCGGCGCTGGAAATTCTCGGCTATGAATTCCGCGTATTTGATCCGCCGCGCCTCGGCCTGCCGTCCGGCGCCTATCTCAATCCGGGCGCGCGCGCCGAGCGCAGCGCGGACGGCCGCAGCGTGCGCCTGGCGCACAGTTTTCTGGTAACCGATTTGCCGACCGAGCGCGGCACGCAAACGCAGGTGCGCGCTTTCAACGAAGCCAAAACCGGAGACTGGTCCAACAGTCTTACCACCTCGGCGCGGCCGCGCACCGTGGTGCCGGAGGGGGCGCCGCGCCTCACTTCCTTCACTTCCACGCACAATACCATGACGCTGCGGTGGTTTCCGCCGACATACGACGGCGGCTCCACCATTTTTCAATACGAGTGGGAACTCACCGAAAGCGGCAACACGCACACCGGGACTTACAACATCCCCGGCGTCAAGCAAAGCGACATGTGGGCGGCTTCCACCGGAAGCCCGCTGGTGTTTGACAACAGCACCGCCTCCGGGCTGACCATCACCCCCGGCACCGAATACACGGTGCGCATTCGCGCGCGCAACAGCAGCGGATCGGGCGTCTGGTCGGCGACCGCCACAACCACTCCGCCGCAGCCGACCACGCCGGAACTGATTCCGCCGGCCAATTTCCCCGGCAATTTTGCGGTTGCATTCGGCGGCGACGCCAACTTTGACCTGACCTGGACTCAGCCGCCCAATGCCGCGAAGGCGCAAATCAGCAACTACCGGGTGCGCTGGCGGGTTCTTCCCAACGGCGAATTTACCAACGAAGGCGGCGAAGACGGCGTTCGCCTGCCTGCCACCGCGCGCGCCTACACGATACCGGCCGGCGCGCTGCAATACGGCGCATTCTACAGCGTGCAACTCGCCGCGGAAGGGCCCGGCGGCCGAAGTGACTACTCGGCCTGGGAGATCACCCTCGCGACCACACCCGAAGCCCCGCAGGATCTGATCCTTACTCAGCGACCCGGCACGGTTCCCTCTCTGCTGGTGCAGTGGAGCAAGCCGTTTGAAAGGGGCGACGGAATCTCCGGCTATGATGTGCGTGTTCGCACCTCCGCGGTCGGCGACACCGCCGCCGGCGCATGGGAGGCTCCCGTCACCATCACCGGAACCCCGGCCCCGACCGAATACATTTACAGCGGACTGGCCGGCACAACCAAATACGATGCGCAAGTTCGGGCAAGCAACGGCATCGGCGACAGCGAGTGGTCGCGCATCGCGCAGGAAAGCACCCTTGCCGCCAACGCCGCGAGCGTGCCTGTGACGCTGCCCGGCATACCGCGCTTTCTGAGCGTTACCCAGGCCGAAGGCCGAAAACTCAAGGTGAACTGGCAGGCGCCCGAGCGCGCCGGCGGCGAAAGGATTGGCAACTACCGTGTGCGCTGGTCCGACGACGACGATGTCAAAGGCGGCTCCGACAACACCTGGGAGGGGCCGGGCGGCGAGGACGGCGTGGCGCTGGGCTCGGTGGCATTGACCGAGGGCCTGATAGGTCCGCTGGAACTTGACACCGAATACGAAGTGCAGGTTGCCGCGATGCACCGGGGCGCCTCCGGCGCAGTCAGCGAATGGACCGCCTCGGTCTCGGCGACGCCGCGGCGCAGCGCCGAAACCGCGCTGCTCTCGATGCGCCCCTCCACCGGAACGATCTCGCCGAACTTTGACGCGGAAACCACCGAATACACGATGGAAGTCGGCAGCGAAGTGGAGCGCATGCGCTTCACCGCCGAGGCGAAAGGGCAGTTCGCGAGTTTCACCATCGGCAAAACCGGCGGACAACGCTGGATGGGGCGCAACAACATCGCCTCGCGCGACTTCACGCTGTCGTCCGGCGAAAATGTCTTTGCAGTGGTGGTCACCGCCGACGACGGCGAAACCACGCGCGCCTACCAGGTCACCGTGACCCGCGCCATGCTTCCGCTGCTGACGCCGATTCAACCGCGGGTGCGCTTTCACGCCGACGGAAATGTCGCCTCGGAAGTCGTGCTGCCGCGCGCCTACGGCGCGGTCGGGCGCGTCTCGCATTTGCTGGAAGGCGTGCCGACCTACCTGGCCTACACTCCGAATACGCGCCGGCTGGCAACCGCGGCCGCTCCGGACGGACCGCCGACCGTTTCGGAATTGACCGAAATCAAACTCACCTACAAAGTGCGCGACTCGGCGCGGCCGCCGCGCGAAAGTTCCTATGAGTTTCCGCTGTCGCTGGCGCCGCCGCCGGTGCTGTCCGAAGCCGCGCCGGCCGCGATGACGCTGACCATCAACACCGCGTTGCGCGCCGAACTTCCGGCGCTGACGCTCGGCTTCGCGCCGTATACCTATGTGCTGGAAGGCGAGTTGCCGGCCGGACTGGAGTTTGACGGCGAAACCCGCATGCTGACCGGCACGCCGACCACCGCCGAAACAAAATCGCTGTTCTACCGCGCGGTGGATCTGCTCGGCGCGCGCGGCGCCGCCTCGGGCACGGTGCGCTCGCCGCTGGAAGTGATAGTGGAACGCGCGCTTCCGCCGACGGTGGAAGATCTGGCGGCGCGCCCGATCAACGAGGGGCTGCGCATAAGTTGGACTCCGCTGGCGCGCAACGACATCACCGAATACCGCATTCGCTGGCAGCGCGACGGCGCCGTCGACAGTTGGCGCAACGCAAGCGGCGTGGACGCCGAATGCAACGACACCAACATGGAAAACGACAACATGTGCGGCGAAATGCTCGCCTTTGACGCCGCCAGTTACACCATCACCGGCCTGAACAACAACATGAACTACGATGTGGAAGTCGCCGCGGTAAACAACGTCGGCATCGGCTCATGGGCGGCGATTGAGTCCACGCCGACCGACGTGCTGACCTTTGTTGAACCGCAGGAAGAAGTGGTGCTGGCGCTCGGCATTCCGCTTTCACAGCCGGTAACGCTGCCGCAGGCGCGCGGCGGCAGCGCGCCGATTTCCTACGCGCTGGCGGATCCGGACGGCAATCTGAACAAACTGCTCATCGGTTTGGATTTTGATTCTGAAACCCGCCAACTCAGCGGCACCCCCGGGGACAACAGCGGCGACGCAAGCATGGTGCCGTATACGCTGAGCGAACTGCCGGTTACCGTCGCCGCGACTTTCACCGCCGAAGACGCTTCCACTCCGGACACGGTCAAAGACGAACTGGTGTTCAACATTCGCCTGGTCTCTTTTGACCTGGATTTGGACACCGCCGACACCGACACCGAAGCCGCGGCAAACGCGCGCGACGGCATCATCACCGCGCGGTATTTGCTCGGCGTGCGCGGCGCCTCGCTGCTGCACGGCCAAAGCGCCGGCAATGTCGCCGCCCACGAATCCGCGCTGAAAGACGGCGTGGATTCCACCGCGCTGGATGTGGACGGCGACGGAGACGCCGACGGCGACGACGGCATCCTCATCGCCCGCCACATCTTCGGCTTGCGCGGCGACGAACTTTTCGCCGGCTTCTCCATCACCGACGAGGCCGAACGCGCCAAAGTGGAAGCGAACATCACGCGGCTGCTGCCGGGGGGGTAAGGAGGCTGCCGGGCCGCGTTGCGGTCAAAACCGGTTCATTCGCTCCACAAACCGTCGCGCGCCAGTTCGGCGGCGGTTTCTTCTATGGATTCGCGCAGCACCGCGACCAGCGTGTCGATGTCGGCGCGCGTCAAAATCAGCGGCGGCGACAGCACATTTAAATGTCCGATCGGCCGCACCAGCACGCCGCGTTTTTGCGCGGCGTTTGCAATCCGCTCGCCGATTTGCGCCTCCGGCGGAAACAGCGCTTTGCTTTTCTTGTCGGCGACATTTTCCACGCACATCATGAAATGACTGCCGCGCACATCGCCGACGATGGGGAGGTCGGAAAGCGCCGCCAGTTGCGCTTCCAAATACGGGCCCAGTTCGCGCACATGCGCGCACAAATTTTCGCGCTCCATGATTTCAATGTTCTTCAAACCGGCCGCGCAGCAAACCGGATGCCCGGAATAGGTGAAGCCATGCGTCAAAAGCGCGCCCTTCGCCTGCGGCACGCTGATCACTTCGTAAAACGCTTCCGACATGATGGTCGCCGAAAGCGGCGCATACGCCGATGACATTCCCTTCGCACAGGTCAGCAAATCGGGAATCATGCCGAACACATTTTCCGATGAAAAGAAATGCCCGAGCCGGCCGAAAGCGGTCACCACTTCATCGGCGACATACAGCACCTCGTATTTTTTGCACACCTCTGCCATGCGCGCGTGGTAGCCGGGCGGCGCGACTATGACGCCGCCCGAGCCCATGATCGGCTCGGCAAAAAACGCCGCGACATTCTCCGCGCCGAGTTGATTGATCTTTTCCTCAAACTCGCGCACCAGATAATCGCAAAATTCCGGCGGCGTCATTCCGTCCGGCCTGCGGTAGGTGTTCGGCGCCGAAACGCGCGTTATCAGTTCTTCGCCGATGATGTCAAAGCCCTGGTGGTCAAAGGCGACGCCGGTCAGCGACATCGCCAGGTAGGTGCTGCCGTGGTAGCCATCGTGGCGCGTGATGATTTTCTTTTTGGAATGCCTGCCCAGGCGGTTGAAATAAAAGTGAATCATCCGCACCGCGGTGTCATTCGCCATGGAGCCGCCGGTGCCGAACTGCACATGCGAGAGTCCGCGCGGCGCGAGCGACGCCAGTTTCTCCGCGAGTTCCGCCGCCGGCACCGAAGTGTGCGCGCCGAACGGCGAGTAATACACCATCTTCTCGGCCTGCTCGGCCATCGCCCGCGCAATCTCGGCGCGCCCGTAGCCGACATTGACGCACCACAGCCCGCCGATGCCATCCAGATATTTGTTCCCGTCCGAATCAAAAACATGCGCCCCTTTCGCCTCGGTCAACACCAGCGCGCCGCTTTCGTGCAGCGTAGCGAAGTCGGTCCACGGATGCACATGATGCGCGCGGTCGCGGCGCTGAATGGCGGTGGTGTCGTAGGCGGAGGGCATCGGTATGCGGGGAGGGCGGGCGTTTGTCTGAAAAATGCGGCGGATCTTTGTTTTTCCGCGAAATGTTCCGCCGCAAGTGTAGCGCATTTCGGGGCACCGGGCAAAATTGCCCGAAAATTGCCAAAGAAAAATGGTGAAGTTTTTTACAAACCGGTTGATATAGTTATACAAATTGATAAGATGCTCGCGAGCGCTTGAGCCATTGGCATAGCCGGGCGTGACCCGTGGAGGATCGCGTTGTCGCCTCCCAGGCGCTCATTTTTTACCCGCTGCAAAGGGCGGCGCACAAGGAAAAGCCGCCCAAAAACCGCAAAAACCGGCGAACTTTTTTCCACAATCCGCTTGACACGGCGGAGCAGGGCGGTAAGATATTCGCGAGCGCTTGAGTCAGCGGCATAACCGGCCTTGAGCCATGAGGGGAGATTTGCCCACCCCCAGGCGCTCATTTTTTCACTTTCCGCCATTTTTTCTCCGCCTGTTGCAATTGCGCCGGCTGTGCGCGGTGAAAGGTGGTGATGTAAATCTTCCCGCCGGCAGTCCGCTTCCAACCGATTGCCCACGGCTTTTCCGCGGAGATGTGCGTGAAGCCGGTCCATCGCCCCCCGCCCTGATAGAACACATCGGCGCCATCCACCGCCTTTTGCACAAGCAATATGTCCGCCGGCGACACATGCGGATGCCGCGCCTTGATCTTGCCAATCGTCTGCTGCGAAAGCCAGGCCGAATCGTTGCGCCCCTCGGCGCTTAATTCGTCCGGCATCACCGCGACCGGCGTCTCCACCTCGCGCCGGCCGGCCAAGTCCTGGAATTTCTTCTGATCCGCTTGCGCCGGCATCAGCGGCGTCCGCCGCCACAGCCGCGCGAAAGCATCGCCGGCCAAATTCTCCGCGATCGCCTTCCGCCTGCGCCCGGCGCGCCGCTCGCCGCGCCGCAGCGCGCGCCGTATCCGCCGCGCCAGTTGCGCGGCTTGCTCCCTGTCCCAAAATTTCATTGTTTCCTCCTGCTCCCCGCATGTTACCCCGGCGGCGCATGTATAATGTCCATTCTCTTCTTGAATTAATGACGAGCCGAAAAATGCCCGCGAAAATCCGACGCTTTCTCCGCCCGCGCGCGGCGTTGTTTGCCGCGGCGGTTTTTTGCCTGCCCGCGCTGTTTTCGGCGCAAGATGCGCTGGCGCAGCCGACTTCGGTGAAACTGGAGCAAAACCACCGCGGCAGCGGCGGCTTCAGTTTGATAGAAGTCCGCTGGGCGGCGCCGGCCTCCGGCACGGTCACCGCATACAAAGTCCGCTGGGCGCAAGGCGCCGGCTCCACCGCATGGGTCAACACCGGCGGCGCAAGCGGCGTTTCCGTCGCCGCCGGCACGCTCAGTTACACCATAACCGAGCCGGAGGACGAAGACTTCCCGGGCAATCTGGCAGACGGGCGATACGACGTGCAAGTCGGCGCCGAAGTCTCCGGCGCGACCGCTTGGTCTGCCTCGGCCGGCATCGTGGTCGGCAGCAGTTCGCTCACCTCGCTGACCTTGGGCCTGTATGTCGGAAGCGAATTGTTTCGCTCCCAAGTGATCGACCTAACGGGAACGAGCCACTCCCTGCGCACTGTGTCGTCCTTTGTGGACGGCATTGCGGCGACCGCGACCACACTGGGCGGCGGAGATTTCCAATTTGGCCCGGTGGCGAACCGCAGGCGCGCCGCCAGCGGCGCGAGCACGGAGGTGATTCCGCTGGCGCCGGTCAATTCATTTCAGGCGATTGAAGCGGAGACCGGCGACGGCCAGTTGGGCCCGCTGATCAATATACTTGTTTCGCGCTTGAATCCGGGAACTGCAACCGTCGCGCCGCCGGCGCCCACGGTGACGCTTGACGGTCTGGATGCCGCGCTGCGCGTCAATTACCTGTCGCAAGCGCCGCACAACGCGCAGGGCTGGCGGGCGACCTGGCGCACCGCCGACCCGGACGGCGCCGGCGCGCAGACCGCCGGCGCCTGGCAAA
>JALCBG010000018.1 GCA_028066695.1 Gammaproteobacteria bacterium | reverse complement strand
TGCGCCCGTCGTCGGCGAGCGGCGCGCCCAACTCCATCCAGTTGCGCGCCAAATACACGCTGATTCCTTCGTCAATCCACACCGTCGCCCAGTCCAGATTGACCAGCGACAAATACGCGCACACCGCAAAGACCGCGGCCATCGCGCCAAGCGCGGCGCGCGGAAATGCCGGCGGCGGCGGCGACTCCGCGGTCTCAGCGGGCGCGGCGACGGACGCGGGCGCCGCGGCCGGCGGCGCGGGCGCGCGGCGGCGGCGGTTTTTGCGGTCTTTGCGTCTCGCCATTTGCGGGCTCAGCCGTCTGCGCGGCGGTAAAAGCGGATCGCGGTCGCGCCGCCGCGCAGGGTGCGGTTGGGGAAGGAGTAGTGAAAGGTCGGTTCCGGACGCTGCTTCGGCGAATTGGAATGCCAATTGAGAAAGTTGCCGGCCGGAATGTATTCGGGCCCGCCGTCGCGGAAGCGCAGTTTTGAATGTGGGCGGTTGCGGGCGAACAACAGCAGCCAGTCCGGATCGGCGGCGCCGCGGCTGACATCCTCGGTGTAAAGATAGCCGCGCCCGCGCGCATTCAGCCCGGGCGTTTGCACATCGCGCGACAGGCGGCAGCAAACCAGCAAGCGGTCGGAAAAATACCACAACATCCAGCCGGGGTTTAAATAATTGGAATACACCAGGTCGTCCTGCTTGGATTGCGCGCGCAAATACTCCAGCGCCTCGCGCAGCGAGTCGCGGTATTCGCGGTGGTATTCAATTGCGAGATACGGCAGCGTCCAGCCGGGGTTGCCGGTGAACAAAGTCGCGCCGTCGGCGTGCCGGCTGTGTTCATAGGTTTTCAAAAAGGGCCAGGCGGGAACGCTGGTCAGCAATAGCAGCCCGGCGAGCGCGGCGCCGGCAACTTTTCGCAGTTGCCACGCGGCGCACACCGCGGCCGCGGCCAGCGGCGCGCCGAACGGCACAAACGACGAGATGTAACGGTCGGCCGGATTGACCGGCAGCGACAGCACCGCGGCGATCAGTGTGCCGAGCGCGACGAAGGCGATGTATTGAAACACGCGGTCATCGCGCATGCGCATGCCGCCGTCCGCCGGCAGCCATTTCATTTTGTGCATGCTGCGCCGGCCGCCCGCTTCGGCATGCGCGCGCCACGCCGCGAACGCGCGCCGCCCGAAAAACCACAGCAGCAAAGTCCAGACCAGCGCGCCGTTTTGGTTGGGCATGCGCAGGTAGGAGGCCGCCTGAAAGCGGAGTTGATCGAGCGTGACGCGGAATTGTCCGTAGGCCTCGGCCGAGTATTCGGCAAAATAAAACCACAGAACCTGCGCCGCATAGGCCGCGCCGGCGCAAACCAGCACGATCCAGGCGCGGCGGTCCAAACCGCGGCGGCGAAACAGCAGGTGGAACACCGCCAAAGTTGCAACGAACATCATGCTGGACAGATACTGCGTGTGAAATCCGGCGAGCGCGGCGGCGAGCGCGAGCGCGGCCCAGCCGGCGTGGCGGCGCGCGCAGAACTGCAAATACGACCAGAACAGCAGCATGTGAAAAAACAGCAGCAGCGTGTTGTAAGTCGCCGACCGGGCGTAGCCGAGCGTCATCGGCGCGAAGCACGCGAAAGCGAACGCAACCGCGCAAAACCACGGGCGGCGCGGAAATTCCGCGCGCAAAATTTGCGCGAACAGCGCCATCGCGGCGATGGAAAAAAGCGCGCCGAACGCGCGCGCCGGCGTTTCGCCGTAGCCGAAAAACTTGAAGGCCAGCGCATACAGCGCGGTGGTCAGCGGCGGATAGGCGAAAGTGCCGTCGGCGGCGATGTCGCGGCCCGCCTTGCCGCCGAAGGTATAGACATTGCGCCCGTCATCCACCAGCGGCGCGCCCAGTTCCAGCCAGTTGCGCGCGAGATACGCCATGGTCGCTTCGTCGTCCCAAAACAGCGCCCAGTCCAAATTGACCAGGGCGAGATACGCGAACGCGGCGAGGAGCGCCCACATTGTCCGCGCTGCCCACTCCACATTTACATGTACATGAACATGAACATGCGCGGCATCGGCGCGCGCGCCGTCGTCGGACGGCGGCGGCGCATTCACCGCCGCGGCGCCGCGGTCGTGATGTTCGCGCTGTTTCGCGCGGCGTCGCGCTTTGCGGTTTCTTGCCATCAGCCGTCCACCCAGATATACAAACTGTAACTCGCCGCCAGATACAACTGCACCGCGAAAGAAATCGCGCACAACGCATACAACACCGCGGCGTGCCGGCGGGTGCGCACCAGTTTGACCGCGGCCAGCGCAAGAAACGGCGAGAGAATCAGCGCGAACCGGATGAAACTGATGAACAGGCCCGAAAACGCGTGGCCGTAATACAGCGGAACATAAAAACACAGCAGCGCCCACTGGCGCGTGCGCATCAAAAGCACGGCCGCGGCCAGCATCAGCCAGATGGACAGTTGGCTGAACTTGGTGAAATACGAGACTTTGGACCACAACTCGGTGATGTAGGCGCCGCTCAGCAGTTTCCAGACATGCGGAAAATTGAACAGGTTGGAGATTCTGTGCGGGGTGCCGTAGCGCTCCTGCGCGGTGATGCCGGAAACAGGGCTTCCGGTCACGAAGTAAAAGAAAGTCAAATACACGGCGACGCCGGCCGCAAACGCGGCGAGGCAATGCGCATACGGGCGCCAGTCCGCGCCGGCCGCGGGCGGCGCCGCGGACGCGGCAAAGCGCAGTCCGCGGAGGCGCGCCTGCATCAGCAGCGCGCACAATATCAGCCCGGGAAGCACGAATGCCGCGCTGCCGCGCGCCAGCGGAAGCAGCCCGAAATACAGCAGATAGACGCGCCGGCCGGTGTGGCAAAAGTGCCACAGAAAACCCGCCAGCAAAAATATAAACAGCGGCTCGGTGTGGACCGTGGTGGCATAAAACGCGGTCGGAAAGGCGAGCGCAACCAGCACCGCAACCCAGGGCCGGCCGCCGCCGTATTGCAGCGCCATGCGAAACAGGAACAGCGCGAGCCCGGCCGTGAAAAAATAATTCAATAACAGCGCCGCCGCCGGAGTCGGCAGGACCACGCTGACCGCGCGAATCAAAAGCGGATAGAGCGGGTAAAACTGCTGGCCGCTGGTGCGGTCGTAGCCGTGGTTGTAGCCGTATTCGGACAGCAGCAAATAGTGCTGCCCGTCCCAGTAGGCGAGCGGCAAATACCACGCCGATTGATCCTTGGTGTACCAGAGGAGCGAGGCGTGGAGTTCCTTGGCGTTGTGCGCGGCCGGGAAATACGCGTTCAAATTAAAGACCTCGGCGAGCGCGGTGTAGTTCCAACTGAACAGCAGCATCGCCAGCCCGAGCATGACTTTGACCGCGACCGCGAAAACCACGACGCGCGTCTCTTCGCGGGAAAGCCGCCAGCGCCGCGCGCGCGCGGCCGCGCCCGCGTCGCCGGCGTCCGCATCGGCGCGCGGCATGACGGCGGAGGGGGCGGCGGCCGGCGCGTCGCCGCGTTTTTCCGAACGCGCGGCGCGGCGGCGCAGTCTGCGAAGCTCTTTGCGGCTCTTTGCCATGGCTAATTAATCCGGTTCAGTGCGAAAAAAATCGCGGCGCGCGCCGCCGTTCGGCGCATCATACCCACAGATTCATGGCGTAGCGCGCGGCCAGATACAACTGCAGCGCGAACATCGCCGCGCACAGCGCATAAATCATCGCGGCGTGTTGGCGGCGGCGCGCGTGTTTCGCCAGCGCCAGCGCGAGGAACGGCATCGCCGCCAGCATGTAGCGCGTGTGGCCGGCGAGGTCGCCCATCGCCGCGTGGCAGTAGACCAGCGAAAAATAAAAGCACAGCAACTTCCACTCGCGAAGCGCCGCGAACGCCGCGCAGGCCGCCAGCGTGATCCACATTATCCAGTAGTAGGAGCGCGCGTGATAGATGCTGAACCATTTCGCATCCATGGACTTGGCGGTCAGGATGTCCCAGAAATGCGCCGGGTTGAATATATTGGCGATGCTGTTGCCGGTGTTGGCGCGCGCCTGCGCTTTGATGCCGACGAAAGCGTCGCCGACCACGATTTGAAAGAACGCGAGATACGCGACCGCGCCGAGAACGAAAACGACGGCGCATTCGGCGTAAGGCCGCCACGCAAACATTTGCGGCGCAGCGGCCGGCTCTTCCGCCGCATGCGCGGCGCGGCGCGCGGCGAAAAATCGCGCGAATTCCAACAGCGCGCACAGCGCCAGCCCGCCAAACACGAACGCCGCAGAGCCGCGCGACAGCGGCAGCAGCGCGAAGAAGAGCAAATACGCGCGGCGGTTTTGGGTGCAGAAAAAGTGGTGGAAGAAACCGCCGAGCAAAAACAAAAACAGCGGCTCGCTGTAAAACGCCGAAGTGAAAAACGCGGTCGGAAACGCCATCACCATGACCACCGACAGCGCCGGCCAGCGGCAACCGAAATGCGCGCCGGTGCGGTAGAGGAACGCGCAAAAACCGCCGACAAAAAGATAGTTCAGCAGCAGCGCCGACACCGCCGGCGAAAACACCAGACTAAACGCGCGAATCGCCAGCGGGTAGAGCGGGTAGAACTGCTTGCCGCCGGTGTTGTCGTATTGGATGTTGTAGCCCCAGTCGGCCAGCAGCAGGTAGTGCTGGCCGTCCCAATGCGCGAGCGGCGCATACCAAACCGGCGCGCCGCGGGTGTACCACCGGTTCCAGTTGTTGGGCTCGCCGGGGAACCACGACTGCAAATCAAACGCCGCGATGATGTCGGCGTGGTTGTGGCCGAACGCCAGCATCGCCAGCGTGAACACGCTCTTGACCGCCAGCGCGAAAATGACCGCGCGCGCCTCACCGTAACTCGGCCGCCACAGCATGCCGCGCAGGCGGCCTGCCATGTCATGAAGACCCGCTTGCGGCGCGCGCGCGGCGCGGCCCCCCGCCCTCTCGGCGAAGCGGCGTTCGCGGCGGCGCTGTTTTGCGCGGTTGCTTCTTCCCATTTGTCGTCTGTTTTTCGCCGGCGCCTATGCGGGCTCCGCGCGGCGCAGTTCCAGTTTGAGGTAAGGCGTGAAGTTGCGCAGCACGCCCCAATTAAAAGGCAGGTCGAGATACAGCGCCTTGACCACGGCGGCGATGACGCTCAGGCGCTTTTGCCGCTCGCGGTAGGCCGCGTCGGTGGCCATTCGCCCGAGCATCTCGCGCAGGATTTTCGTGTCAAATTCATGCGCGAGACCGATGCGCGCGCAGGCTTTTTTCACCTGCATGTAAGTAACGAAGTTCAGGCTGTTCCAGTAGCCGGCGCAGCCGTGCGCTCGCTCGTAGCGCTCTATGGCGCGGCGAAACAGCCGGTGGGTGAGCGCCTTGCCGAAGAATATCGGCAGACTGAAATGCGGCTCATAGGGAAAGGTGTAGTTCGGAAAAAGCAGCACGCAGCGGCCGTCGTCGGCCAGGCGCGCATGCGCGAAGCGCAAAAAGTGCCGCCAGTCATGCAGGTGCTCAAAGACATTGACCGCAAAAATCAACTGGTAGCGCCGCCCGTCTTCGGCGCAAAAATCCTCATACCCGCACTTGTGCAGTTTCAGCGACGGCGGCAGCGCGCGGTGGTAGGCGTCCACGATTTGGAAGCCCTCGCCGACCGGCTCTATTCCCTCAATGCGAAGTTGCGGATAGCGGCGCGAAATGATGTTCAGCAAAATGCCGGTTCCGCTGCCGACTTCCAGCACGCGCCCGCCCCCGGCGATTTTCTCCAGCAACGGCGCGACCTGGCTCAGGCCGAAGAAAGCTTCGTTGACCCATTTGTCGCGGTCCGGAAAATCCCGGTAGCGCCGCCGCATTTCCTCCTGCTCGCTCATTTTGGTTTGTCCAGCACCAGCAGTTCGTGCCCGTACCACAGCCGCGAATAGGTTTCGCTGCGCGCGACCGCATAGCCGTTGCGCGCGCCCCATTCCATGACGCGCGCGAGCGGCAGGTAGTGAATCCACTGCCGCGACAGCAGCAAATCATGCGCGCGGTTTGCGAGGGAGCGCCAGCGCGGGCGGATGCACATGTCTTTGTAGATGATGCGCCCGCCCGCGCGCACGCGCCGCCCGGCCGCGTCCAGCAATGCAATCTGCAACGCCGGCGGAACATGGTGCATCACATCCACCAATGAGACCGCGTCAAATTCCCGGTCGGGCCACTCGTCAAAATTCGCGCACACGCCGAACGACAGCGGCGGCAGAGTCGCGGCCGCGGCGATGCGCCCGGCCGCTTGTTCGGCCTCGGCGATGGCGCGCGCGTTGCTGTCGACGCCGTGTCCGCGGGAAATGCGCCCGCGCATCGCCGCGCACAGCAGCAGCAGCCCGCTGCCGCAGCCGACATCCAGCAACTCGCAATCCCCGCCCGGCGGCAACTCGGCGAGCAGCGGCGCGAGCGGGCTGATGGCGTTGCGGTGGCGCGCGATCAGCCGCGACTTGAACGGCGCGCGCCGAAAACCGTCGCGCAGCATCTCCGCCTCGCGCGGGAGCATGTCCGCGCCGATGGTGGCATTCGGTTGGTTCATTAAGAAATACGAGGGTGCGTTACAACGCCGCGACCATCACCGCCAGCGCGGCGGCGAGGCACAGCCAACTGACGCGGTCGCGCAGCACGAAAGTGACCGGGTCGTCTCCGACCGCGCCGCGCCGCGCCAGCAGCGTCATGCGCCCGAGCAAATAAAACAAAATCGGGCAGAGCAAATACAGCCACCGCGGGCGCGCATACAGCGCGGCGACTTCGCCGTTAATATACAGCATCAGCACCAGCACCGAGGTAAAGCCGCTGGCCGCGCCGAGCGCGGCGAGCGCTTCAAAATCCCCGCGGCGGTAGGCGCGCCCGCGCGCGCCGCCGGCCGGCGCGTCGGCCAATTCCGACTGGCGCTTGATCAGCGCGAGCGCGAGAAACAAAAACATCGCGAACGCCAGAAACCAGCCGCTCGGCGCGATGTTCGCCGCGGCCGCGCCGGCGAGCACGCGCAGCGTGTACAGCACCGCAAGCGCGACCACATCGGCGAACAGCATCCGCTTCAGCCACAGCGAATAGGCGAGCGTGGCGAGCGCATAGCATGCGACCCACGCGCCGGCCGCGGGCGCCAGCGCAAACGCCAGCGCGACGCCGCCGGCGGCAAACAGCGCGGCGAGCGCGAGCATCGGCGCGAGCGGCAATGCGCCGGACGCGAGCGGGCGGTGGCGCTTGCGCGGATGCTTGCGGTCGTGCGGGCGGTCCAGCGCGTCGTTGATCACATAGGCCGCGGACGCGCACAGGGAAAACGCCGCGAACACCCCGCAGGCCAGCAAATATTCGCGCGTTGCGGTGCTGTGCGCGGCGAGCAGCGGCGTGAACACCAGCAGATTTTTGACCCACTGCTGCGGCCGCAACGCGCGCCACAGCGCGCGCGCGCCGCGAACGGGCGCCGGGTTGTCGTGGTCTTTGGGCATGGCGGGGATGGGGAATGCGCGGGAGCGGAAAGGCCGTTTTATTTAATGACTATTAATGTCTCCCGTTCATTTAATAATGACGCCTGTCATCGCGTGCGGCGGGCGAGCATACCCGCATTTGCCGCCGCCGTCAAGCGGCGAGCGCCTCGCGCAACAGCGCGCGCATCGCCGCATCGCGCAACTTTTCCACGGCGACGCGCCCGCATTGGTGAAACGCGGCGAAGCGCGTCACTTCCGCCGCGAGCGCCGCGGCGAATTCTTCGCGGCGACTCGCGCCGGCGCGCGCAAAGTGCGGCTCGCCGGAGAAGTTGCGAATCACGAAAACGCGCGCGCGCCGCTCGGCCTTGCAGTCCATGCGCGCGACCAGCCGGCCGCCCCACAAAATCGGCAGCGAAAAATAGCCGTGCTTGCGCTTGCGCGCCGGGGTGTAGCATTCAATTTGGTAGTCAAAATCAAACAGCCTGCGCATGCGCTCGCGCTGGATGAGCAGGTTGTCAAAGGGCGAGAGAATTTTCACGCGCTTGCGCGGCAGCCGCTCGCGCAATAACGCCAGCGACTCCGGCAATGCGTAATACAAAAAATCGCGCACCCGCACCTGCAGCAATTCGCCGCGCCGCGCCATGCGCGCCATGCATTCTTCGGCCGTCTTTTTTGCGCCGGGGCGCAGGTAGGCGACTTCGGCCGGCGCGCCGAGTCCGTTGGCGCGCAAAAATCGGCGCACCAAAAACTCCGCGTATTCGCGCGGAGTCGGCGCCGAGGTGTCGGTGCGCGGCGGCAGCACGCGCTCCGCCAGGTCATACACTTTGTGAAAGCCGCGCCGGCCGGCGACCATCAATTTTCCCTCCATGAAAAGTTGCTCCAGCGCCTGCTTCGCCGGGCGGTGCTCCCACCACGCCGCGGCCTTTGCCGCGGATTTTTCATGCGGCGAGGCGAAATCCCGCGCGCGCAACGGGCCCTCGGCGCGAATGCGCCGCAGCGCGCGCCGCTTCAACTTCGGGTCGGGCGAATGCCAGTGGCGCAGCCGGCCGGCGGCGTAAGCGCGCATGCGCGGAAGCGCGAAACGAAAATCCTCCATCGGCAGACATGCGGCCGCATGCGACCAGTATTCAAAAATTTTTCGCGCGCGCAGCAGTTCGTCAAAATGCGCCTGCCGGTAACGCGGCGCGCGGTTCCACCAAGTGTGATGGTGCGCGCGCTCTATCACCGAGATGGTGTCGATTTGGATGTAGCCGAGATGGCGCAGCGCGGCGAGACTCGCATCCAGCGCGCTGCCGCCGGCGCGGCGCGCGCCGGGCGGCCACTGGCTCAGCAGCGCGAGTTTGCGCGCATCGTGAATGGACAGGGTTTCGCTGGTGGTCATGCGCCGCGGCGCCTTCGGTTCGCCGCCCGGCATTTGCTATATTCGCATTGTATTCGCTTTGCGCCCGGCGCGCGCATTCTTATGTGCATCCTGTTCATCGCCGTAGAACGGCACCCGAAGTATCCGCTGATCATCGCCGCCAACCGCGACGAGATGCACGCGCGCCCGAGCGCGCCGGTGCATTTTTGGCGCGACCGGCGCGGCATTCTCGCCGGGCGCGACCGCGTCGCCGGCGGCGCCTGGTTCGGCGTCAACCGCGACGGCCGCGTCGCCGGCATCACCAATTACCGCGGCGCGCCCGCAAAGACGGACGCGCGCAGCCGCGGCGAATTGGTCGCGCGCTTTCTCGGCGGCGATGACAGTCGCGCCGGCTTTGAAGAATTCTTGCGGCGCGAACACCGCGCCTACAATCCGTTTCATTTGATTTACGGCGGCATCGGCGACGGCGGCCTGCGCTGTTTCAGCAGCGCCGACGGGCGCGCGCGGCCGCTGGCGCGCGGCTTTCACAGCATCGGCAACGGCGCGCTTGACGACGCCTGGCCGAAAATGTCGCGCGGCGTGGAGATGCTGCGGCGGCACATTGACGAAGACGACCTCGCCGCCGGGGCGCTGGCGCGAACCATGCGCGACCAAACGCAATTTGACGGCGCGCCGCCGCGGGAAAAACACCTCTCGTCCATTTTCATTCTGGGCGCGCAATACGGCACGCGCGCGACCACGCTGCTGTTCGGCGCGCGCGGCGGCTTCGGCCTGCACGAATACCGCTACGCGCCGGACGGCGCCGAGAGCGGGCGCGCGCATTTTTCGCTGGACATTCCGCGCGCACCGCGAGGTATACAATCCGGGCAGGCGGCGCGCGCGGCGACATAAACATAAACATGTACGCGCGAAAATAACCCGCGCAAAAACATCACACGAAAATGAACTGGCCCAAAAACCAAAAAAGCGTACTCGGCGAGCCGCTGGAAATCTGCTCGACTTCGCCGATGACCGGCTTCATCCGCAACGGCTGCTGCGAGACCGGCCCCGGCGATCTCGGCTCGCACACCGTGTGCATTCAGGCGACCGAGGAATTTTTGCAGTTCAGCAAGGAGCGCGGCAACGACCTGTCCACGCCGGTGCCGGAATTCCAGTTTCCGGGCCTGCGCGAAGGCGACCGCTGGTGCCTGTGCGCGGCGCGCTGGCGCGAGGCGTTTGAAGCCGGCATGGCGCCGCGGGTGGTGCTGCGCGCCACGCATGCGCGCGCGCTGGAAATCATTCCGCTCGCCGATCTCAAAGCGCGCGCCATAGACCTGTCTTGAAAGCGGCGCGGCGCGTCACGGTCATCGGCGCCGGCATCGTCGGCGCAAGTTGCGCGCTGTGGCTGCAGCGCGGCGGACACCGCGTTACTTTGCTGGACGGAAACCCGCCCGGCCGCGGCACCTCGCGCGGCAACGCATGCTCCATCGCGGTGCACGGATGCATTCCGGTCAACCGCCCGAACCTGCCGCTGCAACTTCCGAAACTGCTGTTCGGCGCGCACCGCCCGCTTTCCATCTCGCCGCTTTACGCCGCGCGCCGCGCCGGCTGGCTGCTGAAATTTTTGTCGCATTGCCGCGCGCGCGAAGTCGCCAAGAGCGGCGCCGCGCTCGCCGCGCTGCTTTCGCGCGCGCGCGACGGACTGGCGCCGCTGCTCGCCGAGGCCGGCTGCGCCGACTTGCTGCGCGACCGCGGCTGCCTGTATTTGTATGCGAGCGAGCGCGACTACCGCGCCGGCGCCGCCGACCTCGCGCGGCGGCGCGCGCTCGGCGTCCGCTGCGCCGAATTGGACGCCGATGCGGTGCGCGAGTTGGAGCCGGCGTTGGCGATGCGCTTCGCGCGCGGCGTGCTGTTTGAAGACGCGCAGCAGGTGGCGAACCCGCAAAAACTCACCGAGTCGCTGGTGGAAAAATTTCGCCGCGACGGCGGCGGCTGGCGCGGCCAAAACGCGCGCGCGGTGCTGCCGGGCGGAAGCGGCGTGGAAACCGTGCTGGACGGCGGCGGCGTCATTGAAAGCGACCTCGCGGTGGTTGCGGCCGGCGCGTTTTCCACGCGCATTCGCGGCGTCGGCCGGCTGCCGCTTGCAACCGAGCGCGGCTACCATGTGGAATTTGACAACCGCGGCGAACTCGCGCGCCGCCCGCTGCACTGGGTCGGCAGCGGTTTTTACGCGAGCCCGACCGACGCCGGACTGCGCCTCGCCGGCACGGTGGAAATCGCCTCGCTGTCGGCGCCGCCGAATCCCGCGGTGCCGGCGTATTTGGCGCGAATGGCGAAAAAAATGTTCGGCATAAAAGAAGCGCCGCAGCGCGACTGGCTCGGCTTTCGCCCGACCTTTCCCGACGCGCTGCCGGTGATCGGCGAGAGCAAACGCGCGCCCGGCGTTCTATTGGCATTCGGCCACCAGCACCTCGGCCTGACCCTGGCCGGCATCACCGGCCGCCTGATAGCGCAACTCGCGTCGGGCGCGGCGCCCGAAGTGGATCTCGCGCCGTATTCGCCGGCGCGTTTCGGCGCGCGCTAGGCGGCGCGCTCCAAAAGCGCGCCGATGTGTTTCTCCCAGCCGATCGCCATGATGTGCGCGCCGCTGCATTCGCCGCGCAAGTCGGCGATGGTTTTCGCGGCGATTTCCAGACTCTCCTCCACCACGCGGCCGGCGCGCTCGGCCTCGCCGATGCGCGCGATTAATTCGTCCGGAATGTTGATGCCCGGCACGCGCTCGTTCATGTAAGTTGCCATCTTCACCGACTTGATCGGAATGATGCCGGCGAGCAGCCGCAGGTCGGGCGCATTGATCTTCTCGCGAAACGCCGCGAAACTTTCCGCGCAATACACCGCCTGCGTTTGCAGAAATTGCGCGCCGGCGTCTATTTTGCGGCGGGTGTTTTCCAGTTCGGCTTTTTGGTCGGCGGCGCCGGGGTTGCACACGCTGCCGATGAAAAAATCGGTGCGCCCGGAGAGTTCGTTGCCGGCGTAGTCGCGGCCGTGGTTGAGCGCGTTCGCGGCCTCAATGATTCCCGAGGAAAACAAATCGTTGACGCCTTTCGCTTCCGGGTGGTCGCCGATTTTCGGCGGGTCGCCGCCCATGATGACCAGGTTGGGAATGCCGAGCGCGGCCGCGCCGAGCATGCCGCTTTGCAGCGCGAGGCGGTTTTTGTCGCGCGAAGTGACCTGCACGATGGGTTCCACGCCGCGCTGCAGCAGTTGATGCCCGGCCGCGGCCGGGTCCATGGTCATGCGCGCCGCGGCCGAGTCGGTCAGATTGGCCGCGTCCACCGCGCCCTTCACCATCTCGGCCTTTTCAAACAGCGCCGAGAGGTCGGTGCCTTTGGGCGGCGAAAGTTCGCAGGTGACCACGAACTTGCCGGATTCAAATGCCGCTTTGAGTTTGCTCATGATTGCATGCTCATTAAATATTAAAAGGAAAATGAAAAACGCATGGAAAAAGCGCGTCGCATTTATTCCACGGTTTGATGCGCGACGCCTTCGCTTTGCAAAAACCGCAGTATCGCCTCGGCATGCGCGCCGAGTCCGACATTGAGAAATTGATGCGCGTTTTGTTCGGCGCCGTTTTGCCCCGGCACCGGCGGATTAAAACCGAGCGAATGATGCCGCGTGTGCGACTGCAGCCCCCACACCGCGCCATGCGCGTCCACTATCGGGCCGCCGCTCTGCCCGACCAGGCCGGGCGAGGAAGTTTCAATGAACTTTCCGGTCGGGCCGGCCGCGCCGTTGCCGCCTCCCCCACCCGCCCCCGGCGGCGGCGCGACCACCACGCGCGTAAAAATTCCCTCTATCGGAAACAGCGGCAGCGGCACCGCGCCGGGCGGCAGCAGGAACGCGTTCTTTTTTTCGTCAAAGGACGGCGTGATGCTGTGAAAGGGAAAGCCGAGTTTGCACAGACTCCGCCCCGGACGGTAGTCCGCGCCCGGCTTTTTGAACGCCGGATAACGCGCCACCGAATCCGCGTCAAACGGCCGCAGTTGGCCGAGCGCGAGGTCGGAAGCCGGCTGCACGCGCGCTTGATGCAGTTGCGCGCCGTCGCGGCCCCACCAAACCGAATGGTTTTTTACCGCGCCGGGCGGCGCCGATTTGCGCGCGGCGCCGGAATGTTCCGCCGCGCTTTGCTGCTGGCGGTGAATCTCCCCGATCAAATGCGCGGGGGTCAGAATCCAGCCGTCGCGGTTGACCACCACGCATGCGCCAATCGCGCTCTTGCACGCGCCGTCGCCGCCGCGGCTGGAGATGACCACCGGAAGGGTGAAACAACTGGCGATGTGGTATGCTTCGGCGAACATGGATTTGCGCGGCGATTATGGCATGGCGGACGGACGCGTTGGCGTCGTTCGCCGGCGGCGCAATTCCCAAACAACCCCAAACTCGGAACACGGAGTCGTTGAAATGACTGACAACCAATTTCTTTCCACCGAAGAACTTCGCCGCAAAGACATTCGGCACGACCTGCGGCAATTCAGCGTCATCGTCGCCGCGGCCGGACTGGTCGCATTTTTTCTGCCGCAGTCGCAACTGGTCTCCTCCGAAAACGCGCTGATTTTGGCGCTCGCCGGCGGCGCCGGGTGGGCGGTCGCCTCGCTGATGCGCCCCTGACCGCCCTGCGCCGCCCCGCACCTCACGGCGAAAAATCCGCTACATTAATACATCCTTTCCATTCCTCCCGGAGAATCTTCCATGTCACCGCTCTTCTATGTCGCGCTTGTAGCCGTGTTCGGGATCATGTTTTCCGTCCTGTTCATCTGCGAGCGGCGCATCAAAAAGCTCCGCGAAAAAGCCGGCGCGCAGCCGCATTAAGACCCGGCGATTCGGCGCGCCGCCCCGCGCCCCGCGCTGATGATTGCGAACGCGCCGGCCGAATCGGAACTCCGGCCGACCCTCGCCATCCTCGCCTCCACGGTACTGTGGGGGACTTGGTGGATTCCGCTGCGCAAACTGGACGCGGCCGGCGTCGGCGGCATCTGGACCAGCGGCGGCGGGCTGCTGCTTCCGCTGCTGGTGATGCTGCCGCTTTTGATTATGCGGCGCGCGCGCATCGCGGCGGCCGGCGCGCCGCTTTTGCTGAGCGCGTTTTTTTTCGCGCTCTCTTTCGCGATGTATGCCGAAGGCGTGCTGCGCGCGCATGTCGCGCGCGTGATTTTGCTGTTTTATCTGACGCCGGTGTGGAGCACGCTGCTGGCGCGGGTGATGCTCGGCGAGCCGATAACGCGGCGGCGCATGCTGACCCTGCTGTTCGGCCTGTCGGGCCTGCTGGTCATACTGGACACCGAGCAGGCCAATCCGCTGCCGCGCAACGTCGGCGAATGGCTCGGGCTTGCCGCCGGCTTCACCTGGGGGCTGGCGATGGTGCATACGCGCCGCGCGCGCGCCTATCCGCTCGCCGACAAAGTCGCGCTGCAATTTGTTTTTGCGGTCGCGGTTTTCGCCGCGCTCAGCGCGATTCCCGGCGGGCGCGAATGGTCGCTCGCCTCGTTTGAATTTTTTAACATCGGCACCCTCGCCTGGCTGCTCGCCTTCGCCTTTCTGTGGAACCTGCCGGTGGTGTGGCTGACCTTTTACGGCGGCGAGCGCATTGAGCCGGGGCGCGTCGCGATTTTGCTGATGATGGAAGTCGCCATCGGCATCATCAGCGCGGCGCTGCTCACCGACGAACCGTTTGGCGCGCGCGAGGCGGTCGGCGCCGCGCTGATCATTGCGGCCGGCGCGACCGAGTTCACCGTGCGCCGCCGCCGCGCTCCCGCGCCCCCACTTAATGACTAATGACGCGCGCCGCTGTATTCCCCGCCGATGCGCTTTAACTCGGCGACCATGCTGACCAGTCCGTTGGCGCGCGTGGAGGAAAGATGCTCGCGCAAGCCGATCGCATCTATGAAATAAAGGTTGGCGGACGCGACCTCCTCCGGCTTTTGCCCGGCGAGCACGCGCACCAGCAGCGCGATGATGCCCTTGGTGATGACCGCGTCGCTGTCGGCGGTGAAGCGCAATGCGCCGTCGTTCAATTCGGCGCGCAGCCACACGCGGCTCTGGCAGCCGCGAATCAAATTCCCGTCCACTTTATGCGCCGGATCTATCAGCGGAAGCTTTTTGCCGAGTTCAATGATGTATTCGTATTTGTCCATCCACGCGTCAAACGCGCCGAACTCTTCAATGATTTCGTCCTGAATTTGGTTGATGCGCATGCCGCGCCTCAGGCGAGCATTTTTGCGGCGCGCGCCACGCCGGCGGCAAGCGCGTCCGCATCGGCGCGGTTGTTGTAAAGCGCGAACGAGGCGCGCACCGTGCCGGAGATTCCGTAAAAATCCATCAGCGGCTGCGTGCAGTGGTGGCCGGTGCGCACCGCGACGCCCTGCTGGTTGAGCAGCGCGCCGACATCGGACGGATGCGCGCCTTCCAGCACGAATGAAATCACGCACGCTTTGTCACGCGCGGTTCCGATTATGGAAAGACGCTCAATTTCTTTAAGCCGCCCGGTCGCGTATGCCAGCAAATCCTGCTCGTGCGCGGCGACCGCGTCCGCGTCCAATTCGCCGAACCAGTGAAGCGCGGCGCCGAGCCCGATGCCGCCGGCGATGTTCGGCGTGCCTGCCTCAAACTTGTGCGGCAAATCGGCGAAGGTGGTCTTGTCAAAAGTTACGCGCTCAATCATCTCGCCGCCGCCCTGATACGGCGGCATGTCCTCCAGCAATTCCAGTTTGCCGTAGAGCGCGCCGATGCCGGTCGGCGCGAACACCTTGTGCCCGGAGAACGCGTAAAAGTCCGCGCCCAATTCGCGCACATCCAACTGCAGATGCGGCGCGGCCTGCGCGCCGTCCACCAGCACCGCCGCGCCGCGCGCATGCGCCATCTCTATGACGCGCGCCACCGGGTTAATCGTGCCGAGCGAATTGGAAACATGCGCGAGTGCGACCATTCGCGTGCGCGCCGTAAGCAATTTTTCCAACTCGTCCATCACCAGTTCGCCGGCGCGGTTGACCGGCAGCACGCGCAACTTGGCGCCGCGCTCTTCGCAGATCAACTGCCACGGCACGATGTTGGAGTGGTGCTCCATCGCCGTGACGAGGACTTCATCGCCGCGCGAAAGATGCCTGCGCCCCCAGGCAGAGGCGACCAAATTAATTCCGTGCGTGGTGCCGCCGGTGAACAGCACCTCGCGCGCGTGTTCAGCGTTAATGTGCGCGCGCACGGTTTCGCGCGCATGCTCATAGGCCTCGGTCGCCTGCTGGCTGAGGTGGTGCACGCCGCGGTGAATGTTGGAATTAAACTCGCGGTAATAGCGCGCGACTTCGTCAATGACGCGCTGCGGCTTTTGCGAAGAGGCGCCGTTGTCCAGATAGACCAGTTCGCCACCGTTCACCCGCCGGTGCAGGATCGGAAACTGCGCGCGCACCGCTTCCACATCAAACGACACGGCACGGATTGTGGAGGGGGGAGCGGCGGCGGAGGGCTTGGCGAGTTGGTTCAACGCAGGACGGCGGAGGAAATTGCGAAATGCAACTCTACCACAGGCGCGCGTCGGTTATGCTTTCGCCGCCATTCTTTGACAAACCCACCCCGACTCCCGATGCCCGAAACCACGCGAAGCGGCGGCCAACTGCTGGTGGACGGCCTGGCCGCCGGCGGCGTCAAGCACGCCTTCTGCGTGCCCGGCGAAAGTTACCTGGCCGCGCTGGACGCCTTCTACGAACGCCGCGCCGGCATGCAACTCATCGCCTGCCGTCAGGAAGGCGGCGCGTCCTACATGGCGGAGGCATACGCAAAGTTGAGCGGGCAGCCCGGCATTTGCCTGGTCTCGCGGGGGCCCGGCGCGGCGAACGCGATGATCGGCGTGCACACCGCGTTTCAGGACTCCACGCCGATGCTGCTGTGCATCGGGCAAAACCCGCTCGCGCACCGCGGGCGCGAGGGCTTTCAGGAACTGCATTACGAAGAGGTGTATGCCGGCGTCGCCAAGCGCGTGCTGCGCGTTTCCGCGGCGCGCGATGTGCCGGGCATGCTGCGCGAGGCATGGGCGAGCGCGATCGGCGGCCGGCCCGGCCCGGTCGTTTTGGAATTGCCCGAAGACATGCTGCGCGAGCGCGTCGCGCCGCCCGACGGTTTTGATTCGCCGCCGCCGCCGCGCGAGGCGCGCGCGCCGTCGGCCGACGAGGTCGCGCGCTTCGGCGAATTGCTGAACGCGGCCGCGCGCCCGCTGGTGATTTGCGGCGGCGCCGCATGGACGCCGCGCGCGAACCGCCTGCTCGCCGAATTCGCCGAGCGGCACGCGCTGCCGGTGGCATGCGCGTTTCGCCGCCAGGACACTTTTGACAACGGCGACCCGCGCTACGCCGGCGAACTCGGCCTGGCCGCCGGCCCGAAACTCTTGGAATTAGCGAAGCAGTCCGACCTGATCATCGCCATCGCCGCGCGGCTCGGCGAGATGACCACCGCCGATTACACGCTGTTTGATTCACCGGAATTTGACAAAAACGGCGAGCGCAAACTCGCGCACATTTTTCCGCATGCCGGCGAATTCAATTCGGTTTATGCGGCCGAACTCGGCATTGAATCCGACGCCGCCGAATTTTTGCAAGCGGCGCTGGAACTCGCGCCGCCGCCGGCCGCGCTGCGCGAGTCGCGCGAAACCCGCGCCGCGACCGCGCATCAAAATTATCTGGAACACACCTGCGCGCCGCGAAACGAAAACGGAAATGCTCGAGTGCGCCTGGATGAAGTGGTCAAATACCTGCGCGAAAACCTGCCGCCGGACAGCATTCTCGCCAACGGCGCCGGCAATTACACCGTGTGGCCGCAGCGCCACTACCAATTCCGCCGGCCCAAAACCCAACTCGCCTGCACCAACGGCTCCATGGGCTACGGCGCGCCGGCCGCCATCGCCGGAAAAATTTTTCGCCCCAACTCCACCGTGGTCTCGTTTTCCGGAGACGGCTGCTTTTTAATGAACGGCCAGGAACTCGCCACCGCCGCGCAATACGGCGTCAATGTGATTTTCATCGTGATCAACAACAGTTGCTACGGCACCATCCGCTCGCATCAGGAGCGCCACTACCCGGGCCGCCCGGTCGCCACCGCGCTGCAAAACCCGGACTTCCCCGCGCTCGCGCGCGCCTACCGCGCATTCGGCGCGGTGGTAACGCGCACCGAAGAATTCGCCGGCGCATTTGAAAACGCGTTGCGCGCCAACACACCGGCGCTGATTGAAATCCAAACCGAGGAATGACATGACAAACCAGCAAACCAAAATTCAACCGCCCCCGCCGCGTGATTTGTTGCGCGGAAAAACCGCAGTCATCACCGGCGCCGCGCGCGGCATCGGCCTGGCATGCGCCGAGCGTTTCGCCGCCGAGGGCGCGGCCGTGGTGCTGTCCGATGTGCGCGACGACGACGGCGAACGCGCCGCAGCGCGCCTGCGCGAGAGCGGCGCGGACGCGGTCTACCGCAATTGCGATGTCACCGACGCCGATGCGGTGCGCGCGTTGGCGGATTTCGCCGCGGAAAAGTCCGGCCGCATTGACTGCATGATCGCCAACGCCGGCATCGTGCATGCCGCCGATGTGTTGGAACTGGATGTCGCCGACTTTGACCGCGTTCTCGCGGTCAATTTGCGCGGCGTGTTTCTCGCCGGCCAGGCCGCGGCGCGCAAAATGATCGCGCAACAACCCGACGCCGAAGGCAGCCGCGGCGTCATCATTAATATGTCGTCCATCAACGCGGTGGTCGCGATTCCGGCGATCACCTCCTACATAGTCGCCAAAGGCGGCCTCACCCAACTGACCAAGTGCCTGGCGCTGCGCCTCGCGCCCGAAGGCGTGCGCGTCAACGCCATCGGGCCCGGCTCCATCAACACCGAGATGTTCCACTCCATCGCCGACAACCCGCAAAAACTGCGCGAAGTGCTTTCGCGCACGCCGGCCGGGCGGCCCGGCGAGCCGTTTGAAGTCGCCTGCATCGCGGTGTTTCTCGCCAGCGGCTATTCCAGTTATCTCAGCGGCGAAACCATCTACGCCGACGGCGGGCGGCTCGCGCTGAACTATGTGGTGCCGGTGAAGGAATGAGCGCGCCCTGCGAAAACCTGCGCGCGTGGCTCGGCCGGACGCGCGATGTGCGCGACACCATCCGCGAACAGCCGGCCGAGTTTTTGCGCGCGACGCTGGAGCAAACGCAAATCGCGAACGCGGCGGCGCTGACTTCCGGCGCGACTTTGCCGCCCTGCTGGCACTGGCTGTTTTTTCTGGAGGCCGCACCGCCGTCCGGCCTCGGTCGCGACGGCCACGCCGCGCGCGGCGAATTTTTGCCGCCGGTCGCATTGCCGCGGCGCATGTGGGCCGGCGGGCGGCTGGAATTCGCCGAGCCGCTGCGCATCGGCGAGAACATTGTGCGGAAGTCCGCCATCAAAGACATTCAGGAAAAAACCGGGCGCAGCGGCGAATTGTGCTTTGTTACCGTTCGCCATGAATTTTTTGGCGAGGACGGCGGCGCGTGCAAAATGAGCGAAGAGCATGACATCGTTTACCGCGAAGATGCGCCCAAATCACCCATATCACAGGGGGCGCCAAAACCGCCGGCCGCGCCGCAAGACGCAAGCGAGCGCATTGAAATCACCGCCGATGCGGTGATGCTGTTTCGCTATTCCGCGCTGACTTTTAACAGCCACCGCATTCACTACGACGCCGACTACTGCCGCGAAGTGGAAAACTATCCGGCGCAAGTCGTGCATGGTCCGCTGATTGCGACCATGCTCGCCGGCGTCGCCGCAAAAAGTGCCGGCGGCGCGCTTCGCAAATTTTCCTATCGCGCGGTGAGTCCGCTGTTCGCCGCGCAGCCGTTCAGCATTGCAATGAAAAAATTGCAAAACGGCGAATTGGAAATCTGGGCGGCAAACGCGCGCGGCGAATTGGCGATGAGCGCGCGCGCCGCGCCGGCCTAGCGCTTTCGTCCGCGGCCCCCGCATCTCGTGTCCGACTGGTTTGTCTATATGTTGCGCTGCGCCGACGCGTCGCTTTACACCGGCATCACCACCGACCTCGCGCGCCGCCTCACCGAACACAACGCCGGCGCGGCCGGCGCGCGTTACACCCGCGCGCGCCGCCCGGTAACGCTGGTCTATCAGGAGCGCCTGCCAAACCGCTCCGCCGCGGCAAAACGCGAACAAGCGCTCAGGCGGCTGGGGAAGGCGGAGAAGGAGCGGTTGGCGGCCGGATAGGACGCGCAAATCATGTGTATAATCTTTTGCATCGCGCACGCAGACCATCACAATGTCCGCACCTGAAACCGCCTTTGGGCGCCACGTCTCTTTCCAGCTTCGCTACGGCTGGCTGAGCAAAGGTGTCGCCGCATTTTCCGAAGATGCAGATGTCTTTACCCGCGATGATGCGACGGTAAAACTGGGCGTCGGCAAAAACATGGTTACCTCCATCCGTTACTGGATGCAGGCGACCGGGGTTATCGACAAATCCGGACTGACCAGGCTGGGAGAACGGCTTTTCGGCAAAGACGGTTTTGACCCGTATCTTGAGGACGATGGCACGCTGTGGTTGCTGCATTTCAATCTGGCAAGCAACAAACAACTGGCAAGCGGCGCGTATTGGCTCTTCAACCACTGGCACAAGAGCGAATTCAGCGCGGCGGAAGCCTTTGAACACTTGGTTGCGTTTGTGGCCGAGAACCGCTGGCAGGGAGCGGAAAACACGATCAAGATGGACATCCAAGTATTCCTGCGCATGTACGCGCCGCACAAATCGGCGAAAACGAAAATTGAGGAAATGCTCGAATCGCCAATGTCATTGCTCGGATTGCTGGAATACCACGATGGCCGCTACCACTCCATGCCCGGCGACCGTGAGGAGTTGCCGCTTGAAATCATGGCGTATGCGCTCGCGGTGGTCATGGGCGACAAACCCATGATACCCGTGCGGGATTTGATGCACGGCGAAGGCACCGCTCTCGGCTCAATTTTCAAACTCACGGAAAATGCCCTGATTGCGAAAATCGAGCAAATTGCGACGCAAAATGCGGGCTATGAACTCCGCGAAGATGCCGGCATTTCGCAACTGCACTGCATGAAAACAATTGACCCTGAAAAGGTGCTGGAATCCTATTACAAAAGCCAAAACAGGGGCGGGGTATAATTCCCCGGTCATGGCCAGCGCCGACAAATTCGTCACCATAAACGCCGCCCTGTCGCGTTCGGTAAATCTTGAGCGCGACAAGCCCGCGCATGCGTTGCTGGATGCTTATATCCTGACCTCGCGCGCCCTGCAAGGCATCGGCAATGTTGCGGATGTCTGCGCGGAAAAAAAAGACATGGACAAGGCCTGGGCGCTGATCGGCTCGTATGGCTCCGGCAAATCATCGTTCGCATTGTATCTCTCGCATTTGCTTGCGAATCCGCGCAATGGGAACGGCAAGAAAGCGCTGGCGAAATTGCAGGCCGCCAACACCCGCTATGCCACCGCTATTGGAACGCATTTGCGCGGTTCGCGCGGCTATTGCCCGGTATTGCTGAGCGGTTCTCCGGAGCCGCTTGCCAAGGCATTTTTGCGCGCGCTGGCGGCCGGCATCACGCCCTATTTTCGCGATGAGTTGGACATTGATCCGCAAAATGAAATTCGCGAGATCAACCGGTTGCTGAAAGCCTCCGCGAGCAATCTGACTTCTGTCGCGAAGTTGCTGCGGAAAATACAAACGCGCATTGAAAACGCGCGCGGAAAAGGATTGCTGATCATCATTGATGAACTCGGGAAGTTTTTGGAATATGCCGAGCGGCATGAAAGCGACGACATATTTCTGCTGCAGATGCTGGCCGAGCAAGCGCACACGACGGGAAAAAGCAACATTTTGCTTTTTGTCCTGTTGCACCAGTCTTTTGAGCAGTATGGACGGGCGCTGAGCGCGGCCATCCGAAACGAATGGACGAAAATTCAGGGTCGCTACCAGATTCTTCCGTTTGTGGAGACGACCGAGCAATCCCTGCGCGTTATCGCGCAGATATTCCGGAACGACCTGCCGAAGAGCAAAGCAGCGCAGTTGAAGGAAAAAATTCGCTCCATGGTCGCCGTCATGGAAAAGAACGGCATTCTCCCGAATGCGTTGGCGGCAAAAACCGCCATCAACCTGTTTTGTCAGTGCTATCCGCTCCACCCGATGACATTGCTGCTGCTGCCGCGGCTCTCTCAAAAAGTCGCGCAGAACGAGCGCAGCCTTTTCGGCTACCTTGGCAGCACGGACACCACCGGCCTTATCGGTCAAATGCCGCGCGTGGAAATCGGAAGTTTTCTTCCGCCGGACGCGTTGTATGACTACTTTATCAACACCCAGCCGGCCAGCAACGACTTGCAAACCCAGCGCGCCTGGACCGAAGTCCTCTCCGCAATGGACCGGATGAACGATGCCGGGCCTGCCGATGTGCGCCTGCTGAAAACGATCGGCCTGTTTAACATCGCCGGCAGCGCCGGCGGCATCAAGGCGTCCAAACCCGCGATCAAACTTTGCTTTGACGGTACGCGCGGTTTCAGTGCCGCCCTCAAAAATTTGCAGGAAAAATCCGCCATCACTTTCCGCAAATTCAACAGCGAATACCGGGTCTGGCAGGGCAGCGACTTTGATTTGGACCAGGCGGTCGCCGACCAGCACGCCTACACGCAGACCATGGACATCGCCGCCGAACTCAATGCAACGGCGCCGATCTTGCCGCTTGTCGCCAAGCGCTACTCCATCGCCAAGCACAGCATGTTTTTCTTTGTGCCGAAATTTATCAATGCTTCGCAATATGAGCGCGAAGAAACCGCATCGGACAAGCCGCGCGTCATTTTCTGCTTAAGCGACGGCGGGCGCGAAAGCAGCAAAGCGCATTTCCGCGCCAAAGTCGCGCGGCATTTTTCTCCGCGCGACATTGTTGTGCATTGCGCCAACAGCGACAGCATCAAAGAGTTCTGCCGCGCCCGCGTTGCGGTGCAAAAGGCGGGGGACGCGCCGGCAGTCAATCAAGACCCGGTCATTCAGCGCGAATTTCGCCTGCACCTTGCTTCCGCCCAGCAAGCGGAACGCAAAGAAATCGCAATGCTCATTGAACAACCGCGCCAGCATTTGTGGTATTGCGACGGCGAAAAACAACCCTTGAAAAGCAAGCGTGATATTCAAACGCTGCTTTCGGACGTGCTTGAGCGCGTGTATCCGAAAACGCCGATCATCAAAAACGAACTCATCAACCGCGACCACCCGTCAGTCCAGGCCAACACCGGCCGCAGGTACTTGCTGTCCGCGTTGCTGCAAAGCAGCGACACGGAAAATTTTGGCATAGCAGGCTATCCGGCCGAAAAGAGCATGTACCTTGCCATTTTCAAGGCAAGCGGCGTCCACAAAGAAAAGGACGGGAAACTGCAGATTGTCAAGCCTTCACGAAGCAATCCGTGCAACTTCCATGCCACATGGAGGGAAGTCGAAAAATTCTTCGACAGCACCGACGAGCAGGCGCGGGATTTTTCAGCGCTGACTGCAACGCTGACTGCGCCGCCGTATGGCGTCAAAAACGCCATGCTGCCCGTGTTTTACCTGATGGTGTACCTGCACCGGAAAGACGAGATCGCCGTTTATGAAAACCGCATCTATGTTCCGTACTTCACTGTCGACCATATGGAGCGTTTCCTCAGGCGCCCCGACACTTTTGCGTTTCAGCAATTCAAGATCGCCGGCGTCACTCAGGAACTGATCCGTGAGTACGAAGAAGGCCTGTTTGAGGGCGAGAAAACGCAAAATGTTCTGGCGTTGTTCAAAGCGCTTGCAAAGTTCATGCACACGCTCCCTGAATACACCAAGCAGACCGCGACCATCTCCCCCACCGCGCAAAAAGTGCGAGATGCTTTCAAATACCCGAAAAGCCCGCAGGATTTGCTGTTCGATAAACTGCCGGCCGCCTGTGGGTGCAAAAATGACAGCATCAGGAATTTTGGCAACCGACTGAAAGGCGCGTTGCGCGAAATCAAAAATGCGTATCCCGCTATGTGCGAGAAGCAGGCTTGCGCATTGAAAAAAGTGTTCGATCTCAAGTCAACGGACACCACCGCCAAGCTTCGCAGTCGCGCTGTTGAAACCTGCGAGCCTTTGCGCGAATACACGCTGGAAACCGACATGCATGCCTTCCTGAATTGCATCATTGCCAGTGCCAGCACTGATGATGCCTGGCTGCAGCGGACCCTCGATTTGATACTTGGAAAATCGACCAAGAAATGGAGCGACAACGATGCGTTGTATGCCACCCACAAAATCATTGAGTATGGGATGCGCGTAAATGAACTGAACAAGTTGCGCGTCTACAGTCTCGACCACAAACTGGAAGGCATCGAAGGCGACACCGTCGTTTTTTCGCTTAAAAGCGCGAAACAGGGGGGCTATGACGACATCATTTACTTTGAAGAGGGGATGAGTTCGTCTGAGAAGGAGGCACGCATTGCGAGCGTGGTCACCAAACTGGCGCAAAAGTTTTTGTTCGGTGATGAACCGGACGCGGAAAAGGCCGTGCGCCCTCGCTTGAATGTGGTCACTGGCAAAACAAAAGCATAGGTGCGTGAAAAACTGCACTACACTGAATAATCAGCGATGGAGTCGCGTCAACCGCATTGCTGCTATTTTGCAGACAATTTGGTCAGTCGCTTCACGACATCAGCCTTGATCATTTCAAACCGACGGCCAAGGAATTTCTCGAGCAGATATGGCCCAGCAGGATCTTTGTTCAAGTATTTTTTGTCATTCGGAACCGGCATCAAGTTGCTGTCGCAGTCAAGTTGATTGCCCGCGCGCCGGTAATCAGAGATCTTCTTGATTTTGTAGTTAGCTTTTTCACTAACCAGAGTCTTGTTCAAGGGGCCGTTGACCGGGTTGGAGATTTCTTTCCTCAGATCTCCTGCACCATTATCTGCCATTTCATCGATCGGGATCACATGGTGGTCGTGAACCTTGACACCGCCATTCGCAATTTTGAAAGCGGTGATCTTTTCGCGCTGCTTTTTGCCTTTGAGGTCATACGGCTCCTTGGACAAAACATACTGTTTCAGCGCCAGGTTCAGTCGCGTAGATCTTTTACCACTTTGTTGTTGAATCAAAGTGGTTTGATCTGAGTAGCCTTCCTTGTCAAAGACTTTCTTCATTCTCTCGCAGAAATTTTCGTTTTTGAGAAAATGCTTGCTGTCTTCGATCACTTTTGGGCCATGCTTGTCCTGGTAGTGGCCCGAAAAAATCGATGCCCACCACCAAAACTCCAAGTTGTCGATGAAAGCACTGGTGTATCCCTCCTTCTGCTTGCTCTGATTGATAAAGCAGACAAAAAGCGGGACGACCAGCAAGTCGTATGGAATCTCTGCGATTTTCACAAGTCCGCACCGGAGATGCAAAAACTGCAGGACGTGCAGTATGTGATTCACGGTGCTTTCCCAGTTTTCCGTAATCTGGGGCCGGGTAAGCGCCAGCAGACTCTTCTCTTTGATATCGTCGTTTTTGATATCCAAGAGGGTGCGATCCGGGTCTGCGTCCAGTACGCAAATCGGCAAGCAATTTCTGAAAAGAGTTCGAAACCTCGGCGAAAGGGTCGAGTGTTTTTCATCCCAGATTTCGATGCTCTTAGGATTCCACTTTTTCTCGGCGCTCCGCATCCCATGCATGACCGGATGCGACTTAGCGACGACATCCCGGATTTTCTCCGTTAAATTGAATTTGTCGTCTGCTGCGCGAGCAACCAGCAAGTCATATACATCCAACTGCATTCCTCCTCGATTGACTTGTTCAAAGATCGAGATGCCGATGCTCATGCCTCCGCTGCCCGACGGCACGACGAGCCTGCCCATGCTGGCCCGCAACAACTTCTCATGCAGAAAATCAACTACTGCATCGGCCCACCGTTCGATTTTGCTTTTCAGATCCTCACCCTCTTGATCTTGCAGCTTTTCGATTTCGTGATGCTCCTCTGCAATATTTTTGAGGATCTTTCGGAGAAGGGGAAGATCGTGCAGCATCCACAAAGGCAAGCGCTTCTCCTTCCAGGAAGATCGATGGATTTCATGGAGATTGGTTGCCCCATTGTCAGTTGATGCATACTCCGCCGCCATTTTTTCATCGACCACATAGTCGTCAAAATCCTGGGGCGTGTGCGTAAAGCGCGCACCACCGAGCTTTTCGGGCAATTCATTCAACCCGAAAACATCCTCTGCATTTCCATTGATCTGCAGAAACCATCGCCTTTTGAGGGAGGGCGGAAGTTTCTTCTCCAGATCCTTGATGCTTTTCACACCAAAGCGCTTCCTCTCTTCTTCCGAGAGCAAGTCGGTGAACATCGATTTCATCGTGGAAATCCTTTGTTGCCCATCCAGCAAATACTGAACCGTATGGGTTTTGATGTTCGGCTTCAAATCGAAACACAGCGGACGGTTGTAGTACGCGTCTTTCTCGCCGGTCAGAAGCAAGATATATCCGACAGGGACGCCAGCCAACAAAGACAAAAGCAAACTCTTTTGATCCTTGGGTTTCCAAACAAATTTACGCTGAAAGTGCGGAAGCACAAGAGAAAATTTCTTGTCATCTTCCAGCAGCTTAGAGATCGAAACAGAGAGGTATTCGATTTCTGCCATGACGCCAGCCCTACAAGCTGCAAACCAAGCAGGCCTGATTTTCATCATCCTGCCGGTCTGAAATCAAAATTTCCTGCCACGAGCGCGGATCTTTCTCGCGGGCCTTCCGGAGCGCGCTCTTCTCCTTGATTGCTTCGGCATCAGCAATCAATTCCTTCAAAGACATGCCGCGCACCCAGGTGTACGGTTTCTTCAGGTTTGAAAACCTGCGATTCACGCCCTCTTCGATTTCCATGGCTTTTTGGAACAGTTCCGGGTGCCGTTCCGACAGCCCGACCCACTCGTCGCGGCGCTGGAAAAAGCAGAAAAAGCACCCGGAACGGCTGCGCCATTCATAGTACTCGGGGATGCCGACCGTTGAGCGCAGGATATCGAAAATATCCCTGCGCACCAAGCCATCCGTTATAAACGGATAGCACGGCTTAACATTGGATTTGAGGCTCAGATAGCCGTCGCGAAACTCATCGGCGCGGATGCCGATATAGGTGATCGCTTCGTCGTCGCCGATAAATTTCTCCAGCGGTTTGAGTTTCATTTCCTGAGTGCACCAGCGCCTTGTTGCCTGCGGCAACATTCCTTCATGCATTTCCAGATGATGGTAAAAGTCCTTGCCGCTGCCCAGGCGCACGATGGGCTGGCCAAGCCAACTTTCCAGTTTTTCCACAAAACTGTAAACTTCGGGCAATTCGACCCCGGTGTCGGCGAAAAAATACTCCATTTCCGGCACCCGGCCTTGTTGCTTGAGGTAGATGGCCAATGCGGCGCTGTCTTTGCCCCCCGAAATGCCAAGGACGTGTCGGGTTTTTTTGGATTTTTCTGCCGCGAGCATTCGCGCTTTTTAGCCGCTGAAAATTGCCGTGTCAAGTGATTTTTACCACTTTTTGGGAAAATTTCCGGGGCGCGCCAAATATGCCGTATTGGCGCGGTTTCCCCGTATAATCCCCCCGCGCGAGTTGCCGGAATAGCTCAGTCGGTAGAGCAACTGATTCGTAATCAGTAGGTCGGAGGTTCGACTCCTCTTTCCGGCACCAGCGCCCTCCCCTCACAGTTTGAAATCGCCGCCGAAGTTTTCGCGGTAGCGCGCGGTGAATTCGTCCTTGGTGAAGCGGTGGTTCTGCGTGCCGTGCCGCTCTATTTTTATGCCGCCGAGCAGGGAGGCGATTTGTCCGCAAGTTTGCCAGTCCAAACCGCCGGCGATGCCGTGGAGCAGGCCGGCGCGGAACGCGTCTCCGCAGCCGGTCGGGTCTTTTGCCTCGGAGATTTTCACCGCGCCGATGTGAATGTGTTCGCCGCCGCGGTAAATGTCGGCGCCTTTTGCGCCGCGCGTGACCACCAGCGCGTCGGCGCGCGCCGCGGTCTGCTCCAAAGTCGCGCCGGTTTTTTCGCACAACAATTCGGACTCGTAGTCGTTGACCACCACATAGGACGCCTGTTCAATGAAAGCATTCAACTCGTCCGCGCCGAACATTGCCAGCGCCTGGCCCGGGTCAAACATGAACGGAATGCCGGCCTGCGCGAATTGCGCGGCGTGCTGAATCATCGCGTCGCGGCCGTCGGGGGCGACTATGCCGAGCGTGATGCCGTTCGCGTCTCCGACTTTGTTTTCATGCGCATGCTCCAGCGCGCCGGGGTGGAAGGCGATGATCTGGTTGTTGTCGGCGTCGGTGGTGACAAACGCCTGCGCGGTGTGCGCGCCGCGGATGGTTTTGATGTGCGAAAGGCCGATGCCGTTTTTTTCCAGCCAGGCGCGGTAGGGCGCGAAGTCTTCGCCGACCGCGCCCATCGCCACCGGGTCGCCGCCGAGCAGTTTGAGGTTGTAGGCGATGTTGCCGCAGCAGCCGCCGAATTCGCGCCGCAATTCCGGCACGCCGAAGCACACATTTAATATGTGCACCTGCTCGGGCAGAATGTGCTCCTTGAATTTGCCGGGGAACACCATGATGGTGTCGTAGGCGAGCGAGCCGGTGATCAGCGTGGGCATGCGCGCCCGCCCGGGTTTTGCATGTTGTTTTTCATTTTGACTGCGCGCATTTTTTGCATTTTCCGTAGAGGGTGAGCGCGTGGTCGTGAATGACGAAGCCCTGCTCGCGCGCGACTTTTTCCTGCTGCGCTTCTATGCGCTCGTCAAAAAACTCGGCGACATCGCCGCAGGAAACGCAGACCATGTGGTCGTGGTGCGATTCGTCGTTGAGTTCAAACACCGCGCTGCCGCCTTCAAACTTGTTGCGGATGACCAGGCCCGCGTCCTCCAACTGCGTCAATACGCGGTAGACGGTGGCCAGGCCGATGGACTGTTTTTGTTCCAGCAGGATTTTGTAGACATCCTCGGCCGCCATGTGGCGCACCGCGCTGTTCTCCAGCACCGACAGCACCTGCAGGCGCGGGCGGGTGGTTTTTAATCCCGCTTGTTTGAGTTCAATGCTGGTTGCCACGATTTCTCCGCTGGTTCGGTGAAATTATACCGCAGCCGGCCGCCGGCAAATTTGCGGCACATCGCCGCGCACGCCGGCCGCGGTTTTCGCCAGAAAGTTTTTCAGCGGCGCGAGCGCGTCGGTCATGTTCATGCCGGCGCTGCGCGCGGCTTTTACCGCGGCGCGGCGACTGCCGAACAACTCATTCAGCGCCTCCATCATCATCAGCGCGACCGCGTTGTCGCCGCGCCGCCGCCGCTGGTAGCGGCGCAACGCGCTGCGTTTGCCGATGCCGCGCGCGCCGGAACTTTCCACGAGTGCGGCCGCGTCCAGAAAGCCGAGGTTGGCGCCGAGTCCGGCGAGCGGGTGAATGCTGTGCGCGGCGTCTCCGACCAGCGCGAGCGCGTCGGTGATGTAATGTTCGGCGTGGTGGCGGCGCAGCGCGAAACGCCGCCGGCCGCGGCAATCGGAAATTTCGCCGAAGTGTTCGCCGAACAGCGGCCGCAGTTGCGCGCAAAACTCTTCGGGCGAAAGGCGCATCAATTCATCCGCATGCGCGCGCGGGCGCGACCACACCAGCGAGCAGTCGCCGTTCGCCAGCGGCAGCAGCGCGGCCGGGCCGCCCTCGCAAAAGCACTGCCATGCGGTGTCGCGGTGGCCGCGCTCGGTGGAAAGCGCGGCGACAATCGCGTCTTCGCCGTCGGAATCCGAACCCGCGCGCGCGGTTTGAATGCCGGCGAGTTCGCGCACGCGCGAGTTGGCGCCGTCCGCGCCGACCAGCAGCCGCGTCTCGGCGCGCATGCCCGGCAGGTCCAGGCGCAGGCCGCCGTCCGGCAAATGTTCAATTGCATTGACGCGCGCGTTGTCAATGATTGCGGCGCCTTCATGCCGGCGCAGGCGCGCGAGCAATGCGGCGACGATGTCGCGGTTCTCCACGATGTGCCCGAGGCAGTCGCGCCCGAGGTCGGCGGCGCGAAAGGAAATTTTTGCGGCGCTGTTAAAGTCCCACACTTTCATCGCGCGGTAGGCGCTCGCGCGCGGCGCGACTTCCTCCCATACGCCGAGCGCGCGAAACATGTTTTCGGCGGCGAGGTTGATTGCGCTGACGCGCGCGTCACTATTTTCGTTTTCGTTTTTTTCGCCGCCATTAATATAGCGCGCCTCCACCAGCGCGACGCGCGCGCCCTGCCGCGCGAACAAGCACGCGCAGGCCGCGCCGACCATGCCGGCGCCGGCGACTATGACATCAAAGCGCGCGGCCACGCGTCACTCGCGGGCGCGCGCCGCGGCCATGCCCATGGTGCGCCACAGCAGCATGCGTTTCGCCGGCGGGCAGAGTTCAATGCCGGCGAGGGCGAGGCTGCGCGCGAAACCGAGCGGCCGGCTGCGGCTGCAGAACACGCGCATCAATCCGTCGGTGAAACCGCTGACGCGCGCGGTCTCGCGGCGGCGCGCGGCCGCATACGATTCCAGCGCGGCGCGGCCTCCGAAGTCGCGGCCGTCGCGCGCGGCGGCGCGCAAAGTTTCGGCGAGCGCGGCCGCGTCGCGCAGGCCGAGGTTGAAGCCCTGCCCGGCGACCGGGTGCACGACATGCGCGGCGTCTCCGATGCTGACCGCGCGGCGGCCGAGCGGGTGCGCGCGGCCGCGGCGCAGCGGGTAGGCGCGGCGCGCGCTCGGTTCGCCGAATGCGCCGGCGCGGTCGCCGAAAGCGGTTTGCAGTTCGGCGGTGAAATCTTCGTCGGAAAGCGCGGCGCGGCGTTTTGCGTCGCGCGCATCGCCGGTCCACACCACCGCGTAACGCCGCGCCGCCGACGGCAGCAATGCCAGCGGGCCCTCGCGCGTAAAACGCTCGTAGGCGCGCCCATGGTGGTCTAGGTCTACCGAGACTTGGCACAGCACCGCGAGTTGCGAATAGGCCTTGGGCTCGGCCTCGGCGATGCCGAGTTGCGCGGCGAGGCCCGAGCGGCCGCCGTCGGCGAGCACCACCAGCGGCGCGCGCAATGCCATGCCGCCGCCGGGCGCGGACACATGCAGTTCCCAATGTTGTTCATGCTCTTTCACTTCGCGCACGCGCGCCGGGCAGAACACTTCGGCATGCGCGGCGGCGCGCACATGCCGGTGCAGCGCGGCGCCGAGCACGCGCGCCGGCAGCACATGGCCGAGCGCGTCGGTTTCGGTGCCGGCGTCTTCGGCGCGCAGGCGCGCCATGCCGAAATGGCCGCGGTCGGAGATGTGGATTTCGCGAATCGGCTGCGCCTCGCCGGCGACCTGCTTCCATACGCCGAGTTGCGTGTAAATCCGCCGCGCGTCGTCGGTCAGCGCGATGCTGCGCGCGTCAAACTCGGGGCGCGCGCGCTCCTCGTCGGAGGCCGCTTCAATCAGCGCGGTTTTGATTTCGCCCGCGGCCAGCGCCGCGGCCAGACTTGCGCCGGCCAGCCCGCCGCCGATGATCGCGACATCAAATTCGCGCGGCGCGCCGGTCACCGCCGCGCTCCGACAGCCCCTTCGGCCATTAACGATTCAATTTCGGAAATCTCTTTCGGCGCGCCTTCCGACAAATTTTCGTTGCCGTTGCGCGTCACCAAAATGTCGTCTTCAATGCGCACGCCGATGCCGTGCCATTTGGCGTCAATGTCCTCGGCCGCGCCGATATACAAACCGGGTTCCACGGTCACCACCATGCCCGGCTCCAGCAGCCGCCACTTGCCGTCAATTTTGTAGTCGCCGACATCGTGCACATCCATGCCGAGCCAGTGGCCGGTGCGGTGCATGTAGAAGCGGCGGTAGGCGCCGCGCTCCAGCAATTCGCCGCGCTCGCCGCGCAGCAGGCCGAGGTCAATCAGCGCGTCGGTCAGGGTTTCGCAGGCCGCGGCGTGGTAGTCGCCGAGCGCGCGGTCGGGGCGCACCGCGTCCACCGCGGCGCGCTGCGCGGCGAGCACCGCCTCATACACGGCGCGCTGTTCGCCGCTGAATTTTCCATTGACCGGAAAAGTGCGCGTGATGTCGGCCGCGTAGCAGTCAATTTCCGCGCCGGCGTCTATCAGCAGCAAATCGCCGCCGGCGAGCGCGTGGTTGTTGTCGGTGTAATGCAGGATGCATGCGTTGCCGCCGCCGGCGACTATGGACGGATACGCGGGCGCGCCGCCGGCGCGGCCGAATTCGCATTCCAATTCGGCCTGCACTTCGCATTCGTTCATGCCCGGCGCGCACACGCGCATCGCGCGGCGGTGCGCGGCCGCCGACACCGCCGCCGCCTTGCGCATCAGTTTTTGCTCGTCGGGTTTTTTGATTACGCGCATCTCGTGCAGCGTGTGGCCGAGGTCCACGAATTCCTCGGGGGCATGCGCGCCGGAGCGGCGCTGCGCGCGCACTTCGCCGAGCCAGCGAATCAACTTGCGGTCAAAATCGGCGTAGCGCCCCATGTTCACGAACACCTTGGCGCGGTCCTCCATCAACTCCGGCAGGCGCGCGTCCAGTTCGCCGATGGGAAAACTCTGGTCGGCGCGGTAATGTTCGCGCGCGCCGTCGGGTCCCTGGCGGCGGCCGTCCCAGATTTCGCGCTCGGCGTCGCGCTCGCGGCAGAACAGCAGAAACTCCCCCTCCTCGCGCCCCGGCGCCAGCACCGCGACCGCTTCGGGTTCGGGGAAATGCGTCAGGTAGTAAAAGTCGCTGTCCGGGCGAAACGGAAACTGCACATCGCCGTTGCGCGGGCGGTGCGGCGCGGTCGGGATGATGGCGATGCCGCCGCGCATGCAGCGCATCAATTCGCGGCGGCGGTTGTCGTGGATGCTCGCGTCAAAAGGCGGGTGCGGCGGCGCGGGGTGCATCAGTGTTCTCCTGCGCCGGCAACTTCACGCGATGGCGGATTTAACTCGTCAAAAATCACCTGCGCGGCGGCGCGCAGGTATTCCTCAATTTCCACCAGCGCGCGCTCACCGCCGTTGTGCCGGGCGATGTCAATGCGGCTGATGCGCATGATGTCGCCGAACGACTCGCGCACCGCCGGCGGAAACCCTTCAAGTTGTTCGGCGCCGTCATGCAAAAATCCCTGCGCAAAACCGCCGCACCAATCGGCGAGCGCGTCAATGCGGCGCGCGCGTTCGGCGCTGTCTTCGGGCAGCAGCAACTTGAATGCAAACGCGTCTCCGCGCAAGTCGCGCAAAATTTCGCCGAACATCGCGTCCACCAATTCCAAATCGCTCTCGGAGGAAAGCCGCAGCAGCCATGCCTTGCCGTGCACATGTTGCACGCCGCGGCAGGCGAGCGCGCTCAGCAGGCCATGCGCTTCGGAGGCGCCGCCTTTCCAATCGGAATTTTGCAGCCGCTCTTCAATCGCCGCATGCAGCGCGCGCGCGTTGTCGTGTGATGACGCGGACCGGGCGCGCATTCAGCCTTTTTCCACCCAGCGAATCAGCGGCTTCCACTGGGCGAGGTCTTTGTTCACGAGGTGGGGCGGCATGTCAAAAATGCCGCGCCCGCTGATGGCGGCGCGGTTGTAGTTTTGCGCCTCGCGCAAATGCGCGACCAGCGGCAATTTTACGCGGCGCAAAAAGCGCTCCAGGTTTACATAGATCAGCGTGTTCTCGCGCACGCGGTTGGCGATCAGGCCGACGCGCGCGCTTTTCAGCAGGCCGGAGAGCATCAACTCGCCGAGAAATTGCGCGGCCGCGCGAATGTCCACCGGCGACGGCAACACCGGCAGCAGCACGCTGTCGGAAAATTTGAACAGCCGCTCCATCTGCCCGGCCTCAATGCGCGCCGGCGAATCCATGACCACGCGCTCGGTCGCGCCGGGCAGACTGATGCGCTTGGCGCCGCCGTCTATGCCGTGAATCGGGTTGCCCGACGCGCCGCGCTGCTCCAGCCAGGCGAGGCTGGATTTCTGCGGGTCGTAATCCACCAGCGCGACCGGCGCGCCGGCGCGCGCGTAATAACTCGCGAGGTTGGTGGCTATCGTGGACTTCCCGCACCCGCCCTTGGGGTTGACTATCAAAGTGGTTTTCATCGCGTCTCCTCAAAAAACGCGGCTGCCCGCGTGCGCCGATAATACACCATAATAACCGCCCATTAATCGGCGCACATTAATACATGACGGACAACTGCGATTTTCTGGTGATCGGCGGCGGCAGCGGCGGCATCGCCGCGGCGCGGCGCGCGGCCGAACACGGCGCGCGCGTGGCGCTGTTTGAGCCGGCGCGGCTCGGCGGCACCTGCGTCAATGTCGGCTGCGTGCCGAAAAAGGTGATGTGGAACGCGGCGCAACTCTGCCACGCGCTGGAATTGTCCGACGATTACGGCCTGCGCGCGCGGCGCGAGGGCTTTGACTGGGCAACGCTGAAAGCGGGGCGCGACGCGTATGTCGGCCGGCTGAACAAAATCTACGCGGAAAATCTGAAGAAGTCCGGCGTGGAGTGCGTGCATGCGGCCGCGCGTTTTTGCGCGAAAGACGCGGTGGAAGCCGGCGGCAAACAATACCGCGCCAAACACATTTTAATCGCCACCGGCGGGCGGCCGACCATGCCCGATTTGCCCGGCAATGAATTCGCCATCACCAGCGACGGTTTTTTTGAATTGCCGGCGCAGCCGATGCGCCCGCTTTTAATCGGCGCCGGCTACATCGCCACCGAATTGGCCGGGCTACTGCACGCGCTCGGCAGCCGCGTGACCATGCTGCTGCGCAAGGACCGGCTGTTGCGCGCGTTTGACGCGGCGCTCGGCGATGAAGTGATGGCGCAAATGCGCGAGTCCGGCGTGGACATTCGCACCGGCGAGCAGTGCGAGGAAATCACCCGCGCCGAAGACGGAACGCTCGGCTACCGCGCCGGCGAAAAAAGCGGCGGCGGTTTTGACTGCGTGTTGTTCGCCATCAGCCGCCACGCCAACACCGCCGAACTCGCGCTGGAAAAAGCCGGCATCGCGCCCGAGCGCGGCTTCGTGCCGGTGGATGAATTTCAAAACACCGCGGCCGAAGGCGTCTACGCGCTCGGCGACGCGACCCCGGCGGTGCCGCTCACGCCGGTGGCGATCGCCGCCGGGCGGCGGCTGGCCGACCGTTTGTTCGGCGGCAAAAGCGGCGCGCGCCTGAACTACGAAAACATTCCGACCGTGGTGTTCAGCCATCCCCCCATCGGCAGCGTCGGCATGAGCGAGGAAAGCGCGGCCGAAGCGCACGGCACCGAGAACATTCGCGTCTATCAGAGCCGCTTCGTCAACATGCGCTACGCGCTCGGCGCGCACAAACCGAAGACGCTGGTGAAACTGGTCACCGCCGGCGCCGACGAAAAAGTGGTTGGCTGCCATGTGGCCGGCGACGGCGCCGATGAAATGATGCAGGGTTTTGCGGTCGCGATAAAAATGGGCGCGCGCAAAGCGGACTTGGACGACACCGTGGCGATTCACCCGACCGCGGCCGAGGAACTGGTCACGCTGCGCTGACGGTTGCGCCGTTACTTAAGCGGCGCGGCGGTTCTTTTTCAGATGCACCATCAGCAGCGAAATCGCGGCCGGCGTTACCCCGGGAATGCGCGACGCCTGCCCGAGCGTCTGCGGGCGGACTTCGTCCAGTTTTTGCCGGGCTTCGCTTGACAGGCCGCGCACCGCGCGGTAGTCGGTCGCGGGCGGCAGCGGCGTATCCGACTGCGCCGCGCGCCGCGCGATTTCGTCGCGCTGGCGGCCGATGTAGCCGTCGTAGCGCGCTTCAATTTCCAGTTGGCGGACGGCTTCGCGGTTTTCCAGTTTTTCTTCGCTCGGCGCGAGCAGCATCAGGTCGTCATACGAAGTCTCCGGGCGGCGCAGCAATTCCAGCAGCGTGGCGTCGCGGCGCAGCGGCCCCCCGAGAACGCGCGCCGCCAGTTCCGGGTCCAGCGAGGCCGCGCAAATGCGGGTGCCGCCCAGCCGCCGGCGCTCGCGCGCTATCGCGTCGCGCTTGTCCGCAAACACGCGCAGGCGCGCGTCATCCACCAGCCCCAGTTTGTGCGCGGTTTCGGTCAGGCGCAAGTCGGCGTTGTCCTCGCGCAATTGCAGCCGGTATTCGGCGCGCGAGGTGAACATGCGGTAGGGCTCGCTCGCGCCGCGCGTGGTCAGGTCGTCGATCATCACGCCGATATACGCCTGGTCGCGCGACGGATGCCAACTCTCCAGGTCGCGCGCATGGCGCGCCGCGTTCAGCCCGGCGATCAGCCCCTGCCCGGCGGCCTCTTCGTAGCCGGTGGTGCCGTTGATTTGCCCGGCGAAAAACAGCGCTTCAATGCAACGCGTCTCAAGACTCTGCTTCAGGCCGCGCGGATCAAAGAAGTCGTATTCCACCGCGTAGCCCGGGCGCGTGATCACCGCGTTTTCAAAGCCGGCGATGGTGCGCACAAATTCGTGCTGCACATCAAACGGCAGACTGGTGGAGATGCCGTTGGGGTAGATCTCGGCGGTGTCCAGCCCTTCCGGCTCCACGAAAATTTGGTGGCTGCCGCGCTCGGCGAAGCGCACCACTTTGTCTTCAATGGACGGGCAGTAGCGCGGGCCGGCGCCGCGAATCGCGCCGGAGTCGCCGTATACCGGCGAGCGGTGCAGCGCGGCCGCGATGATTTCATGCGTGGCCGGATTGGTCGCGGTGATGTGGCAATGCATTTGCCGCGGGCGCGGCGCGCCGCCGTCCACATGTGAAAAGCGCGGCGGCGGTTTCTCGCCGGGCTGCGCCTGCAGCCGCGAGAAGTCAATGCTGCGGCCGTCAATGCGCGGCGGCGTGCCGGTCTTCAGGCGGCCGACCGCGAACGGCAACTCGCGCAGGCGCTCGGCCAGCGCCATGGACGGCGCCTCGCCGGCGCGGCCGGCGCGCGCGTTGTCCGCGCCGACATGGATGCGGCCGTTGAGAAAGGTGCCGGCGGTCAGCACCACCGCGCGCGCGTGAAATTCAATGCCGAGTTGCGTGCGCACGCCATGCGCGCGCCCGCCGCGCACCAGCAAATCATCCACCGGCTGCTGAAAAATCTGCAGATTCGGCTCGCTTTCCAGCGCGCGGCGCGCGAAGGCTTTATACAAGGCGCGGTCGGCCTGCGCGCGCGTCGCGCGCACCGCCGCGCCCTTGCTGGAGTTCAGCGTGCGGACATGGATGCCGGCCGCATCGGCGGCGCGCGCCATCAGGCCGCCCATCGCGTCTATCTCGCGCACGATGTGCCCCTTGCCGATGCCGCCGATCGCCGGGTTGCAGGAGAGTTGCCCGATGGTTTCTATGTTGTGCGTGACCAGCAGGGTCTTGCAGCCGCTGCGCGCCGAGGCGAGCGCGGCCTCGGCGCCGGCATGGCCGGCGCCGACCACGATGACGGCGAATGTTTCGGGGTATTTCATGGCGGTAGCCGCCGCAGGACATGAGCGGCGGATGCGGCAATGGTAGCCGCATTTGTGAAAAATTTCCCGCGCCGGTGTTTCTTTATTTTCCGATGCGAATAAAACTTATTTGCCAATGCAAAATGACGCGAAGATCATGCCGAGCAAGTCGTCGCTGCTGACTTCGCCGGTGATTTCGCCGAGGACGCGCTGGCAGGCGCCGAGTTCTTCGGCGAGCAATTCGCCGCGCCCGTCCGCGAACTGGCGCGCGGCCGCGTCCAGATGCGCGCGCGCGCGGCGCAGCGCGTCCAAGTGGCGCTCGCGCGCGATGAACACATTGTCCTCGCCGCCGCGGTGGCCGGCGCGGGATTTAATCACCTCGCGCAACTCCTCCAGCCCGTCGCCGCGCAACGCCGACACCGCGACCGCCTCTTCGCCATTTTTGCCGCCTTCCTTGACAACGCCGGGCGCGCGGCCGCTGAGGTCGGTTTTGTTTCGCACCAAACAGACCGGCCCGTCGCCGCAGGCTTTTCGCAACTTGGCCAACGTCCGCGGCGTCTCCGCGGCGTCGTCCACCACCAGCAGCGTCAAGTCGGCGCGCCGCTGCGCCTCGCGCGCGCGGCGCATGCCTTCGGCTTCAATTTCATCGGCGGCCTCGCGCAGGCCGGCGGTGTCGGTGAGTTCCACCGGCATGCCGTCCAGATCTATCATCTGCTCGAGAAAGTCGCGCGTGGTGCCGGGGATGCCGCTGACGATGGCGCGCGGGCGGCGCGCGAGCGCGTTCAGCAAACTGGATTTGCCGGCGTTGGGCGGCCCGGTCAGCGCGACTTTTAATCCGTCGCGCAGCAGCCGCCCACGCGCGGCCTCGCCGCGCAATTGCGCGAAACTTTCCCGCAGTCCGCGCAGCCGCGCCTCCACGCGCGCGCGCTCCTGCGCGGCGCTTTCTCCGCCGCCGATGTCTTCGTCGGGAAAATCCAGTTCGGCCTCCACCAGCACGCGCAACTCGGTGAGTTCGCCGGCGAGTTCGCGCACGCGCGACGAAAACTCCCCCTGCAAAGAATGCATGGCCGAGCGCGCGGCCGCTTCGGTGGAACTGGCGATTAAATCGGCGACCGCTTCGGCCTGCGCGAGGTCCAGGCGGCCGTTCAAAAACGCGCGCTCGCTGAATTCGCCGGGCCGCGCCAGCCGCGCGCCGAGTTCCAGGCAGCGGCGCACCAGCATGCTCATCACCACCGGGCTGCCATGCGCGTGCAGTTCCAGCGCGTGCTCGCCGGTGTAACTGTGCGGCGCCGGAAAATACAGCGCGAGTCCGCGGTCTATGGCGGCGCCGTCGCGCGCGCGAAAATCGCACAACTCGGCGCGGCGCGGCTGCGGCAGCGCGCCGGTCAGCGCCTTGCAGAGCGCCGGAATGCCGCCGCCGGAAAGCCGCGCGATGCTGATGGCGCCGCGCCCCGGCGGCGTCGCCACGGCGACGATGTCGTCGCCGCCGCGCGCGGCTTCAGATTGCCTGGTATTTGCGGGTGATGTGGTATTGCTGCGCAATGGAGAGCAGGTTGTTCACGACCCAGTACAAAACCAGCCCGGCCGGGAACCACAAAAAGAACACCGTGAACACGACCGGCATCGCCATCATGATTTTCTTTTGCAGCGGGTCGACCGGCGCCGGGTTGAGGAAGTGCTGCGCCAGCATGGACGCGCCCATGATCAGCGGCAGCACGAAATACGGGTCCGGTATTGACAAATCCTTCAGCCACAGCATGAAGCCGGCTTGGCGCAGTTCCACGCTCTCCAGCAGCACCCAGTAGAGCGCGATGAACACCGGAATCTGCACCAGAATCGGCAGGCAGCCGCCGGCCGGGTTGACCTTTTCGCTTTTGTAGAGTTTCATCATCTCCTGCTGAAACTTTTGCTTGTCGTTGCCGTGGCGCTCCTTCAGCGTCTTCAGGCGCGGCGTGAGTTTCCGCATCTTCGCCATGGAGCGGTAACTCGCGGCCGACAGCGGGTAGAACACCGCCTTGACCAGCAGCGTGAGCAGCACGATGGACCAGCCCCAGTTGTGCACCATGCCGTGGATTTTATCCAGCAGCCAGAACAGCGGGTCGGCGATCGGCGTGAGCCAGCCGTAGTCCACCGTCAGCAGCAGCCCGTCGGCCTGCTGTTCGCGCAGCTGCGCCTGCTCCTTCGGCCCGGCGAAAAGCGCGGTGCGAATCACGCCGCTCTCGCCCGGCGCAAGGCGCAGCGGCTGCGCGGTCTTGTAGCCGATGCGATATTGCCGGTTGGCCGCGTCTCCGCCGACGCCGGAATAAAACTGGTAACTGTCGGCGCCGCGCGGAAGCCAGGCGGCGACGAAGTAATGCTGCATCATGGAAACCCAGCCGGACGCAGTGGAAAGCGCGAGCGTCTCCTCCAGCATGTCGTCGTAACTGACCTTGTCGTATTTGTCCTCGGCGGTGTAGACCGCGGCGCCGTGGTAACTCGGCAGCCGCCCGAGGAAGCCCATGGAGCCGGGCTGCTCCACCCGCGTCTGCTTCAACTGCCCGTAGACGAAGCCGTCCCACGGCCGCGCGCTGCGGTTGTCAATTTGGAAGTCAATTTCAATGCGGTAACTGTCGCGCGTGAACCGAAAGATCTTTTTGTAGACGGCGCCGTCGGGCGCGCGCCAGTCGAGCACCGCTTCAAGTTGGTCGCGCGTACCGAGGTCGTATTCAAATTGCGCGGCGGAATATTCCACCGCGTGATTCGGGTATTCGCGCCCTACTCCGATCAGCCCGCTCTGCGCGACGAACATCTTCGGCGCGTCGCGGTGCATCAGCACGAACGGCGTGTCCGGCGCATCCACGCTGACCGGATGCCGCAGCAATTCCACGCGCACCAAATCGCCGCCGTTCGGATCTATCTGCGCGCGCACCAAATCGGTGGTGATGTTGATCAAACGCGCGGCGGCGGGCGCGGGCGCGTCCACCGGCGTCGGCGCGCCGTCTTCGGCCGGCGCCGCGGCCGGCAATGCCGGCGCGTCCGGAATGTCCTCGGCCGCGGCCGAACCGGAACCGGGCGCGGGCTCGGTATTGGGAGCGACCGCGGCCGCGCCCGGCGCGTGCTGCGCGCGAAACTCCACCCACGACTGCCACAGCATCACCAGCACCAGCGCGAGCGCGGCGAACAAAATCATGCGCTGGACTTCCATGCTGAACATGGCGGAACTCCTTAAGCCGACGCGGCGCGCGCCGCGCCGTCGTCATTTGCCGGCGGAACCGGATCGTCGCCGCCTTCGTGCCACGGGTGGCAGCGCGCGATGCGCCGCAGCGCGAGCCACCCGCCGCGCAGCGCGCCATGCCGCGCGACCGCTTCCATCGCATAGCGCGAACAACTCGGTTCAAACCGGCAGCACCGTCCGAGCAGCGGACTCAGCGCCAGTTGATAGGCCCGTATCAGCAGGATGATTGCTCGTCGCATTTGTGCGGGTTTTTCTCGGGATTTTTTTGGGGAGTGTTTGCGGCGTTTTTCGCGGAACTTTTTGCGGAGGTTTTTTCTCCGGACGGGCGGCGCGGTTTCGGCGGCTTTTCCGCAAGCGCTTTTTGCGCCTTGCCCCACAGGCGGCGCAATTCGTCGCGCAACGCGCCGTTCGGCTGCGCCGCCGCGCCGGCTTTGGCGACCACCACATAATCGGCCGCGCCAAGCGCGCGCAAATGAAAACGAAACGACTCGCGCATCACCCGCTTCAGCCGGTTGCGCTCCACCGCCTTCTTGCTGACGCGCCGCGACACCGCGAGCCCGATGCGCGCGTGCCCGAGTTCATTCGGCGCGACATGCGCGCTGAAATGCGCGTCATGCGCGCGCGCGCGCCGCTCAAACACCGCGGCAAACTGCGCGCCGTCGGTCAGCCGCATCGCGCGGGCAAAGCCGCCCGGCGTCATCGCCGGCGCCGCGCGGCCGCTCGCTCAGGCGCTGAGCCGCGCCCGCCGCTTGGCGCGCCGCGCATTGATGACCGCGCGCCCGGCGCGCGTGCGCATGCGCGCGCGAAAACCGTGCGTGCGCTTGCGCTTCAAGACGCTGGGCTGAAAGGTGCGTTTCATCGCGAATGCTCAGATCTGACAAGGGGCGGGAGTATATCCGGTTTGCGCGCGGGCCGC
>JALCBG010000017.1:16492-41312 GCA_028066695.1 Gammaproteobacteria bacterium | reverse complement strand
GCCGGCGCCAGCGACGGCAAGGCGACTGTCATCGCCGGCGTAACCGGCGACCTCGCGGCGCGCTACCATGCCGGGCGGCTGGTGGAGACGCTCGCGTCTTTGCTGGACGGGCGCGGCGGCGGCCGCGCCGAATTGGCGCAGGGCGGCGGCGGAAAAGTCGCCGCGCTGGATGACGCGCTCGCCGAAGCGCCGCGCTGGGTCGCGGCCGCATAACCACGACAACGAAAAATCCGATGACAAAATGCATGTTGGCCCGCCGCGGCGGGGGCGGGCGGTGAACGACGCCGCGCCGGCGCGCGCCTCGTCGCTGATAGTGGAAAAATACGGCGGCACTTCGCTCGCCGATATGGAGCGCATTCGCGCGGTGGCGCGCAACATCGCCGAGTCGGCGAAAGCCGGCCACCGCATGATCGTGGTGGTCTCGGCGATGAGCGGCGAGACCAACCGCCTGCTGGAACTCGCGCGCGAAGCCGCCGACGCGCCGTCCGAGCGCGAATCCGACGTGCTGCTCGCCACCGGCGAGCAGGTCAGCATCGCGCTGGTGACCATGGCGCTGCATGCGCTCGGCGTGGAGGCGCGCTCGCACACCGGCGCGCAATTCCGCATCCTGACCGACCAGGCGCACGGCAGCGCGCGCATCGTGGAAATCCGGTCGGAGCGCGTGCAGCGCGATTTGCAGCGCGGCGTGGTCGCGGTGGTCGCCGGCTTTCAGGGCGTGGACGGCGACGACAACATCACCACCCTCGGGCGCGGCGGCTCCGACACCACCGCGGTCGCGGTCGCGGCCGCGCTGAACGCCGACGAATGCCGCATCTACACCGATGTCGCCGGCGTCCACACCGCCGACCCGCGAGTCGTGCCGGAGGCGCGCCGCCTGGACCGACTGACTTTTGAGGAGATGCTGGAACTCTCCGGCGCCGGCGCAAAAGTGCTGCAAATCCGCGCGGTGGAGTTCGCCGGCAAATATAATGTGCCCCTGCGCGTGCTGTCGTCCTTTGCGCCCGGCCCCGGCACGCTGATCACCAATGAGGACCCGAAAATGGAACAACCGCTGATTTCCGGCATCACTTACAGCCGCGATGAGGCAAAAGTTACGATCCGCGGCGTGCCGGACAAGCCCGGCGTCGCCCACCAACTGCTCGGCCCGGTCTCCGAGGCGCGCGTCAATGTGGACATGATCGTGCAAAATGTCGGCGCCGACGGGCTGACCGACCTGACTTTCACCGTCTCCAGCGGCGATTTGGAGCGCAGCAAAAAAATCCTGGCGCCGATAGTCGCCGGCATCAAGGGCGCCGAACTGACCGGCGGCGGCGGCCTCGCCAAAGTCTCGGTGGTCGGGGTCGGCATGCGCTCGCACGCCGGCATCGCCACCGCGATGTTCAAAACCCTGTTTGAAAAGGGCATCAACATCCAAATGATCTCCACTTCCGAGATTAAGATTTCGGTGACCATTGACATGGAATACACCGAATTGGCGGTGCGCGCGCTGCACAAGGCGTTCGGGCTGGAGGAGGCCGCCTGAGCGAAACCCGCCCCCCGCCCGAAAATCCCCGCTTGCGCGCGCCGCGCCGCTCGCGTATAATCCCCTCCCATGGCGGCGCGCGGCGCCGGCACTTGCAATTTCACGCGGAGAACATTCTTAAATCGGCGCAACGGCGCATTCAAGGCAACCACGGCACATAACACAGGAGGCAGAACCATGTTAATTCTCACCCGCCGCATCGGCGAATCGGTGTACATCGGAGACGAAGTCCGTCTGACCGTGCTGGGCGTGCGCGGCACCCAGGTGCGCATCGGCATCAACGCGCCCAAAGACGTTCCGGTCCACCGCGAAGAGATCTACCACAAGATCAAGCAGGAAAAGGCCGGCGGCGCGCCGCGCGCCGGTCTCGGCGGCTTTGGCGGCTCGGGCGGCCGACCCCTGGGCGGCGCGCGCCCCGAACCCGGCAACCGCCGCAGGTACGACGACAACGCCGGCAACTACGCGGAGCCCGAAGGCCCGATGGACGACGACATCTCGCCCGAAGACCCGGACCCGCACAACGCGTAAGCCGCGCGAACACCGGAGAGATGGCCGAGTGGCTGAAGGCGCTCCCCTGCTAAGGGAGTATGGGGTAGTACTCCATCGAGGGTTCGAATCCCTCTCTCTCCGCCACGATTTCTTAAGTCCGTAAAGCGCCGTTTGCTGTTCGCCGTCGCCTGCTCATCTTGTTATACTGGTGACGCTTTCCTTTCGCGCCCGTAGCTCAGTTGGATAGAGTACCTGGCTACGAACCAGGTGGTCGGGAGTTCGAATCTCTCCGGGCGCGCCATTTTCCCCCGCGGCATGACGCCGCAAAAATCACTCCACGCCGTAACGCGCGCGGTATTCGCGAATGGCGCCGGCGTGTTCGCTGTTCGTCCGCTCAAAGTGCTCGGCCAAATCGCGCAGATTGATCAGCGCGTGCACCGGGATGCCGTGCTCTTTTTCCACCTGCTGCGAGGCCGACAAGCCGTTCTCGCCGGCGCGCTCCAATCGGTCCAGCGCGACTACCACCGCATGCGGAGTCGCCCCGGCCGCGCGAATCGCCTCCACCGACCTGCGAACCGAAGTGCCGGCGGTGATGACGTCGTCAATGATGATCACTTCGCCGCGAAGCGGCGCGCCGACCAATGTGCCGCCCTCGCCGTGGTCTTTGGCTTCCTTGCGGTGAAACGCGTAGCCGGCGTCAATTCCATGATCGTCCGCGAGTTTGAGTGCGGTCGCGGCGGCCAGCGCGATGCCTTTGTAGGCCGGCCCGTAGAGCATGAAAGCGCGCCCGGAAAAGCGCTCGGCGATCAGCGCGGCGTAGTGCGCGGCGGTTTTGCCGAGAAGGCCGCCGTGGTCAAAAAGCCCCGCGTTAAAAAAATACGGGCTGACGCGCCCGGATTTCAGCGTGAATTCGCCGAAGCGCAGCACATCGCGCGCGGCGCACAACTCAATGAAATCGGTTTTGCGGGATTGGCGGACGGCATACATTCGCCGATCATAGCACTTCACCGCGCCGGGTAGTATACTTTTCCATCCGCACGGAACCACGGGCCCCCGGGTCGCGACCATGAAAAAAATCATAACCACCTACTTTGACCGGCGCATGGCGTTCATTTTTTTCAACGGCGCCGCCAGCGGTTTTCCGTGGGTGGTCATCGGCTCGGCGATGACGCTGTGGCTGAAGGATCTCGGCCTGACGCGCACCGCCATCGGATTTTTCGGCTCGGTGTTCGCGGTTTATTCGCTCAACTGGATGTGGGCGCCGCTGCTGGACCGCGTGCGCCTGCCGCTGCTGGCGCGCCTCGGCCAGCGCCGCTCGTGGCTGCTGCTTTTGCAGGCGCTGATGCTGCTGCTGATTCTGGCGATGTCGCGCTTTGACGCCGGCGGGAGTCTGGTGTTTCTGAGTCTTCTCGCGCTGTCGGTCGCCTCGGTGTCGGCGACGCAGGATGTGGTCATTGACGCCTACCGCATTGACGTGCTGGCGCGCGGCGAGACGGACAAACTGCCGGCCGGCGCGGCGCTCGCAACCGCCGGCTGGTGGAGCGGCTACGGCTTCATCGGCGCGGCCGCGCTGTATTTTTCGGATTTCGGAATGTCGTGGAACGGGGTGTATGTGTTTCTGGCGATGTGCGTGCCGCTGTTCATGCTGAACACGCTGCTGTTGCGCGAGCCGCGCAGCGCGCGCTTTGAAGCGCAGCGCGAAATTCAGGACGCGTATGAAAACATGCTCGGCGGAGGCGGCGGGCATATGTGGCGGCGTTTTGCCGCCTGGTGCCTGACCACGCTGTTCCAGCCGATTCGCGATTTCTTTTCGCGCTTCGGCGCGGTCGCGCTGCTGATCTTTCTGTTCATCGTGTTCTTCAAAATCGGCGAGGCGTTTCTCGGGCGGATGTCGCTGCTGTTTTACAAGGAGATCGGCTTCACCTCGGCCGAGATCGCGACCTATTCCAAACTGGTCGGCTCCACGCTGACCATCGCCTTCTCCATAGTCGCCGGCGCGATCACCGTGCATTTCGGGCTGGTGCGCGGCCTGATGGTCGGCGGAATTTCCATGGCCGCGACCAATCTGATTTTCGCCTACATGGCGGCGACCGGCCCCGACACCACGGTGTTCGCGACCGCGATTTTCCTGGACAACTTTACCTCGGCGTTTTCCACCGTGGCTTTTGTCGCGTTCATCTCGCACCTGACCAGCCGCACATACAGCGCCTCGCAATACGCGCTGATGGCCTCGCTCGGAAACTTCGGGCGCACTTTGTTCGCCGGCGGCAGCGGCTGGCTGGTGGACAGTTTGGACGGCGACTGGGTGGTGTTCTTCGTGATCACCGCGCTGATGGTCGCGCCGAGTTTGCTGATGCTGTATTGGATCGCAAAAAAACTGCGCGGCATGTTCGCGTAGTTACGCGTAGTTACAGCAACTGCGCGCCCCACTGCGCGAGCGGCGCGATTCCCCATTGCTGCACCAGCCGCAGCGCCAGCAGCGTAAGAATCGGCGAAAAATCCAGCCCGCCGAACGCCGGCAGGATGCGGCGAAACGGCAGCATCACCGGCTCGCTCATTTCCGCGACCAGCCGCGCCGCCGGATGCACCGAGCGCGGCGCGATCCAACTGAGCACCACGCGCGCCAGCACCGCGAGCAGCACGATCCAAACCAGCGTGTCCAGCGAGTCGGCGAGGCCGAACACCAGCGCGCCGCTCAATCCGAAAGTGTGCCCGGCGAGCAGCAGCGGCAGCGCGATTTTGGCGAAGGCGAGCAGCACAAACAGCAGCAACGGCGAAAGGTCGGTGCCGTAAAGTCCGGGGACAAACCGCCGCAGAAACTGCAGCGGCGGAGTGGTGACCGAGATCACGCCGCGCACCAGCGGATTGCGAAAATCCACGCGTAGCGCCTGAAACAAAATCCGCAAAATCAGCAGCAGCATGCACGCGCCGAGCAGCGCGGCCGCGAGCGAACTGAGCGCGTTGTGCTGGTGCATCAGGCCGCCCCGAGTTCGTCGGCGATCTCGGCCGCGCGCGCGCGCGCCGCGTCCATGCCGCCGCGCAATGCGCGTTCAAAGCCGCCGTTTTCCATCGCGAGGAGCGCCGCTTCGGTGGTGCCGCCGGGCGAGGTGACCTGGCGGCGCAATTCGGCCGGATCTCCGGACTGTTCGCGCGCGAGCATCGCCGCGCCGAGCGCGGTCTGCACCGCCAATTCGCCGGCGTCTTCGCGCGCCAGCCCATGCGCGGCCGCGCTTTCCGCCATCACTTCCATCATCTTGAAAAAATACGCGGGCCCGCTGCCGGAGACCGCGGTAACCGCGTCCATCAATTCCTCGCGCGCGACCCACAGCGTGCCGCCGGCCGCGCGCAGCACTTCCTGCGCCAACTCGCGTTGCGCCGCGCTCGCCTGCGCGTTTGCAAAAAGTCCGGTGATGCCGGCGCCAACCAGCGCCGGCGTGTTCGGCATTGCGCGCACCAGCGCGAAGTCGTCGCCGGCCCAGCGCAGCAGGTCATCGCAGCGAATGCCGGCGGCGATGGAAATCAGCAGCGGCTTGCCGCGCCGCAGCGCGTCCGCGACCGAGTGCGCGGCCTCGCGCAGCGCCTGCGGTTTCACCGCGAACACCACCGCGTCGGCGCGCGCCGCGCATTCGGCGTTGTCTTCAAAGCAGGCGACGCCGAAACGCCGCGTCAATTCGCGCCGCTGTTCGGCGCGCGGCTCCGCTACGGCGAGCGCCTCGGCCGGCCAGCCGCCGCGCACCAGCCCGCCGAGCAACGCCGCGGCCATGTTGCCGCCGCCGATGAAGGAGATTTTTGCGCCCCTTAATTTCGTGTTTTCGTTCATTTTGCCGCCATTTGCGTCAGTTTTCGCGCGGCCCGAACACCGCGGTGCCGAGCCGCAGCATGGTCGCGCCTTCGGCGATCGCCGCTTCCAGGTCGCCGCTCATGCCCATGGACAAATGCGGCATGGCAAAACCGCGCGCGTTTAATTGGTCGCGCAATTCGCGGCAGCGGCGAAACACCGCGCGCTGCCGCGCGAAATCCGGCTCGGGGCGCGGGATGATCATCAGCCCGCGCAGGCGCAAATTCGGCAACTCGGAGATGCCCTCGGCGAGCGCCGCCAGGTTGCGCTCGTCCACGCCGGATTTGGAATCCTCGTCCTGCAGGTTGACCTGAATCAGCGCGTTCAGCGGCGCACGCCCGGCGCGCCCCTCGTTTAATTTTTCGGCGGCCTTGAGCCCGTCTATGGTGTGCACCCAGTCAAACCGCGCGGCGATTTCCCGGCACTTGCGGCTTTGCATGTGCCCGATGAAATGCCAGCATAGTTTCGCATCGCCGTCCAGCATGCCCTCCACGCGCTCCATTTTCGCCGCGCCTTCCTGCAGGTAGTTTTCGGCGAAGTCAACCTGGCCGGCGCGCGCCGCCGCCGCGACTTTTTCGGCAGGCTGTTTTTTGCTGACCGCGACCAGCCGAATGGAGCCGGCCTCGCGCGCATGCGCGGCGCCGAGCCGCGCGATGGTTTCGCGCGCGTGTTCAAGCCCGTGGGCGGGCGGACGGTTCGGTGCGGAGGGCATGAACATTGCGAATTTGGGGTACACTGCGCGGGCGTTGCCGGTGGCGTATTGTAATTGTAACTGAGCGCCGGGGCATGCGGTAACTCATCTTCAAGGCGATTTATGACACTGGCAGCGGGCATACTCGGCGGCGCCGGCTACACCGGCATGGAATTGTTGCGCTTGCTGGCGCGCCATCCGCGCGCGCGCGCGGCGCGCATCACTTCGCGCGAGCATGCCGGGCGCGCCGTGGAGGAAGTGTTTCCGTCGCTGCGCGGCCGCGTTGACGGCTTGGTTTTCACCGCGCCCCCGGAATCCCCCGAATCATCCGGTGGTGAAGACTGGAGCGGCTGCGACCTGGTGTTCTGCGCCGCGCCCAACGGCGTGGCCATGCGGCACGCCGAAGCGCTGCTGGAGGCCGGCATCAAACTCATTGACCTGTCGGCCGACTTTCGGCTGCGCGACGCGGCCGTGTGGGAGCGCTGGTATGGCGAACCGCATGCCTGCCCGCAATTGCTGGAGGAGGCCGTCTACGGCCTGCCCGAAGTGCAGCGCGAGCGCATTCGCGGCGCGCGGCTGGTCGCCAACCCCGGCTGCTACCCGACCGCGGTGCAACTCGGTTTCCTGCCGTTGCTGGAGGACGGCCTGATTGAGACCGGCGGTTTAATCGCCGATGTCAAGTCGGGCGTCTCCGGCGCCGGGCGCAAGGCGAATTTGGCGACCGCCCTCGGCGAAGCGGCCGATTCGTGCAAGGCCTATTCGCTGCCGGGCCACCGCCATCACCCGGAAATCGCGCAGGAATTGCAGCGCGCCGCCGGAGGCGAAGTCGGGCTGGTGTTCGCGCCGCATTTGCTGCCGATGATTCGCGGCATTCACGCCACGCTGTATGCGCGCCTGCGCGAGTCCGCGCCGCAGGAGGAACTGCAGCAACTCTACGAGCGCCGCTACGCCGACGAGCCGTTCGTGGATGTGCTGCCGGCCGGCGCGCACCCGGACACGCGCAGCGTGCGCGGCGCCAACATCTGCCGCCTCGCCGTGCATCTCCCCCCGGACGGGCGGGACGGCCGCAGCGTGGTGGTGCTCGCGGTGGAGGACAACCTGGTCAAAGGCGCGGCCGGGCAGGCGGTGCAAAACATGAACCTGATGTTCGGCCTGCCCGAAGGCGAGGGGCTGGAAGACGCGGCGCTGGTGCCGTAGCGGTGGCGGTTTTTCTTTCCATTCTCCGCTGGTCGCTGCTGGCGCTGTTGCTCGTCCTGCTCGCGCTGACCGCGGTGCTGTCCTTTGCCGGCGAGGATTTTTACAAAAAGCGCATCACCGAGGCGGTGGAAGCCGCGACCGGTCGGCCGCTGCGCATTGACGGCGGGGTGTCGCTCGCTTCGGTGCTGCCGCCGCGCATATCGTTTTCCAAGGTGCGCTATCCCAACGCCGAGTGGAGCGCGCCGCCGTGGGCGTTTGAAGCCGAGACGGTTTCCATTGAATTGACTTTGGACGCGCTGGTGCGCGGCGAGTTGAACATCGGCGACGTGGTGGTGGTCAGGCCGAAACTCTGGGTGGAAAAAAACGCCGACGGCGTCTATAACCTCGCGCCCGCGCCCGGGCATTCCCGCCCCGGGAGCGGCGTGGAACTGATGGTGGTGGAATTGCTGAACCAGTCCGACCCGCGCATCGTCAACGGCGAAATCACCGTGATCACGCGCCGCCGCCAATGGGACCTGCGCATAGACGATGCGCGCGCCGAATTGGATTCGTCCGGCGAGCGAATAGCGGTGAAGTTTGAAGGCGCGCTGGAGGGAACGCCGATTGACGCGGCCGGCAGCATCGGCAGTTTGGAGGAAATTTTTGCGATGCAGCCGGTGGAGTTGCAATTGGAAGGCACGGTCGGCCACCGCGACAACCGCGCGCGCACGACCGGCCGCGTCGGCAACCTGCTGAAATGGCGCGACGTGGATTTGCCGCTGGAGTTTGAATTCGCGCATCCGGACGCGCTCTCCCGCATCGCCGGCCTGCGCGTGCGCGACATCGGCGCGGTTTCCGGCAGCGCGCGTTTTTTGCAGGGAGTCGGCGTCGCCACCAACCGCCTGGAAGAAATTGAATTGCGCTCGGAAAACCTCGGACTGCAAAGCGCGCTGTCCGGGCGAATCGGAAAACTCCACGGGCGCGACGACTACGACATGACGATAACGGTCGGCGGCCCGCTCGGGCGGGCGGTGCCGGCGCTGGCGGCCGCCGGATTGCGCGCCGACTTGCGCGGCCGGCTGCATGGCGCGCTGGACGATTTGGCCCTGCGCATTGAAGAAGCGCGCGCCGGAAGCGATGCGTTGTCGCTGCGCGCGAGCGGCGAGTTGCGCCTCCGCGAGCGCGTCTGGACCGGCGAATTGCCGTTGCTGGCCGAATTCAACGGTTTTGCCGGGCTGCCCGGCGCGGCCGCGCTTGCCCCGCTCGCGCCGCTGCGCGCGAACGGCACGCTGGTGCGCGCGCCGAAAAGTTGGCAATTGCGCGACATTGAAATGTCCTCGGAGCGCTCCGGGTTTTCACTGCGTGCGCAGGGCCTGATCGGCGACCTTTTGCGCCGGCGCGGTTTTGATCTAATGGTGCAAGCGCAAATGGACGACCTGACGCGGCGGCCGTGGGGCGCGAAGTTGCCGCCGGATGCGCGGCTGCAACTGCGCGCGCATTTGCGCGACGGCGATGAAAGCAATAATGCCGGGGGTGGCATTGACTTGCGCGACATTGACGCCTCGCTTTCCGCGCCGCAATTTGCATTCGCGGCGCGCGGCGATTTGCGCGGCATTGGCGAGGCGATGCGCTCCGACATTTCCTTAAGCATGCGGTTTGACGCGCCGGAGCCGCTGCGCGCGCTGTTGCCGGCCGCGCCGGCCGTGCTGCTTGAACCGTTGGTGCCGCTGCGCGCCTCGGCGCAACTGCGCTCGCGCAACGCGCGCGAATGGAGCGCGTCGCTGGCCTCGCAGCCGTCCGCGGCGGAAGGCGGCGAATCGCAGGACGCGCTGGAACTCTCGTTTGACTGGGCCATGCAGCCCGGCAAAACCGCCGTGGAAAACCTTTCGCTGTCGCTGGACGCGGGCGGTTTCCGCCTGCGCGCGCGCGGCGGCATTGAGCAACTGCGGCCGCCGCGCTTTGCGCGCCTGAATGTGGAGTTTGACGCCGAGCGCGCCGGCGCGTTGCGGCCGCTCGGACTCGGCGCGCTTCACCCCGAAAAAGCGCTCTCGCTTGAAGCGCAGTTTTCTCTGCAGTCCGCTGAGAGCGAGGGCGGCGCCGATTTTCGCGCCGGCATCGCGCGCCTCACGCTCGGCGAAAGCGATGTGCGCGGCGAAGTGGAGGCGCGCATGTCTGACGGGGAAAGCCCCGCGCTGGTGCGCGCCGACCTGCAGTCCGAGAACTTTGATCTGGAGGAAATTTTCCCGCCGGTCAAAAAAGACCGCGAGCGGTTTTTTTCGCCCGCGCCACTGTCGACCGAATGGATTCCCAAAGTGGACGCCGACATCGCGCTGCGCGCCGCGCGCGCCGGGCACCGCTGGCTGGACATGCGTGGCGCAACCGCGCGCGTGCGGGTGCAAAACGGCGTCTGGTATCAAACCATTCGCGGCGCGGTCGGGGAGGGCGATGCGCCGCTGCATCTGGACATGCGTTTTGACGCCGGCAGCCGGCCGCAGGAACTGCATTTCACCGCGCGCGGCGAGCAACTGGACACCGCCGGGCTGCGCGCGTTTCGCGACGACCGCTACCTGGACGGCGGCGTTTTTCGGGCGGACGCGGATGTGCGCGCGCGCGGCGATTCGCTCGCGGCGCTGGCCGCGGCCGCGAACGGCGGCCTGTCGCTGCGCTTTGACGACATGCGGATGAAAAACCAGGCGATAGACGTGTTCGGCGGCGACATCTTCGCCAACATCCTCACCGCGGCAAACCCGTTCCGCTCCATCGGCGAATATGTGGATGTGGAATGCGCGATCATGAAATTTGAACTGGCCGACGGCGTCGCTTCGGCCGGCGAGAATCTGGCGATAAAGACCGAGCGCATGACCATGCGCGCCAACGGCAGCATCAACTTCGCCGACGAGTCGCTGCAATTTCTGATTTCGCCGAAAGCGCGCACCGGGCTCGGCATCAACTCCTCGTCGCTGGTCAAGTTGGTGCGCGTCGGCGGCACGCTGGCGCAGCCGCAAATTGAAACCGACGCGGTGCGCCTGCTGCAGACCGGCGCGGTGGTGTGGGCGGCGATTTTTTCCGGCGGCTGGTCGCTGATCGCGCAGGGCCTGTTTGACCGCGCCAGCGCCGACGCCGATGTCTGCGGGGGCGAAATCGCCGAACAAAACGGCGCCGCCGAACCCGGCCTGCCGCGCGCCGAATAAACGCGGGGCGGCGCGCGGTGATACAGTCGCGGTGAGATGAGCGCATCCGGCGGCATTCCCGAAGTGCATTTCTACCGCAAAGCAGATTGCGAACTTTGCGAGGAACTCGCGCGCGAGTTGGACGAATACCGCGCCGCACCGCGCGCCCCCGAGTTTCGCCTGGTGGAGCGCGATGTGGAAGCGGACGCGGCATGGATGGCGCGCTACGGCGAGCGCGTGCCGGCGCTGGTTGTAGGCGGTATTTCCCTCAGCGAATATTTTTTTGACCCCGAGCGTTTTGAAGCGGGTCTGCGGCGCGCGGCGCAGCACGCCGCGCCGGCGGAATGATTTCGCTGATAGACACCGACGGCGACTGCGTTTTGCACGAGGAATTTCTCGCGCGCGCATGCGCCGATGATTTTTTTGAACGCATTCGCGAACGCGCGGTCTGGCGCCGGCCGAAACTGCGCATGTTCGGCCGGACGCTGCGCGCGCCGCGCCTCGCCGCGTGGCACGGAGACGCCGGCGCGCGTTACGCCTATTCCGGCGCGCTGCACCTCCCGCGCCCGTGGTTCGGCGCGTTGCGCGAATTGCGCGCTCGCATTGAGGCGCACACCGGCGCGCGCTTCAACAGCGTGCTGCTTAACTATTACCGCGACGGCGACGACGCGCTCGGCTGGCACAGCGACGACGAGCCCGAACTCGCGCCCGGCGCGCCGATCGCCTCGCTCAGCCTCGGCGCGCCGCGGCGCTTTTTGCTGCGCCACAAGCGCCGCAAAGACCTCGCGTGCGCGGTGGAACTGCGGCACGGCGCGCTGCTGGTGATGCGCGGCGAAACCCAAACACACTGGCGGCACGCGCTGCCGCGCACCAAACGCCCGGTCGGCGCGCGCATCAACCTGACCTTCCGCCGAATAGAGAGCGGCGCCCGCGCCGGCTGATTTTCCGGCCGCGCGAATGTGCTATCTTGTGCATTCATTCACCAACCACCCTGGAGGAATATCATGAAAATCCGAAGCATCATCACGGGCCTCGCCCTTTTGCCGGCGCTGCTGTCGCAGGCGCACGCGCAATGCAAAGAACTCACGGTCGGCTCGGCGATTTCGCTGACCGGAAAATACGCGACCGACGGCACCCACTCGAAAAACGGCTACGACTACGCGGTCGAAAAGATTCGCGAAGCCGGCGGCGTGCGCATCGGCGGCCAGTGCTACAACTTCCGCGTGATCTACTATGACGACGAGTCCAAAGGCGACCGCGGCGCGACTCTGGCCGAGCGGCTGATCAATCAGGACAAGGTGCAGTACATGCTCGGGCCGTATTCGTCCGGAATGGTCAAGGCGATTGCGCCGGTCACCGAAAAGTACCGCATTCCGATGGTTGAAGCGGAAGGCGCGTCGCGCTCGCTGTTCAACAAAGGCTACAAGTATTTGTTCGCGGTGCTGTCCACCTCCGAGCAATACCTCGCGTCGGCGATAACCCTCGCCGCGGAGAAGGCGCGCGAGACCGGCAAGCAGCCGTCTTCGGTCAAGGTCGCGATTGCGGTGGAGAACGACCCGTTCTCGCTGGACATTCGCGCCGGCGTGCTTGAGGACGCCGCGAAGTTCGGCATGAAGGTGGTGGTCGACGAGAAGCTGCCGCGCGACCTGTCGGACATGAGCGCGATCCTGACCAAAGTCAAGGTGCACAGGCCCGACGTGCTGATCGTCAGCGGCCATTCCAAGGGCGCGGCCACCGCGGTGCGGCAAATCGGCGAGCAAAAAATCAACACGCCGATGATCGCGCTGACGCACTGCGAGGTGGCCGATGTGGTCGGCAAGTTCGGCGATGCCGCAAACGGCATTCTGTGCTCGACGCAGTGGGCCGAGACGCTGTCCTACAGCGACCCGATCTTCGGCAGTGCGTCGGAATACGAGCGCGGCTTCAAAAAAGCCTACCCGGACTACGCGAACAAATCGGTGCCGTATCAGACCGCGCAGGCCTCGGCCGCGGTCTATGTGCTGAAAGACGCGTTCGAGCGCGCCAACTCTCTCGACAAGGAAAAGTTGCGCGACGCGATCGCCGAGACCGACCTGTCCACTTTCTACGGGCAAATCCGCTTTTCCGAAAACGGCAACAACATCGCCAAGCCGATGGTGATGCGGCAAATTCAAAACGGCAAATACAATGTGGTTGCGCCGTCCGAATTTGCCTCGCACAAACTCGACTGGCCGCGCACTCCGCGGTGATGCCGGAAGCGTTGCGCCGGTGCGCGTCATGCTGTCGTGGAGTTCGGGCAAGGACAGCGCGTGGACGCTGCATGCGCTGCGGCAAAGCGGCGCGCGCGTTGCCGGCCTGCTGACGACCTTTAATGAAAGCGCCGGCCGCGTGGCGATGCACGCGGTGCGGCGCGATCTGGTCGAGGCGCAGGCGCAGGCGGCCGGCGCGCCGCTGGTCGCGGTGGACCTGCCGTCGCCGTGCCCGAATGTGGAATACGAAGCGCGCATGGGCGCGGCGATTGCGCGCATGCGCGCCGACGGCGTGACCCACATGGCGTTCGGCGATTTGTTTCTGCGCGATGTGCGTGAATACCGCGAGCGCATGCTGGAAGGCAGCGGCATTGAGCCGCTGTTTCCGATTTGGAGCGCGCCGGAAAAAACCCCGGCGCTCGCGCGCGAGATGATGCGCGCCGGCATCGGCGCGGTTTTGACATGCATCGATCCGAAGCAAATTCCGGCCGAGTTGTGCGGGCGCGCCTACGACCGCGAGTTTCTCGGCGAACTTCCGCCGACGGCCGACCCGTGCGGCGAGAAAGGCGAGTTCCACACTTTCTGCCACAGCGGCCCGATGTTTTCGCAGCCGCTGTTCATCGGCGCGCGGTTGCGCGCCGGCGAGACGCTGACGCGCGGCGGATTTACCTTCACCGATTTTGAGGCGGTGTGAATGGAGCAAATCCTCGGCAACCTGTCGCTTCTTGCGGAGTTCCCGGTGATCAACCTCAAGATCATCGTGGACGGCCTGATGATCGGCTCGCTGTTCGCGCTCGCCGCATACGGGCTGGCGCTGGTGTGGGGCGTGATGAATGTCAAAAACCTCGCGCAGGGCGATTTCGTCATCGCCGGCGGCTATGTCTCGTGGTGGCTCGCCGGCCTCGGCTTGCCGCCGCTGCTTGGCGTCGCGGCCGCGTTTGCGGTGATGTGGGCGGTCGGCTGGGTGGTCTACAAACTCGTGATCACGCGCGTCATTGAACGCGACATGTTTACCTCGCTGCTGGCGACTTTTGGCCTGGCGATCATGATGGCGCAAATTTTGAACCTGCTGTTCGGCTCCGACACGCAGAGCATTCAACTCCAATACGACACGCTGTATTTTTTTGACGGCTTCATCGATGTGCCCATCGCAAAACTTCTCGGCGTGCTGCTTGCCGCGCTGCTCGCGGCCGGCGTCATCCTGTTCATGAAAGCGAGCCGCATGGGGCAGGCGATTCGCGCCACCGCGCAGGACGCGCGCGCCGCGCGCGTGCTCGGTATTGACACCGAAAAAGTCTATGCGTTCACCTTCTCGCTGAACGCCGCGATTTGCGGCGCGGCCGGCGCGATCATCGTGATGGTCTGGGTGATTCAGCCGTTCTACGGCATCTCGTATTCAATCCGCTCCTTCGTCATCGTTACCGCGGCCGGTCTCGGCAATTTGCCCGGCGTCATCGCCGCCGGCCTCGGCATCGGCGCGCTTGAGCAGTACGGCGCGCACATCTTCGGCATCGGCTACCAGCAGGCGGTCGCGGTGCTGCTGCTGTTGCTGGTCCTGGTGGTGCGGCTGGTGCAGCAGCGCCGAATGCGGCGGAGTTTGCAGTGAGCGGGGCGCGAAAATCCGCCGGCATGCCGATTGAAGCGCGCCGAATCGCTTTGTATCTAGTGCTCATCGCGCTGATGCTCGCCGCGCCGTTTCTGTTCCCGGGGTTTCGCACGCAGCTCGCGGCGCTGTGGCTGATGATTGTGGTTGCGCTCGCCTGGGACATGACCGGCGGGCAGATGGGCTACAACTCGCTCGGCAATGTGTTTTTTTACGGCACCGGCATGTATGTCGCGGCGGTGATCACGATCGCGCTGGCATACGATGTCGGCGAATACACCAGCGCGGCCGGCGGCGGCATCCATGCGTTCACCGACGCGCAGTATTTCGCCGGCATGGCGCTTGGCATCATCGGAGCGGGGGTGTTTTGCGCGGTCTGCGCGCTGCTAATAGGCTACATCACCTTCGGTCTGCGCGGGCCGTATTTCGCCATCGGCACGCTCGGCGTCGCCATCGCGGCCGGCGAACTGGTTTCCAACTGGGAATGGGTCGGCGGCGGCCAGGGCATTTCGCTGCCGGTCTATCCGGGCGATTTGGAAACCGGCAAGGTGGTTTTTTATTTTCTCTTCGCCGCGGCCGGCATAGCGCTGTTCGTGCTTCTCCGCTGGCTTTACACCACGCGGTTCGGCGCGGCGATGAACGCGGTGCGCGACGACGAGGAAAAAGCCGAGGCGATGGGCCTGCACACATTGCGCTACAAACTCGCGGCCTGGTCGATTGCCGCATTCTTCGTCGGCGCCGCCGGCGCGATTTCGGCGTTTCAGTTGATTCACTTTGAGCCGCTCGAAACCGCCTACCAGACCATCAATCTCGGGATATTCATGGTGGTGTGCGTGCTTCTCGGCGGCAAGGGGACGCTGTGGGGCCCGGTTGTCGGCGCGGTGTTGTTTCATGTCTTCAAAGAAGTCACCTGGAATTACCTGCTCGGCTGGCAGTGGGTCGCGCTCGGCGCGCTGATAGTGGTGACGGTGGTGTATTTTCAGGAGGGTGTGATGGGCTACCTGATGCGGCGCAAGCCGGAATGGTTCGGCATTCGGGTCGGGCGCGAGGCGGAATGAGCGCGATCATCGAAATTCGCGGCGTGACCAAGTCGTTCGGCGGCGTGGTCGCGAACAAAAATCTGAGCATGACGGTCGAGGCCGGCGGCATCACCGGACTCATCGGGCCGAACGGTTCCGGCAAGACCACGCTGTTCAATTCCATCGTCGGCTACCACCCGATAGACGCCGGCTCGATTAAATTTGAGGGCCGCGAAATTTCCAAATTGCCGGTGCAAAAGATCGCGCGGCTCGGGTTGCTGCGCACCTTCCAGCAGACGCGCATCTACGGCGCGATGAACTGCGTCGAGAACATGTTGATTTCGCTGCCGCACCGCAAGATGCGCCTCGCGCAGTCATTCGCGCGCAACAGCGCGGCCGAGCGCAAGCGCGCCGCCGGCCTGCTTGAATTCGTCGGTCTGTATGAGAAGCGCCTGCTGCGCGCCGGCTCGCTGTCTTTCGGCCAGCAGAAGTTGCTGGAGTTTGCGATGGCGCTGATGAACGAGCCGACCGGGCTTCTGCTGGACGAGCCGACCGCCGGCATCAACCCGACGCTGATCAACGGGCTGGTCGATCGCCTGAAGCGCGCCAACCGCGAGTTCGGCATCACGCTGTTCATCATCGAGCACAACATGCGCGTCATCATGGACATGGCGGACACGATTTACTGTCTGGCGCACGGCGAGATGCTTGCGCACGGCGCGCCGCGGGAAGTGCAAAACGACCGCCGCGTCATCGACGCGTATCTGGGGGCGCATTGACGGCATGAGCGGAGAAGAATCCCGGGACGGCGGCGAGCCGATTTCGGTCGAGCAGGTCGCGCGCCGGGCGGCCGCCATCGCCGAGGAAATCACGCCGCAGCAACTCGCTGCGCTTGCCGGCGGCGCGCCCTATGTCTCGGTTGAGAACTTGCGCGCCGGCTACGGGCGGATGGAAATCCTGCACGGCATCGACCTGTGCATCGCGCGCGCGCAGTCGCTCTGCCTGATAGGCCCGAACGGCGCCGGCAAATCCACCGTGCTGCATGCGATTTTTGGCTTCAACAACATTTTTGAAGGCGGCATTTATATCGGCGAAGGCGAAAAGCGCTTGGACGCGACTTCGCTCAGCCCGAGCGAAAAACTCGCGCGCGCCGGCATCGCCTATATTTTGCAGGACAAGTCGATTTTCCCCGGCATGACGGTCGAGGAGAATCTGTGGATGGGCGGATTCTTAAAATCGCGCGTTGCCGAAGCGAAGCGCGCGGCCGAGGAAATCTTCGACAAATACCCGCGCCTCGCCGCGCGCCGCCGTCACCAGGCGAAAGTCCTGTCCGGCGGCGAGCGCCGCCTGCTGGAAATTTCGCGCGCGCTGGTAATGCAGCCGGAAGTCCTGCTGGTGGATGAGCCGTCCATCGGCCTCGAGCCAAGGTTCATCGACATGGTGTTTGAAATTCTGCGCGACCTGCAGCAGCGCGAGGGTAAGACCATCATCATGGTCGAGCAGAATGCGAAGAAGGGGCTGGAGTTCGCCGACATCGGTTATGTGATGGTGTCTGGGCGGATCGCCATCGCCGGGCGCGGAGACGAGTTGCTCGCCAATCCGAAGGTCGGAGAATTGTTTTTGGGCGGCTAGGCGTGGTTGCCCGGGTCAGCCGCCGAGCAGCAGCAGCAAAATGCCGCCGGCGACCAGCGCGATGCCGGCCAGTTCGGCGCGCGTGATTTTTTCCCGGAATACCAGCGTGGTGGCGAGGAAGGTGAACAGCAGTTCAATTTGCCCGAGCGCGCGCACATGCGCGGCGGTGTGCATGGTGAACGCGGTGAACCAGCAGATGGAAGCGAGCGCGCCGGCGGCGCCGACCGCGCAACCGCGCCGCCAATTGCGCCGCACGCGCGTGAGTTCGCCGCGCTCGGTCAGCGCGATGCATGCGCCCATCAGCGCGGTCTGCATCAGCAGCGCGACCAACAGCGTGTAGCCGGCGGCCATTGCCGCGCTCTCGTGTTCCAGCGAAAGCGCGGCGCCGCGAAAAAACACCGTGGAGGCGCCGAGGCAGGCCGCGCAGGCCAGGCCGATGAGCGTCGGTTTTTGCGCGAGCGATGCGAGCAGGCCGGCCGCGCGCAGTTGCGCGCGCGCCGCGCTGAGCACGACCGCGCCGAATGCGCTGGTCAAAATCGCGAACACCGCAACCGCGTTCAGCGCGTCTCCGAGCAGGAGCGCGCCGAGTAGCGCGACCATAACCACTTCCAGTTTGGAAAAAGCCGTGCCGACCGCGAAGCTGCGGAAGGAAAACAGCCATAGAAGGAGCAGCGTGAATCCGATTTGGCAGACGCCGCCGAGCAGGCAGTGAATCAAAAACCGCGCGTTCGCCGCCGGCGCGTCGCCGGACGCGGACAGCGCCCACAAATACGCCGCGGCCGGCGGCAGCGCATAGACGAACCGGGCGTATGCCGCGCCGGCGACCGACAGCCGGTCCTGCAGGTGTTTTTGCAGCGCCGAGCGGATGTTTTGAAAAAACGCCGCGGCGATGGTGATCGGAATCCAAATCTCCGGCACGGGCGCTACTTTTCCACGAACGCGCGTTCCACCACGTATTCGCGGTAATTTTCCTTTCGCGTTTCGCGGAAGCCTTTTGCGCGGAGAATTTCCGACAGACTTTTCAGCATGCCCGGGCTGCCGCACAGCATGAAGCGGTCGTGCTCCACGGCGAGCGGCGGCAGCCCGGTGTCGCGCATGAGTTTGCCGCTTTCAATCAACTCGGTGATGCGCCCGTAGTTGCGAAACGGCTCGCGCGTCACCGCCGGGTAATAGATCAGTTTTTCGCGGACGCTGTCGCCGAAATACGGGTTGTCCTGCAGCTCGGAGGTGATCAGTTTTTGGTAGGTCAACTCGTTGATGAAGCGGCAGCCGTGCACCAGCGCGACCGTCTCAAAGTGCTCGTAGAGTTCGGGGTCCTTGATCACCGACAAAAACGGCGCGAGGCCGGTGCCGGTGCAGAGCAAATACAGGCGCTTGCCCGGGCGCAGGCGGTCCCACAGCAGCGAGCCGGTCGGTTTCTTGCTGACCAGCAGTTTGTCGCCGGGGCGGATGTGCTGCAGCCGCGAAGTCAGCGGGCCGTCCTCCACCTTGATGCTGTAAAACTCCAAGTGGTCCTCGTAGTGCGAACTCGCCATGCTGTACGCGCGCATCAGCGGCTTGCCATCCACTTCAATGCCGATCATCGCGAACTCGCCGTTGCGAAAACGCATGGACGGGTCGCGCGTGGTCTTAATCGTGAACAGTTTGTCCGACCAGTGGTGGACTTCCAAAACGGTTTCGGTGTGCGCGGCGGCCATAATCAAATGGTGGGGAAGGGCGGGGAATGCGCTCAGCGTTTGCGCGTGGTGCGCAGGGTTTTCTCGTGAACCAGTTCGCCGCCTTCGTATGCCTTGGAGCCGGTCTCTATGACGAAGTCGCCGCCGCCGGCGCGCAGGCGGGTGCGCGTCTCGGTGCGCGTTTTCCAGTCGCCGCGCTCGACGCGCGCCGTCCAGTGAAATTCGGCGACGCAACTTTCCGGATCGGAGGCGCCGATGCGGTAGGTCTCGCGCGCGATGAGTTGCGTGAGCAGGCCGTTGGACGGGCGGCGCACCGCGCCGAAGTCGTCGTAGACCGTGAACACGCACTGGTCGGCGGCGAAATCGTATTCGTATTTGCGCGTGTTGAGCGGCGCGCTGAGAATTTCCTGGTCGGGCGGCGGCGGCGCGCCGGGCTCGGCGAACGCGCATTCGTCGCCGGTGTTTTCCGCCTCCAGCAGCGGCACCCGCAGCCGCAGGCTGGCGCAGTCGATGCGCAGCGACGCGGCCTGCGGCGCGGGCCACAGCATCGGCCAGTAGGCGGAGGAGAAAGCGAGGCGCAGGCGGTGCCCCGGCGGCAGCGCGACGGCGGTGTCATCCAGTTGGATTTTGATGTCGCACAATTCCCCCGGCTTGACCGGGCGCGCCGCGTCAAACCCGGCGCGGTGCGCGAGGTTCAGCACGCCGTAGGAGATGCGCGCCGAGGCGCCGTCCGGATGCACATCGCACAGGCGGACGATGACATGCGCCTGCGGTTTGTCGCAGCGCAGCCGCATGCGCACCAGCGGCGCGCCGAAAATTTCCATTCGCGCGGGCAGCGGCGCGCTGTCATAGACCAGCGAGCGCGCGTCGTCGGCGCGCTGGTCGCCGGGCGCGTCGGGTCCCCCCCACATCGCGCAATACTCTCCGCCGGCCACTCCGGTGTGCTGCGGAGACGCGACCACCGCCTCGCCCTCCTGCGGCTCGGCGTCGGCGCGCAATGCGTTGCCGGCGATGACAAACTCGCGCGGACGCACGCGCGGCGACGGCAGTTGTGATTCGGCCAGCCATCTTCCTTCGCGCCGCGTTGCGCTGCTCGCGTCGGCGCGCGCCGACTCCATCATATACGCGGCATACAGCGGCGCGTTCATCACGCCGTTGTCGGCGCCTTTCAGCCACGCGTCCCACCACTTGACCGACTCCTCCAGGAAACCGATGCGCGGTTCCGGTGAGGCGAGGTGCGGATATTTGTGCAGCCACGGCCCCATGATGCCGCGCACCGGCACGCCGGCGTCGTGCAGCCCGGCGACCATGCGCGGCAATGCGTTGGAATACGCGTCGCCCCAGCCGCCGACCGCCAGCACCGGTATGTTGATGTCGGCATAGTTTTCAATGACCGAGCCGTGCTTCCAAAAATCGTCGCGGTTCGGGTGGCGCATCCAGTTGTCCAGAAGCGGCGGCATGTTTTCCAGGCGGCGCAGCCAGGTCTTGCGCCACGAATCGCCGGCCAGTTGCGGATCCGGCGGGCGCGAGGAAAACGCGAACATGGTCGCGGCCCAGCCGGCGTTCTCCATCAGCATCGCGCCGCCTTTGTAGTGAATGTCGTCGGCGTAGCGGTCGTCGGTCGAGCAGACCGTGATGATCGCTTTCAACTGCGGCGGCCGCCGCGCCGCGACTTGCAGCGCGTTAAAGCCGCCCCAGGAAATTCCCATCATGCCGATGTTGCCATCGCACCAATGTTGCGCCGCGATCCACGCCAGCGTCTCCAGCGCGTCGTCCTGCTCCTGCTTCAGGTATTCGTCGAGCATCAGCCCGTCGGATTCGCCGTTGCCGCGCATGTCCACGCGCACGCCGGCATAGCCGTTCGCGGCGAAGAATTGGAAGGTTTGGTCGTCGCGCGCCTCGGTGCCGCCGCGTTTGCGGTAGGGCAAATATTCCAGCACCGCCGGCGCCGGCGTTCCCGCGGAGGGCAGCCAAATCCGCGCTGCCAGCCGGCAGCCGTCGGACAGCGTGATCCATTCGTTTTCCAGCAGGGTGTAACCGGGGGCGGTCGGCATTGTGCAACGGGGGCGGGGGGAACCCGGATTATACGCCCGGCGCGCCCGCGCGCGAAGCCGTTGCGCGCCACGGCGGCGGCCTTCTTCTTCTCTCTTTGGCGCCGCGTATTCCGGCGCTCCGCCCAATCCCGCGAGGCGGCGAACTTACCCCATTCCTTTCCAGGGCACCAGCCGCGCTTCCAGTTTGCGCATGCCGACGTCAATCGCCGCGCCGATGACGCCGATGACGATCACGCCGACCAGCACCAGCCCGGTCTCCAAAAACTTGCCGCCGACCACGATCATAAAACCGATGCCGACATCTGCGGCGACCAGTTCGGCCGCGACCAGCGTGCCCCAGCACACGCCCATGGCCACGCGCATGCCGGTGAAAATTTCCGGCAGCGAGTTCGGCAGGATCACGCGGAACAGCACCTGCGTGCGCGACGCGCCGAGCGTGTAGGCGGCGTGGATTTTGGAAAGGCGGATGCTCTGCACGCCGGAGCGCGCGGCCAGCACCATGATCCACAGCGCGGCGAGGAACAGCAGGATGATTTTCGGCTTGTCGTCAATGCCGGCCCAGATGATCATCAGCGGAATCAGCGCGAGCGGCGGAATCGGGCGCATGAACTCCACTATCGGATCAAAGAAGCCGCGCAGCACGCGCGACAGGCCCATGGAGAAGCCGATCGGAATGCCGATCAGGCAGCCGAGGGCGAAGCCGACCAGCAGGCGGTAGACGCTGACGCCGATGTGCTGCGCGAGCGTGTAGCCGCGGAAGCCCTCGGTGGCGGTGGCGTGGAATTGCTCCCAGACATCGGACGGCGGCGGCAGAAAGATCGGCGTGGTCCATTGCAGCGCGGTCGCCACATACCACAGCGCGAATACCGCGGCGACCGAGACGAAACTCCAAAAGTAGCCGCCGCGCGCCGCGGCCGGGTCGCCGAACGACACGGTCTTGCGCGCGTCTTCGCCGCTGCGGCGCAGGCCGAGGCGCACCAGCGCGATTTGCAGCCATTTCATGACGCGCGCTCCTGCCGGCCCATGATTTCCTCCTCCATCTCCCAGATCATGGAGAGAATTTCCTCGCGCTTTTCCACGTATTCGGCGTCGGTTTTGATTTCGCGCAGGTTGCCGTCCAGCCCGCGGCTGGCGAAGGGCAGCCGGTATTCGCGCTCAATGCGCCCCGGGCGCGGCGCCATCACGAACAGCCGCTGTCCGAGCATCAGCGCCTCTTCCACGCTGTGGGTGATCAGCACGATGGTTTTGCCGGTGTCGTTCCAGATTTTCAAAATCAGCGACTGCATTTTTTCGCGGGTCAGCGCGTCCAGCGCGCCGAGCGGCTCGTCCATCAGAATCAGGTGCGGCTCGTTGGCGAGGCAGCGCGCCAGCGCGACGCGCTGCTGCATGCCGCCGGAGAGTTCATAGATCGCCTTGTTGCCGAAGCCGGCGAGGCCGACGGTGTTCAGGTATTGCTCGACGATGTCCTTCATTTCCTTTTTGCCGGCGCCGCGCATTCGCGGCCCGAAGGCGATGTTGTCGGCGACGCTCATCCATTCAAACAGCGCGCCCTGCTGGAAGACCATGCCGCGCTCGCGGCCCGGCGCGGTGACCAGTCCGGGCTCGCGGCCCGGCACCAGCCCGCGCTCGCGGCTCGGCGCGGTCACCGGCTTGGCGCCGTCCACGCCGAACCAGACCTTGCCGGCGGTCGGCGCGAGAAAGCCGGCGACGATGTTCAGCAGCGTGGTCTTGCCGCAGCCGGACGGGCCGAGCACGGTCAGCATTTCGCCGGCGGCGAGTTCAAAGCCGACGCCGCGCAGCGCTTCCACCGAGCCGCCGTTGGGCAGTTCATAGGTCATGCCCAGGTCTTTGACGATGAGGCCGTTCATTGTTTTCTTTGTCGGTTTCAGTTTCCGCCGGTGCGCCCCGCCCGCGCAGCGGCGGGCGGGGGCGGGGAAGCCTACTTGACGCGTTTCAGGAAACTCGTGTCGTAGACCTGGTCGTAACTGCGCAGCGAGCTTTTCATGACGCCCTGCGAGACGAAGAAATCCGCCGCGCCTTTGGTCAGCTCCTGCGCCGTGCCGCCGAGCCATGCCCGCGACAGCTGCTCGTTCTTGGTCGGGAAGACGAACTTTTTGAGCAGCGAGCGCGTCGCTTTCGGCTTCATGCCGGCCGCCTTGGCCAGGGTGTTCAGCTTCGCGCCGGGGTTGGCCGCGTATTCGCGGTTGGCGTCTTCGGTGATTTGCAGGAACTGCTCCACCATTTCCGGGTGGTCTTTCAGGAACTTGTTGGTGACCGAAATCACATCAAAGGTCAGGATGCCGATTTTTTCCTGTTCGGCGCCGGTCATGAGTTGCGTGCCGCTCTCCAGCATGCGGTCCACCGGGCCGCCGAAAGCGCAGGCGATGTCCACCTTGCGGGTGAGAAACGCCGCGGCCGCGTCGTTGCCGCCGGAAACCGGAACGATTTTCATGTCGTTGCCGCTGAGCCCGTAGTGGTCGAGCGTCTTCAGCAGTTTGTAGTGGGTGACATTGCCGATCGGCGTGGCGACGCTCTTTCCGCGCAGCGTTCGGGCCATGGACGCTTTGGAACTGCGGTCGATGCCGGCCGCGTTGTTCACCACGCAGGTGTCGGCGTCCGCGTAGGAGACGGCGACGCCGACGGTGGTGATCGGCAGGCCTTTGCTGGTTGCCACGATGAACGGAATCAGGCCCTGCGAATAGGAAATCTGCACAGAGTCGGAGGCCATCGCCGCTGACATGTCATTGCCGTTGGGGAAAGCTTTCCAGTTCACTTTGACGCCCATTTTCTTGTCGAAAGTTTTCTCGAGTTGCGCGACTTGGTTCGGAGTCGGCCATTCAAGGAAGTAGGCGACGGTGATCTCTTTCGGCTGCGCGAACGCCTGCATGCTTGCAAACGCGAGCAGCGCGGCAAAGAGTTTGCCCGCGAACGGGCGGCGGATTGCGTGTTGCATGGGTGATGCCTCCGGGTGAATAGAGAGGAAAAAGGGCGATTACCCTACCACCTCCGCGCGCGCCGTGCAGGCGAAAATGGCGGAAATGCAGAAAAAAAATTTGCCGGCGGGGGCGCGTATTCCCGCCAAATTCCGCCGCCGACGGCGCCTTCCGCGGCTTGCCGCTGCGGGCATTTCGGATGGGATTGGGGAGGATTCAGGAGCGCGGCAGTTTGTTTTCCGGGTCATAGAGCACGGCCTCGGCGACCACCGCCGCGTATTTTTCGCCGAGTATGCGCACCTGAAGTTGCGCGCCGGGCGCGGCGTGTTCGGGGGCGACATAGGCAAGGGCGATGTTTTTTTGGACGCGGTGGCCGTAGCCGCCGGAGGTGACGCTGCCGACTTGCGCCGCCCCGGCGAACACGCCGTCGCCGTTATGCGCCGGCGCGATGCCGCAGTCAATGAGCAGGGAGACCAGCAGTTTGCGCGCGCCCGATTTTTTGCTCTCCAGCAGCGCGGTTTTGCCGATGAAATCCGGCTTGTCCGGCTGAACAAAGCGGTCAAGGCCGGATTCAAACGGATTGAATTCGGTGAGCAGATCCGCCTTCCAATGCAAAAATCCCTTTTCCAGGCGCATGGATTCAAGCGCATACAATCCGAAATGTCCGAGGCGAAAAGATTCACCGGCCTGATGCAGGAGATCCCATACCGGAACAAGGCGCGCATTGGGAATATGCAGTTCATAGGCGAGTTCGCCGGAAAAACTTACGCGCATCGCCATGACTTCGGC
>JALCBG010000017.1:13145-16392 GCA_028066695.1 Gammaproteobacteria bacterium | reverse complement strand
CTCGGCGGTTTTGACCAGCGTCGCCTCGCACAGAACATTGCCTTTTTCGCTGAGCGCGTAGCACAACCCAACCCGGCCGATTTCACGCGGCAGGCGTCCGCAGATTATTCGGTCGAGAAAATCCTCAACGCCTTCGCCGCGAATTTCGCAGCAATTAAAACCGGACACCTCCATCACGCTGACATGCCGCTGCAGATGCCGGATTTCGGCGGCGACCACCGCATGCGTCGGCGTGAAGCGAAAGCCGGGCTGGTCAATAAATTCGGCATCCGGCTTAAAGAACAGCGCGCGCTCCCAGCCGTTGACCACGCCCCATGCGCAATGCATTTGGTCCAGCGCCGGATACAGCGGCGTGGTGCGCGCGCGTCTCGCCGCCGGGCGGTATTCATGCGGAAGGTGGTAGTGGAATTCTCGTTGGTAATCCTCAATCGCCTTGAGGCGGGTGTGTTCGGTGGTCGCGTATTGCGTGAAGCGCCGCGGGTCGAGAAACCATGCATCCCATTCGCTCTCCCCGTGCGCCATGATTTCGGCGAGTATCTTGCCGTGTCCGCCGGCCTCGCCGATGCCGGCGCGCAGCCCGATCGCGCAATAGGCATTCGGAATGCCCGGTACCGGGCCGACCAGCGGCGCGCCGTCTATGGTGTAGGTGATCGGCCCATTAATTACCGAGCGAATGCCCGCATCGGCCAGCGGCGGAAGGCGCGCAAAAATGCGCTCCATGTTATTCAGGCAGCGGTCCAGATCCGGCGGGCACAGCGCCCGGGTAAAACTCGGATCAATGCCGTCCATGCCAAAAGTCCGGCAGTCCTGCTCATAGACGCCGACCAGCAGCCCCTTCTTTTCCTGGCGGCTGTAAAAATCGGCGCCCGGATCGCGAATGATCGGCACCCGAAAATCAATCTCTTCCAGTTGCGGCATGCTGTCGGTGAGGAAATACATGTGCTCCATGGACACCACCGGGTGGCGCACCCCCAGCATGCGGCCGACTTCATTGACGCGGTAACCGGCCGCATTGACCACCTTCTCGCAGGTGATGTCGCCGTTTTTTGTATGCACGACAAATTCGCCGCCTGCCTTGCGCGTGACGCCCCGCGCCGGATTGAAGCGGTAAATTTCGGCGCCCGCTTCGCGCGCCTTGCGCGCCAGCGCAAAGGTGATGCCGGCCGGATCAATATCGCCGTCAAGCGGATCCCACCATGCGCCGAGCAGGCCGTCGGTGTTCAGCAGCGGATGCCTTTCGCCAACTTCGGCCGCGCCGATAAATTCCATTTCCACCCCCGCGCCGGCCGCCATGCCGGCAAAATGTTTGTAAGTGTCCGCCTGCTGCGCGGTGTGCGCGAGGCGCATGCCGCCGGTGATGTGGTAGGAAACCGGGTGCTCCGGATCGGCCGCAAGTTCGCGGTAGAGATCAATGCTGTGGCGCTTAAGCGCGACCAGAGTTTGGTTGCCGCCAAACTGGGTAACCTGCGCCGCGGCGTGCCAGGTGGAGCCGGAAGTCAATTCATCGCGCTCCACCAGCGCGACATCATTCCAGCCCTGGCGCGTCAGGTGATACAGCACCGAGCACCCGGCAATGCCGCCGCCGATAACGACCGCGCGCGCATGGGTTTTGATGGTATTCGGCGGCATGGAATGCAACCTATTCGCCGATGAAGTATAACCCGTCCATCACCGCAGACCTCCCGCCCGAAAATGACCGCCTTCCAATTTCACTCCGAGCCGCTGCGCCGCGAATGGCTGGACGCTTACGGCCATCTCAACGAGGCCTATTATCTGGTGCCGTTCAGCAATGCCAGTTGGAAAATGCAGGAGCATTTCGGCATCGGCGTGGAGTATTTTCGCGCGAGCGGGTGCGCGCTTTACACTTTGGAGACGCATTTGCGCTACCTGCGCGAAGTGCGCGCGCCGGCGGATTTGCAGGTGGAAACGCTGGTGTTCGGCGCGGATGAAAAGCGCATGCGTTTTGCGCATTTGCTGACGGTGGACGGCGAGTTGCGCGCCACCGCGGAGTTTATGGCGCTGCATTACGACACGCGCGCGCAGCGCAGCGCGCCGTTTCCGCGGGCGGCGCTTGAGGCGATGCAGGCCGCGGTGGTGGAGTTGCCGGAGTGGGCCGGGCGGCGCGTCAGTTTTTCGCGGAATTAAAACGGCGCAGCAAATACACCGTCTCGTCCAAGGTGTCCAGGCCGCGCGCGGCGAGATTGCCGACGATGTCGGGCCCCGATGATCGCGACAAAATTTCCACGCTAAAAAACTCCGCGAACAACTCGTTCACTTCTTCCTCGGGCACCGGAAACGGCGGGCCTTTCATTTTGCGCGGGTCGTAGTCCATGCCGATGAGTAAAACGCGCGCACCCGGCGGCGACAACTCGGCGAGTTTCGCCGCGTAACCGGCGCGCATTTTTTCGGGCAATGCGATCAGCGCGGCGCGGTCATAACAAAGCGGCGCGTCGCGCAAGTCTTCGGCGCGCAGGTCAAAAAAATCGCCGCGCCAAATTTCAATGTTGCCGCCGGTGAAGCGTTCAAATCTCGCGCCGGCGCTTCGCTCGCACTGCAGTTTGTTTTCGGCGAAAAAATCGCGGCAGGCGATTTCGCTGAGTTCACTGCCGATGACGCGGTGTCCGCGCGAGGCGAGCCACAGCATGTCCAGCGATTTGCCGCACAGCGGCACAAAAACTTTCGCGCCGCGCGGAGGTTCCAGCGCGTCCCACAACTTGCGCAGGCGCGAATTGATTTTTGCCTGGTGAAACCCGAGCCGCCCCTCGGCCCAGCGCTGCCGCCAGAATGCATGCTCCATTGCCGCCGTCGCTTACGGTTTTTCGCCGCGCCGCAGCCGCGCTTCAATGTCATCCAGACACGGCGCCAGGTCGGTGATGCTGTCGATGACATAGTGCGCGCCGCGTTGGTACATCGCCGGATAAACGCGCGCGCGGTGTTTTTGTTTCACTTCTTCGGGGAACGCGCTCCACTCTTCAAACGGCACGCCGACTTCATTGCCGGAGGCGGCCAGCCCGATCGCCCAGGCGCCGGCGTTCAGGCCCTCTTCAATGCCGGTCATGGTGTCGTCCACTTTCACCACCGCCTGCACCGGCGAGATGTCCAGTTCCAGCATGTTGCGCAGCACCATGTGCGGACGCGGCCGGCCGCGCGGCACATCGCCGGCGCAGCAAACCGCGTCGGGAACATAGCCCTGTTTTTTTGCTTCGGCTTGAATGATTTTCAGCATGCCTTGCAGGTAGCCGGTGGT
>JALCBG010000017.1:0-13045 GCA_028066695.1 Gammaproteobacteria bacterium | reverse complement strand
GTTTTTTTGCTTCGGCTTGAATGATTTTCAGCATGCCTTGCAGGTAGCCGGTGGTGGAGCCGATTTTGCATTCGCGCCGCCGGCATTCTTTGATGACTTCCGGCGTTCCGGGAATTAATTTTGCATGTTCGGACAGGCACGCTTCCTGCATCGGCACAAAATCCGCGAACATTTTTTCCACGTCTTTTTCATTCGGTTCTGCGCCATGTTTTTCCCGCCAGCGGCGGCGCACTCCCGGCATTTCGCAGAGTTGCGCGATGTGCGTTTTTTTGTGCGCGCCCATCGGAATGCGCGCTTCCTCCATGCTGATCGGAACGCCGGCTTTTTCAAATACCTCGCAAAACACTTTCGCCGGCGCCATGCAGCCGAAGTCCAGCGTGGTCCCGGCCCAGTCAAAAATGACGCAGCGCACCGGTCCGCGGTAGGCGCGGGCGTGGGTGAATTCGTGTTCGCGCGGGAAGTGCATGGAAATGGCGCGCCGAAAAAACTGGCGCCCCGGAGAGGATTTGAACCTCCGACCTGCCGCTTAGGAGGCGGCCGCTCTTTCCGACTGAGCTACCGGGGCGGTTGGCGTCAGGACGCCGAGGCGGCCGCGATCGCGTCTATGGAGGCGGCGAGCGTGGCGGTGAACTCGGCGTCGCTTTGCGCCGCCGACAGGCCTTCGGTCAGCGCGCGCGAGAAACTCGCGATCATGCCGCGGTTTTGCGCGAGGCGGCGGCACGACTCTTCGCGCGAATAGCCGCCGGAAAGCGCGGCGACGCGCAGGCAGGCCGGCTGTTCCATGCAGCCGGCGTAAAAGTTTGCCTGCTCCGGCAGCGTCAGTTTTAAGATGACGCGGCGCTCGGCGCCGAGGGCGGCGAGGCGCGCGAGAAGTTGCTCGCGCAACAGCGATTCGGCCTCGGCTTTTTGCGGCGAATGAATGTCCACTTCCGGCTCAATGATCGGCACCAGTCCGTGATCAATGATGGTCGCGGCGGTTTCAAACTGCTGCGCGGCGACGTTTTCAATGCCGCGCGCGTCGGCGAGTTTGATGACCGAGCGCATCTTGGTGCCGAAGATGCCGCGCGCGCCGGCGCGCTCCAGCAACTTTTCCAGCCCCGGGTTCGGCTTCATCATCTGTACGCCGTCGGCTTCCTCGGCCAGCCCCTTGTCCACTTTCAAAATCGGGATGACATTTTTTTGCTCCCACAAATATTTCGCGGTCGGCATGCCGCCGATTTCGCGCTCCATGGTGTTCTCAAACAAAATCGCGGCGAGAATTTTTTCGCCTTGAAAGGCCGCGTCGGTGATGATGCGCGCGCGCATCTTGTGCACGAGGTCGAACATTTCGGCCTCGTTGGCGTAGGCGTCGGCGGCGACGCCGTAGAGTTGCAGCGCCTTGGGCGTGCTGCCGCCGCTCTGGTCGAGCGCGGCGATAAAACCGGGGGCGGAGCGGGCTTTTTCAAGTTGGTCGGCGTTCATGGTATTCGGGGAAGTGGAAAGGGCAGGGGGCATTGTCGCGGAAAATCGCCGCGTTGGCAAGCGGCGGCAGGGGCGCATATTACATGTTAATGGGGCGCGCCCGCCTTAATTCGCCGGCGGTTCTTCGGCCGCGTTTTGCCGCCGAAAATATTCCTCCAAAAACGCGTCAAACCCGGCTTCCTCGCGCGCTTCCATTTCCCGAAGTTCCGTGTGCGAGCGCTCCGCCTCGGCGCGGCGCGCCGCGAGTTTTTTTGCGTCCATCGGTTTTTGTTTGAACATCGCCGCGTGTTGCGCCGACATGCGCAGTCCGAACTCGTAAAAACTTTCCTTGCGCTCGCGCATTTCGCGCAGCACGCGCGCCGACGGCGTCGCCTCCGGGTCGCGCACTTTTTCCAATTGCAAATCCAGCGCGCGCGCGTATTCGCGGTTCCCGTTTTTTCCATTGGCATTTTCGGTTTCATCCAGCAATTCCGCGAGCGGCCGCATCGCCTCCAGTAGCGCGTTCGCGCGCGCGGCGAATGCACTCGGCGCGCCGTCTTCCGCGCATAGTTCCAACCCGGGGCGGCGCCCTTGCATGACCACGCGGCCGCGGTTTTCGCCGCAGCGCGCCCATTCGTCGCGGTCTATGCCGGGGCTGTCGGCGAGCAAACAATGCAGCAGCAGCATGTCAAAAAAGCGGACGCATTCGGCGTCCATGCCGGCCGGCGCAAACGGATTGAGGTCAAGGCTGCGCACCTCCACATATTCCACGCCGCCGCGCAGCAGCGCGCGCGACGGGCTGACCCCGGACGGGGCGGCGCGCTTCGGGCGAATCACCGAGTAAAACTCGTTTTCAATCTGCAAAATGTTGGCGTTCAGTTGCAGGTATTCGCCGCCGTTTTTGACGCCGAATTTTTCGTATTGCGGATGCGGCGTGCAAATCGCGCGGCGCAGCGAGGAGACGAATCCCTCCAGACTGTTGTAGTCAATGCCGATGCCGGCCTGCGCGCCGCTGCTGTACCCGAGCCCGCTGAGGCGCAGCGAGGTCGCATGCGGCGCGTAAAAACTGTGCGCGTCGTATTCTTCAAGATCGTGTTCGCGCCCCTTCGGAAACGACTTGCACACCGCCGGAGACGCGCCGAACAAATAACACGGCAGCCACGAATGCCGGTGGAAGTTGCGAATCAGCGCGAAGTAATGCCGCGACTTGCATTGCTGCAATTCCTCCGCGCCGCCGCAGTTCGCAAACGCGCGCCAAAAATCATCCTCCAGCGAAAAATTAAAGTGAATGCCGGCGATGGTCTGCATCATGCCGCCGTAGCGCATGCGCAGGCCGCGGCGGTAGGCCTCTTTCATTTTTGCGATGTTGGAGTTTCCATACCGCGCGATTTGAATGCGCTCCTCCTGCTGCACGATGCACGGCATGCTGTTCACCCACAAATCCTCTTCGCCGATGTGGTGGTAGACGAAGTGGTGAATGTCGCCGAGTTCGCCGAGCAATTCGCCGGCGCCGGTGCACACCGGCGTGATCAGTTCCAGCAGCGACTCGGCGTAATCGGTGGTGATGGACGGATGCGTCAGCGCCGCCCCCAGCGCCGGCGGATGCGGCGTCTGCGCCAGCATTCCGTCTTCGTTTACGCGCAGACTTTCCTTCTCTATGCCGCGCCGCAGCCGCGCGAGGCCGGCGGCGGCGGCGCTCGCGCGCAATTGTCGGAGGATGTCGGCGGTGTCAGCGCTCACTGCAAGCGTCCGGCTCGGGAATGGGGGAGGGCGGAGGAGTGCGCCGCGCGGGCGCGCGGGGCGGCGCGCAATCCTACCGCCTTTTTCGCCTATAATCAACGCCGCCCACCCCCGGAGAAATTGCGCAGCCCTCGCCGGCCGCCGCGCCCATGACCCCAGTTACCGCTCCCGTCCCCGCCACAATTCCCGAGTTCGCGGTCGCGCCGATGCTGGATGTGACCGACCGCCACTTCCGAATGTTCATGCGGACGCTGTCGCCGCGCGTCAAACTCTACACCGAGATGAAAACCTGCGGCGCGGTTCTGCACGGCGAGCGCGAGCGCATCCTCGGCTTTGACCGGCGCGAGCGCCCGCTGGCGATTCAACTGGGCGGCGCCGACCCGGACGAGTTGGCGCGCTGCGCCGGCATCGCCGAACAGGCCGGCTACGACGAAGTGAACCTCAATGTCGGCTGCCCGAGCGCGCGCGTGCAAAGCGGCCGCTTCGGCGCATGCCTGATGGCCGAGCCGGCGCTGGTGGCGCGCTGCGTCGCCGCGATGCGCGCCGCGGTCGCGCTGCCGGTCACGGTGAAAACCCGCATCGGCATCGACCGGCGCGATCGTTATGCGCACCTCGCCGAGTTTGTCGCGCGCGTCGCCGAGGCCGGTTGCGCGCACTTCATCATTCACGCGCGCAAGGCCTGGCTGAACGGCCTCAGCCCGAAAGAAAACCGCAATGTGCCGCCGCTGAAATACGAGCGCGTCTACCGCCTGAAAAAAGATTTTCCGGAACTGCGTTTTAGTCTGAACGGCGGCGTCCAAACCCCCGAAGACGCGCGGCGGCATCTGCAACTGGTGGACGGCGTGATGATCGGCCGCGAAGCGCAGCGCGACCCGTGGATGGTGCGCCGCGCCGAGCGCGCGCTGTTTGACTGCGCGCCGGAAAATACTTCCGCTGAAAATGACATGGCCGCCCGCGCCGAAGTTGCGCGCGCGCATCTGCCGTATGTGGAGCGGCAACTGGCGCGCGGCGTCGGTTTGCGGCGGCTGATTCTGCCGATGGTCGGGCTGTTTCGCGGCCTGCCGCGCGCGCGCGTCTGGCGGCGGCACCTGAGCGAAGCCGCCGCGCGCCGCGGCGCCGGCGCCGAGGTGGTGCTGGAAGCGCTGGCTTTGGCCGAAGACGAGCACACTCCCGCAAACATTCCTGCGCGCGCCGCCCCGCAACCGGCCGCCATTCCCGCGCCCCTGCAATGATGAAACTCATCAGCCTGCTGTCGCGCCTCATCGGGTTGGCGGTGCTGCTCGCGGCCGGCGCCATCGCCGCGGTCGCAAACTTGATGGACCCGAGCGAATACAAATCCGAAATCAGCGCATTGGTGGATCGGCACTTTGACCGCGAACTGGATTTGCGCGGCGACTTGGACATCACCTTCTTTCCGTGGCTCGGCGTGCGCGCCGAGCGCATCGTGCTGTCCGAGCACGCCGATTTCGGCGGGCGCACCATGTTCACCGCCGACCACGCCTCCTTTCGCGTCAAACTTTTGCCGCTTCTGCGAAAGCGTTTTGAAATTGACCGCATCGCCCTCGCCGGCCCGCGCCTGAGTCTGCGCCGCCGCGCCGACGGCAGCGCCAACTGGGATGACCTGATCGCCGCTTTCGGCCTGCAGAACAAACGCGCGCCGGCCGCGGCCGGGCTGGCCGGGCTGGCGGTGCTCGGCATCAGCGTGGACGACGGCAGTTTCGCCTGGCAGGACCGCAGCGGCGGCGCCTTCAACGACTTCACCGTGGACGCGCTGCAAGTGCGCGCCGACAGTTTGACGCCGGGCGCGCCGTCGCCGATCATCATGTCGGCGCGCCTGCCCGGCTGGCAGCCGCAGCCGGCGGTGCTCACGCTGAAAACCAGCGCGTTCATCAGCCGCGACCTCAAAACCGCCGCGCTTCACGACACCGAACTGCGCGCCGAAGGCGCCGACGATTACGGCGGCGTTTTGTCCATCGCCGCGATTTCGTATTCGCGCCCCGACGGCCGCGGCGAATTTGAAGGCATCTCGGCGACGCATCTTCGCGGCGACGCGACCTCGCAACTGCGCGCCGAAACGCTCTCCTTTGACCTCGCCGAGGGAAGTTTTAACCTGCCCAAATTTGAATTGGCGCAGGGCGATTTTGAAACGCGCGGCGCGATCTACGGCGCGCAACTCGGCGCCGCGCCGCAACTCAGCGCGCGCCTGCGCGTCCGCGCCGGCGATGTCGCCGATTTGTTCAGCCGCCATGGTTTCGCGTTCACGCCGCCGGTGCGCATAGACGATTTTGACGGCGGGTTTGACCTTCGCCTCGGCGACGGCCGGCTCGGCGTGGAGTTTCTCACCGCCGATTTGACGCTCAACCACCACCCGTCCAAACTGACCGCGTCCGGATTCAACATTGACCTCGCCGCGCTTTTTGACGGCGCCGCGCCGCCCGAAGACAGCGCCGTTTCATTCGGCAAATTCACGCTGACTCAGGACGACTTCCTGCTGCGCGCGAGCGGCGCATTGCCGGCGCGCGGCGAAGTGGAAGCGCGCAGCGACGACATTGAAGGCTGGCTGGCGCGCAACGCATTGGATGTCAAATTGCCGCGCGGACTGAGCGGCGGCGTCGGCATCAACTGCAGGTTTGAATACGCCAGCGGCTGGCTCGCCGTGCACGACATGAAAGGCGAAGCCGACGGCGGCCTCGGCTGGGATGTTCCGTATGCGGAAATTCCGGCCGACAATTTTGAATCGGTGGTCGCGGCGATTCTGCAGGCGCCGCCGCAGTGAACGCCCTGTCAATCTGGAAGGAACTCGCCCGGGAATGCATGCCGACGGTGCTCTACTACAAAAGCAAGGCTCCCGAACTGAGCAAATACGACATTTTGCAGCAAGGGTCCGCCGATTTTGACTGCAAATGCCGTCCGGATGATCCTTGCGAACAACCCCGCTACCGCAGCGATTACTACGTCAGCCGCGAAGGATACATGGAAATGCACATCCGGCAAAACCTTGCTATGTTGAATTATTGCTTTGGCGGCAGCATTCCACAATCGCTACTGTGGGTTGATTTCGGCTGCGGTCCTATGACTTCCGGCCTCGCACTTGCCGAGTGTTTGGCAGTGCAGAACCCCAACTATAAACACACTACCGCGTATTTCGGTATCGATGCTTCGCGCAACATGGTTGAGAAAGCGCAATATATTAATGCGAAACGCCAGATGTTCGCGCCAAAGTGTTTCAAGGTCGCGCACTCCCAGTGTTTTGAGGAAAGTGCAATTCCTCCCGCATGGACGCGCGTGAAAACCATCGTGCTGTGCTGCTCATTCGTGCTTGCGCCGGGCACTTTTAAGGCGAATAGCGTCGCGCACACGGCAGCCCAGGCGTTGGCGAATCAGTGGAAATCTTTCGTCGCAAAACATCACTGCACCGAGACATTCGTCTTCTACCTTAATCCGGTAAGTTACAGTCTCCACAACAACTGGTATGCGTTCAGAAATGCGATGCGCGCGCAAGACCACTCCACCGGCTTTCGCTATACTGGTGGCGAACTGGTCCCCTTGCCCGTCCCAAAATTGCGAAACCCAGTCACCCTCGCAAAAATCCACGGCGTGCGCCAATGACCCCCCAAACCCAAACCGAACTCCCTTCCATCGCCGAGCAATCCCCCCTCTGGGACACCGCGCTCGCCCCGCTCCCCGAACAAACCACGCGCCTGCGCGACGGCGGCGGCGTTTACCGCGCGCAGTACATCACCCCGTCCGAAGAAGCCGAACTCCTCGCCGCCGCCGATGCCGCCCCGTGGCGCCACGACCTGCGCCGCCGCGTGCAGCATTACGGCTACCGCTACGACTACGCCGCGCGCGGCCTCCACACCGCACACGCCGCCGGCCATGCTGTCGCCGAGCCGCCGCAGCGCATCGGCGGCCTGCCCGATTGGGTGCGCGACCTCGGCGAGCGGCTGGTGCGCGACCGCATCTTCGCCGCGCTTCCCGAGCAATTGATCGTCAACGAATACGAGCCGGGGCAGGGCATCGCCCCGCACACCGACCGCGACTGCTTCGGCCCCGTGGTCGTCTCGCTGTCGCTCGGCGGCGACTGCATGATGCGCATCCTGCCGCACCCCGGCAATTCCGATGACGCGTTTGATTTGATATTGCAGCGCCGCAGTTTGCTGGTATTGCGCGGCCCCAGCCGCGACCGCTGGCGGCATGGCATCGCCGCGCGCCGCAGCGACAGCCAGCACGGCCGCCGCATTCCGCGCCGCCGCCGCGTGTCCTTGACCTTCCGCACCATCATCTCCCCTTAACGCGCCGCCGCCGCGCGCAAAGATGCTCCGGCCCACCGGCTACATAGACGGCGGCATCGCCCCGCTTGAAGAAATCCGCGTGCCGGTCCTTGACCGCGGCTTTCTTTATGGCGACTCCGTCTACGAAGTCTTCCGCACTTACGCCGGCATACCGTTCCTGTTTGCCGAGCACCACGCGCGCCTGCAAAACTCCGCGCGCCTTTGCAGAATGCAGATCACCCAGAGCGAAGAAGAAATCATGGACGCCATCCGCAAAACCGTCGCCGCATCCGGCGCCGCATACAAAGCCGCCGGCGACGATGTCTATGTCCGTTATCAAATCACCCGCGGCGAAGGCCCCGTTGATTTGTTTCCGCATCCCGACCTGCGCACCCGCCTGATCATCATCGTCAAACAAATCCCGCAATGGCCGCCCGAGTTTTATGAACACGGCGTAACCCTCGCCATCCCGACCGTCCGCCGCAACGCCGTCGGCGCATTGGACCCCAACATCAAAGGCGGCAACTACCTCAACAACATCCTCGGCCTCGCCGAAGCGCGCGCGCTCGGCGCCGACGACTGCCTGCTATTGGACGCCGACGGCATGGTCACCGAATGCTCCAACAGCAACATCTGGTTCGTGCTGAACGGCAAACTCGCCACCCCCGCCGCCGGCAACCTCTCCGGCATCACCCGCCGCGCCCTGGTCGGCGAACTCGCCCGCGCCGGCCGCAGCGAAGTGGAACGCCCCCTCCGCGCCGACGAACTCCCGTCCGCCACCGAGTGCTTCATCACCAGCGCCACCCGCGAAGTCATGCCGGTCGCGCGCCTCCGCCTGCAGGACGGCGCCACGCTGGACTTCCCCCCCGGCGGCGGCGAACACACCCGCCTCGCCCGGCAACTCTATTCCGACATGCTCGCCCGCTTCACCCGCGAGCATTCCGGCGAAGCATGGTTTTGATGTCCAAGCGGGATTAGCCGGGATTAAGTGGGATTTAAGGATTGAAGTGGAATGAAACGGAATGAAGCGGAATGAAGTGGAATGAACCGCGACGAACCCCCCCTTAATTTTTTAATGTTCAAGCGAGATTATGCGGGATTAACCGAGATTAAAGCGAAATGATACGGAATGAAGCGAAATGAAGCGCGACGAAATCCCCCTTACTTAATGTCAAAAAAACCCTCCCCAACCTATTGACAACACTAAAACCACCCCCCAAAATACCCCCAACGGCGCCTGAGACATGGCCGCAACCGGGAAGAATTCCGCCGGGGAGGTGGCTGCCCCCGCAGGCGCCGTTACTTTTCTTTTCCCGCTTTTTCATGGAGCCGTCCCCACCGCGCAAGGATTCACTGCCCCGCAAACACGCTCCCCCCTCCATACTCGTCCCGCCGCGCATTCCGCAACGCCCGCTCCCCGCCCAGCCGCAGATTCAGCAGATACACGCCGCTCCCGTCCCGCGTCCTTTTCCACGCCGCCGTCCAGCACTTCCCATCCGCGCCGAACGCAAACCCGATCCGCCGCGTCTCGTCTTTTTGCCGGTAAATCAGCCCCCCATCCAAAATCCTTTGCACCATTACATAATCCGCCGGCGCAACCTCCGGATGCTCCCACCGTTGCTTCCCGATCGTATACCCGGAAAGCATCATCACCCCGCGCTCCACTCCCAACTCCCCCCGCAAAAACTCCGTCAACTCCCCCACCTGCACGCGCAGCGAATCCGCCCGCTTCGGCAGCGGCGCCTCCCGCGCCACCCGGGAAATCGGCGAAATTGCTTGGTAAATCCGCGCGAACTCCTCCCCATAGGAGATATTCGTGAATGTCCGTGCGCGTGCGCGTTTTCATTGGTCGTCCCTGCAGAAAGTTGTAGCCCCGCATTATACATGTAATTGCACAACCCGCAACCCCTTGACATTCCCCACCCCGTCCCCCAAAATCCCCCACCCGGCGTCTGAGACATGGCCGCAACCGGGAAGAATTCCGCCGGGGAAGTGGCTGCCCCCGCAGACGCCACCATTTTCCCATAATTCCAAAAAAACCCGCCAAAAAACCCCATAATTCCCCAAAAATCCGCACAAAACCCTCAAAAAAATCCCAAAAACCTCAAATAAAGTCCAAAAATGTCCCCCGAAACCCCCTACCGCCTAACCATCGCTCTCCTAATCTTCCTCGCATTAATATTGGCAGAGCGCCTCCGCCCCCGCCGCCCCACGCAGCAGGCGACCCGCGCCACCCGCTGGCCCCCCAACCTCGCCACCGGCGCGTTGAATGCCCTCATCCTTCTCGCCGCCCCCCTAAGCGCCGTCGGCGCCTCCCTTTTCGCCGTCCACAACCATCTCGGCCTCACCCTCTGGCTCCAACTCCCCCTCTGGCCCGCCATCTTCCTCTCATTAATAGTCCTGGACCTCACCATCTACTGGCAACACCGCCTCCTCCACGCCATCCCCGCCCTGTGGCGCATTCACCGCATGCACCACACCGACACCGAACTGGACGCCACCACCGCCCTGCGCTTTCACCCGCTGGAAATCCTCCTCTCCCTCGCCATAAAAGCCGCGGTAATCGTCCTTCTCGGCGCGCCCCTCCTCGCCGTCATCGCCTTTGAAATCCTCCTCAACGGCCTCGCCATGTTCAACCACGCCAATCTCCGCCTCCCCCCGCGCGCCGAGCGTTGGCTGCGCCTCGTCCTCGTAACCCCCGACATGCACCGCATCCACCACTCCATCTGCCGCCCCGAGCACGACAGCAACTACGGCTTCAACCTCTCCCTGTGGGACCGCCTGTTCCGCAGTTACACCAAAGACCCGCTGGACAGCCACACCGGCATGCTCCTCGGCCAGCCCAATTTCCGCGCCCCGCGCGACTCCGGCTTTCTCCGCCTCCTCGCCCAGCCTTTCCGCTGAGCGCCGCCCCGGAAATCAAAAAGTCGCATGCAAATCGCCGCCAAAATGGCCGGAAAAAAACTTGCAAAAAAATGGCGAAAAAATCCCCGCCGCGAATTTTTTCTCGTATAATCCGCCGCCTACACAGCCGAAGCCGCGCGCCATGTGCGGCGCATTTTGCCGAAAAAACCGCCGAAAAAATCCCCTTAAAAACCGCCAAAAAACCGCATAGTTACGCGGTTTTTCGCCGTCCCGGCACGCCCCAAAAACCGCCCAAAATTTCAGCAGAATTTCCCCAAATCCCCCCGCAAAAAAATTTGCAAATAATTTCAAAAAACCCCTTGACAATCGCTTGACACGAAAAAAACCGCTTGCTATATTCGCGCCTGTCACGGCATCCCAGCCAATCCCGCAACACAAACTTTTACGAGGAAACCAATGAAACACCAAATCACCATCGCAGCCAAAACCCTGCTCGCAGCGACCGTGCTGCTGTTCGCTGGCGTCGCCAACGCGCAGTCCACCGGCACCCAGACCGTAGTCTTCGCCGAGCCGGGCTCCACCACCGGACTCACCACCTACGCCCGTAGCCAGGGCCGCGAGTTCAGCATTGACATCGTCTACGATGACACCGTCACCGACCGCAGCGTGGTCGCTTTCAATGTGCACTGGGATGACTCCGAAGTAACCTTCGGCGGCATTGAAAACCTCAAAGCCATCGCCGATTCCGACAGCGCCGCCTGCCAGGTCGGCGGCAGCCAGCCGACCGCGGTCGGCACCGCCGGCAACAACACCAAAGTCGGCGGACCCTCCCTCACCATCGGCGGCGACGCCGGAGTGGCCGAAGGCGACGATGACGACACTCTGACCGAGACCGACCAAAAAGCCACCGCCGTCTGGGCGCAGATCTGCGGCGATGTATTCACCGAAGACGACGCCGTTCGCGTCGCCACCGCAAAGTTCACCTGGAAGGAGACCAGCACCGCCACCAGCACCAAGATCGGCCTGTCGCAGGCGCATGGCGGCGACTTCGGCGCTTCCACTTTCAGCGGACAGAGCGTGGAAATCCTGCCGCAGACCTTTGGGCTGGATGTGGATGATTCCGGCGGCAACGCGAACTCCGCCGACGGCATCATGGTCGCGCGGTATTTGATCTTGAACGCTCGCGGCGGCAACATCACCACGGGCTTCTCTTCCACGCCCCCTGCCCAAGTGCAGAGCAATCTGGATGCCGGCGCGGCTGGTCCGCTGGATGTAGATGCTTCTGGCGGTCGTCCGAACTCCGCCGACGGCATCATGGTCGCGCGGTTCTTGATATTGAACGCTCGCGGCTCCCGCATCACCGATGGCTTCTCCGCCACCGACCCGGCGACTGTGCAGGGAAATCTGGAAGCGCTTCGCTGATCGCTCCGCGCCCTCCGATGCTGTTTGATATGAGGGCGCGACCATCTTTCTTCTTTCCATCACCAAACCCAACTTTTCAAAGCAACCGAGGAAACCTCACATGAAACTCAAACAATTCTTTGCAAAAACCGCCGCGATGCTTGCGTTGCTTGTTGCCGTCGGCAGCGTGGCGCATGCGCAGCAGGCCCGCGTCTGGTTTACGCCGGAGGGACAGACTGCTGTCGCGCACAGCGCCGCCCCGGCCACCTTTGATGTCAACGGCCTTACTCCGGAATCCGACGGCAGCCGCCTTTTCAAACTGGAGATGCTGTATGGCGATGATGTCGCCGTTAACGGGCTCGTCGACATCCACATCCACACGGACGGGGCAAAGGTGGAACTCATCTCTTCGGAAACGGAGAACATCCAAACGGGCGCGAGCCTTTCGCCGAGCGTAGCGGGCGACAACTTTGCCCAAGAGACCTACGCCGCTTTTGAAACCCGGGTTGGCGCTGGCACCGCTTCGGACGACAGCGACGACACCACCACCCACCTGACCGCGCCGTCCTGGTCGGCATTTGGCGGCAATGCGTTCGCCGCGGCGAATGACGGCGACCTGACCGCGCCGACGCGACTGGCGACGCTGTCTTTCAAGTGGATAGCGGGCCAAGGCGGTGATTCCAAAATCAATGTCGTCATGAACGGCATTACCAACGCCATCACGGACCCTGCGCAAGGCGGTATCCTCGGGACCATCACCCTCAACGGGCCGCCGGTGCCGCAGCGCGCGAAGTTGTCGCTGGCATTTGGCACCGACGGCCAAGGCGCCGGTCTTCCCAATGACTTCAAGGCTTCCGCGGAACGCGCTACGCAGGCGCAGGGTGCCGCCGGCACCGCCGTTGAGGTGACCTGCACCTTGATCGGTGCGGATGGCTCCGATGACACCACCTCGGCCATCGCCAGCGACGGCACCTCCTGCTCTATTGTCGGCACCGCGGCCGTCCTCGGCGGCGCCGCTGGCTCGGCCACGCATGCAAGCAGCCCCAGTGGCGACACCGAATACTCCGGCGACGATGTCACCACGGCGATGGTGGTCAACATCCCCACCGGCGAAGCCAGCGCCACCGCGACCTTTGAGCTCCAATCCAACGCCAACACTGCCACCCTGCAGTTTGATTTCCGCATCAGCGCGGTGGAAGACGTGGGCGCCTCTGGCACCGACTATATTGTGGACCAGTTCTCCAAAGCCTCCGCGACTTTCCGCATCGTGGATGCGGCGCTTCAGCTGGTCGCGCTTGGCACCGATGGCGCGTGCTCGGCGAGCA
>JALCBG010000016.1:34947-41574 GCA_028066695.1 Gammaproteobacteria bacterium | reverse complement strand
ACGCGCGTGCAGCCGCTGACGCACGAACTGCCCAAGCCGATGATTCCGCTGCTCGGCAAGCCGGTGATGGAATACCTGGTCGAGCAACTGGCCGCGCACGGATTTTGCGACATCATGGTCAATGTCAGCCACCTGCCCGAGTCCATTGAAAATTATTTCGGCGACGGCCGCCGCTTCGGCGTCAACATCGGCTACTCGTTTGAAGGGCGCATTGAAAAGGGCGCGGTGGTCAGCGAGCCGCTCGGCTCGGCCGGCGGCATCAAGCGCATTCAGGATTTCGGCGGGGTTTTTGACGACACTTTTTTTGTGGTCTGCGGCGACGCGATTTTTGACCTGGATTTAAGCGCCGCGCTGCGCCGGCACTGGCAGTCGGGCGCGGTCGCCAGCGTGGTCGTGCACAATGTGGAGCGCGAGCGCGTCTCCAATTACGGCGTGGTGGTCTGCGACGACAGCGGGCGCATTTCCTCGTTTCAGGAAAAACCGGAAGTCGCCGAGGCGAAATCCACGCTGGTCAACACCGGCATCTGCCTGTTTGAGCCGGACATCATCGGGCGCATTCCCGGCGGCGTCTATGACCTCGGCTCGCAGTTGCTGCCGCGCCTGGTGGAGGAGGGCGCGGCCTTTCAGGCGATAGAAATTCCGTTTCACTGGATTGACATCGGCCGCCTCAGCGATTACTGGAGCGCCAACCAGCAATTGATGCGCGGCGCGCTGCGCGGCGTGGAAATGCCGGGGCGCGAGGTGCTGCCGCGCGTTTGGACCGGATTAAATGTCAAGGTGGATTGGGACGAAGTGCTGATAGAAGGCCCGGTGCACATCGGCGCCAACTCGCGCGTGGAGGCCGGCTGCGAAATTCACGGGCCGGCGTGGATCTCGCACGGCTGCCATCTGCAGCGCGGCGCGAAAATTCGCCGCAGCATTTTGTTTGAACACACCCTGGTGCGCGGCCACGGCGAAATTTCCGAGGCCGTGGTTTTCGGCCGCCACTGCGTGGACAAGGACGGCAACCCGGCCGGCGACGGCGCGCAACTCGGCTGGGTCGGCGACGCGCGCGACCGCGCCGCCGGCTGAGCGCGCTTCCGGCCCCGCTTTCGGTTATACTCGGCGCCGCTTTCGGCGCGACGAGCGATGCCCATCTACGAATACCAATGCGATGCCTGCGGGCATCATCTCGAGGCGCTGCAGAAAATTTCGGAGGAGCCGCTGCGCGCCTGCCCGCAATGCGGCGGCGACGGCCTGAAGAAACTGGTGTCCAAATCGGCGTTCCGGCTGAAAGGCGGCGGCTGGTATGAGACCGACTTCAAGCACGGCGGCGCCAAAAAAGACGCGTCCAAAGACAAATCGCCGGCCGCGGAAAAATCCGCCGCAAAAAGCGACTCAGGAAAATCCCCGTCCGAAAAGCCGAAACCAAGCGCGTGATGCGCGCGCCCGCGCCCCCGGGAATGTTGATTTCGGCGGCGAAAAAAATGCCCCGATGCGAACCCACTTAAACGCCCGCCTCAACCAAAAACACATCGGCGAGGAAGTGCGCCTCGCCGGCTGGGTTTCCAACCGCCGCGACCACGGCGGCGTCATCTTCATAGATTTGCGCGACCGCAGCGGGCTGGTGCAGGTGGTGGCCGCGCCGGAAACCGAGCGCGCGTTTGCGGCCGCCTCCGAGGCGCGCAACGAATTCGTGCTGGGGGTGCGCGGAAAAGTGCGCGCGCGCCCCGAAGGCACCGCCAACCCGGAACTGCCGAGCGGCGAAATTGAAGTCGCCGCCGCGGAAATAGAAGTGCTCGGGCGCGCCGCGCCGCTGCCGTTTCAACTGGACGACGCCGACATCAGCGAGGCGGTGCGGCTGAAGCACCGCTTTTTGGATTTGCGCCGCGCGCCGATGCAGGACGCGCTGCGATTGCGCCACCAATTGTTGCGCGCGATTCGCGAATTTCTGGACGCGCGCGATTTCGTGGAAATAGAAACGCCGGTGTTGACGCGCTCCACGCCGGAAGGCGCACGCGATTATTTGGTGCCGAGCCGCGCGCGGCGCGGCGCGTTTTTCGCGCTGCCGCAGTCGCCGCAACTTTTCAAGCAACTGCTGATGGTCGGCGGCTTTGAGCGCTATTACCAAATCGCGAGGTGCTTTCGCGACGAGGATTTGCGCGCCGACCGCCAGCCGGAATTCACCCAACTGGATGTGGAGATGTCTTTCGTGGAAGAGGAGGATGTGATGTCCGAAATGGAGCAACTGGTGCGCGAGGTGTGCATGCGCGCCGCGCGGGTGGAATTGCCCGGCGAATTTCCGCGCATTTCGCACGCCGAGGCGATGGCGCGCTACGGCAGCGACCGCCCGGATTTGCGCGTGGAATTGGAATTGACCGAATTGACCGACCTGATGCGCGATGTGGAGTTCAAGGTGTTCGCCGCGCCGGCGCGCGACGCGGCCGGGCGGGTCGCCGCATTGCGCGTGCCCGGCGGCGGCGCGCTGACGCGCGCGCAGATAGACCACTACACCGAATTCGTCGCCGAGTTCGGCGCGAAAGGGCTCGCCTACATTCGCGTGGAGGAAATCGCGCGGGGGCGCGACGGGCTGCGCTCGCCGATACTGAAATTTTTGCCGGACAACGCGCTTGATGAAATTCTGCGGCGCAGCGGCGCCGCCGACGGCGATTTGCTTTTCTTCGGCGCCGACCGCGCCGCGGTGGTCAACGACGCGCTCGGCGCATTGCGCCTGCGCGTCGCGCGCGACCTCAAACTTTTAACGCCCGGCTGGAAGCCGCTGTGGGTGGTGGATTTCCCGCTGTTTCACTGGGACGAAACCGCGCGCCGCTGGCAGGCGCAGCACCATCCGTTCACCGCGCCGCGCGACGCCGATGTTGAACACTTGGAAAATGAGCCCGGGCGCGTCCGCGCGCGCGCCTATGACCTGGTGCTAAACGGCGCCGAAATCGGCGGCGGCTCCATTCGCATCAGCCGCAGCGAACTGCAGCAGCGGGTGTTCGGCGCGCTCGGCCTTGAGGCCGCGCAGGCCGAAGCCGAGTTCGGCTTTTTGCTGAACGCGCTGCAATACGGCGCGCCCCCGCACGGCGGCATCGCCTTCGGCATAGACCGCCTGGCGGCGATGCTCGCCGGGCGCGATTCCATCCGCGATGTCATCGCCTTCCCGAAGACGCAGAAGGCGGCCTGCCTGCTGACCGACGCGCCCGGCGAAGTCGCGGCCGCGCAACTGCGCGAATTGGGGCTGCGCGCCAAGCCGGGCGCGGCCGATTCGGGCGCGCGGTGATTTTGCCGCGCCTTTCAAACGCGGTATAATTCGCGCACCGAACCACCCGCCGAGGGCGAACATGGCCGGTCACAGCAAATGGGCCAACATTAAATTCCGCAAGGCCGCCCAGGACGCCAAACGCGGAAAGGTGTTCACCAAACTGATCAAGGAAATCAGCGTGGCCGCGCGCGGCGGCGCCGATGCCGCCGCCAATCCGCGCCTGCGCTCGGCCATAGACAAAGCCCTCGCCGCCAACATGACGCGCGACGCGATCGCGCGCGCGGTCAAGCGCGGCAACGGCGGAGGCGGCGGCGCGGCCATAGAGGAAATCCGCTACGAAGGCTACGGGCCGCACGGCGTCGCGGTGCTGGTGGAATGCGCGACCGACAACCGCAACCGCTCGGTCAGCGAAGTGCGCGCGGTTTTTTCCAAGCACGGCGGCAACCTCGGCACCGACGGCTCGGTCGCTTACCTGTTTGAAAAAATCGGCTCGCTGGTTTTCGCCGCCGGCGCCGACGAGGAGCGCATTTTGGAAATCGCGCTGCAGGCCGGCGCCGACGACGTGGACAGCGAGGACGGCGTGGTGGAAGTGGTCACTTCGCCCGGCAGTTTTCTGCAGGTGGAGCGCGCGCTGCGCGATTCCGGGCTGGCGCCGGAAATGTCGGAATTGATTCAGCGCGCCACGCAGCACGCCGAATTGCATGGCGACAAAGCCGAGCAGGCGGCGAAACTGATAGACGCGCTGGAGCAACTGGAGGATGTGCAGAATGTGTTCACCAACGCGGCGTTCGCGGCCTGATGCGCGTCCTCGGCATAGACCCCGGCTCGCTGCGCACCGGACTCGGCGTGGTGGAAGCCGACCGCAATGAACTGCGCATGGTGGCGCGCGAATGCATCCGCAATTCCGGCGGCGTTCCGCTGCCGTCGCGCCTCGCCGAAATTTTCCGCGGAGTCGCGCGCATGATAGACCTGCACCGCCCGCACGCGGTCGCCATAGAGCAGGTGTTCGTCTCCGGCAACGCGCGCTCGGCGCTGGTGCTCGGGCAGGCCGGCGGCAGCGCGGTGTGCGCGGCGGTGCTCGGCGGCTGCGAAGTCTCCGAATATTCGGCGCGCCAGATCAAGCGCGCGGTGGTCGGCGCCGGCGCCGCCGACAAGCGACAAGTGCAGCACATGGTGCGCGTGCTGCTGGGGCTGCGCGCTTCGCCGCCGGCCGACGAAGCCGACGCGCTGGCCTGCGCGATCTGCCACATTCACAGCGCGCAGGCCGAACAAACCATCCGCGCGACGCGCGCGGCGGCGGCCTCATGATCGGCCATCTCAGCGGCCGGCTATTGCGGCGGCAGCCGCCGTTTTTGCTGCTGGAGGTCGGCGGCGTCGGCTATGAACTGGAGGCGCCGCTGCCGGCGTTTTATGATTTTCCGGCCGACAACCAGCGCGTGTCGCTGTTCGTGCATCATTTGGTGCGCGAGGACGCGCAATTGCTGTTCGGCTTTCCCGAGTTCGCGCAGCGCGAGTTGTTTCGCAGTTTGCTGAAAGTCACCGGCGTCGGCCCGCGCGTCGCGCTTGCGATTCTTTCCAGTCTCAGCGCGGCGCGCTTCGCCGAATGCATTCGCAACGCCGACGCCGGCGCGCTCGCGCGCGTGCCCGGCATCGGCAAAAAAACCGCCGAGCGCATTTTGTTTGATTTGCGCGAGCGCGCCGACGCGCTGCCGAAAATGGAGGAGGGGGAAGGCGAAGGCGCCGACGGCGCGCGCGAAAATACGCCGCTGCAGGACGCGGTCGGCGCATTGCGCGCGCTCGGCTACAAACCGGCAGACGCGCTCGCCGCGGTGCGCGCGGTGGAAACGCGCGGCGGCGGGCGCGAGGAATTGATTCGCAACGCGCTGCAGCGCCTCAGCAAGTGAGGCGCGCGCGCCGCAAAACAAAATTATGAGCGCCTCCAACCCCCTGCTCGCGCCCGACGGCGGCGAGGATTCCGCGCGGGAGCAAAGCATTGACCGCAGTTTGCGGCCGGCGTCGCTGCGCGAGTTCATCGGGCAGCCGCGCGCGCGCGAGCAACTCGGCATTTTTATCCGCGCCGCGCTCGGGCGCAAAGAGGCGCTGGATCACGCGCTGGTGTTCGGCCCGCCGGGGCTCGGCAAGACCACGCTCGCGCACATCCTCGCCAACGAAATGGGCGCGCGCCTGCGGCAGACTTCGGGCCCGGTGCTGGAAAAGGCCGGCGATCTGGCCGCGATCCTGACCAATTTGGAAAGCGGCGACGTGCTGTTCATAGACGAAATCCACCGCCTCAACCCGGCCATAGAGGAAATTCTCTACCCCGCGATGGAGGACTACCAACTGGACATCATCATCGGCGAGGGCCCGGCGGCGCGCTCCATTAAACTGAGTTTGCCGCCGTTCACGCTGGTCGGCGCGACCACCCGCGCCGGACTTTTGACTTCGCCGCTGCGCGAGCGCTTCGGCATCGTGCAGCGCCTGCAGTTTTACGGCGCCGAAGAACTGGCGCGCATCATTGAGCGCTCGGCGAAACTGCTCGGCGTGGATTTTGACGCGGACGGCGTGGCCGCGGTCGCCGCGCGCGCGCGCGGCACGCCGCGCATCGCCAACCGCCTGCTGCGCCGCGTGCGCGACTACGCCGAAGTAAAAGGCGACGGCCGCCTGACCGAGGCCGCGGCAAATCAGGCGCTGGACATGCTGGAAGTGGACAGCCACGGCCTGGATTTGCTGGACCGAAATTTGCTGCTCGCCATCATGAACAAATTTGACGGCGGGCCGGTCGGCATCGACAGCATCGCCGCGGCCATCGGCGAGGAGCGCGGCACGATTGAAGATGTCATAGAGCCGTATCTGATTCAGCAGGGTTTCCTGATGCGCACGCCGCGCGGGCGCATGGCGACCAAATCCGCGTGGCGGCACCTCGGGCTGAAACTTCCGGCGGATGTCGCCGCGCGCCAGCAGCAACTGTTCGCGGACGATGACTGAGCGCGGCGCGCGCGAGTTCTCGTTCCGCCTCGCGGTCAACTACGAGGACACCGACGCGGCCGGCGTGGTGTATTACGGCAACTACCCCGGCTATATGGAGCGCGCGCGCAACGCCTGCCTGCGGCAACTCGGTTTTCCGCTGCGCCATTTGGAGCAGGCGCACGGCGCGGTGTTCGCGGTTACCGAGGCCAGTTTAAAATACCGCGCGCCGGCGCTGCTGGATGACGAACTGGAAGTGACGCTGCAACTGCATGCGCTGCGGCGCGCGTCGCTGGTGTTCGCGCAGCAGGTGCGCCGCGACGGCCGGGTGCTGGTGGACGCGCGCATCGCGCTGGCGATGGTCGGCGTGAAAAACGGCAGGCCGCGCCGCATGCCGGCCGAATTGGCCGAGGCGCTGC
>JALCBG010000016.1:0-34847 GCA_028066695.1 Gammaproteobacteria bacterium | reverse complement strand
GGCGTGAAAAACGGCAGGCCGCGCCGCATGCCGGCCGAATTGGCCGAGGCGCTGCGGCGCTGGTCATGCGGCGAATCACGCGGCGAATTATCTGGTAAAAACGCGCCGCAAGCGGCGCGCGCCGCGAATCATTGACCATTCATTAATGACGCTCCGGAACGCTCTTCTTCATGACGCCTTTTGAAAATTCCGCCGGGCCGGGCGGCCTGTCCATCATCCACCTGGTCGCCAACGCCGGCATCGTGGTGCAGATGGTCATGTTACTGCTGCTGCTGGCGTCGTGCGCGTCGTGGTTCATGATCGACCGCAAGCGCAGCAGTTACAAGCGCCTGACGCGAATCGCCGACGAATTTGAGGGGCAGTTTTGGTCGGGCGGCGAAATGAACCGCATCTTCCGCGAGTGGAGCGGCGCGCGCGAAACCGAGGGCATCGTCAACATCTTCATCGCCGGTTACAGCGAATACCACCGCCTGCGCCAAAAGAAAAATGTCACCCGCGCCGACACCGTGGACGGCGTGCACCGCTCCATGCGGGTCGCGCTCAGCCGCGAAGTGGACCGCCTGGAAACGCACCTCTCGTTTCTCGCCACGCTCGGCTCCACCAGCCCGTATATCGGCCTGTTCGGCACGGTGTGGGGCATCATGAATTCCTTCCGCGCCATCGGCGTGCTGCAGCAGGTGACCATCGCCAGCGTCGCGCCGGGAATTTCCGAGGCGCTGATCGCGACCGCGATGGGGCTGTTCGCGGCGATTCCGGCGGTCATCGCCTACAACAGTTTCGCGCACACCGCCGAGCGGCTGACCAGCCGCTACGAGGTTTTCGTGGAGGAATTTTTGAGCATCGTCAACCGCCAAGATGCCGCCGCCGCGCATGTCGGCGCGGAGGAGACGGCATGAGCGCCCGCCGCATGCGCAAAAAACGCCTGATAGGCGAGATCAACGTGGTGCCCTACATAGATGTGATGCTGGTGTTGCTGATCATCTTCATGGTGACCGCGCCGCTTTTGAACCAGGGCGTCAAGGTGGAACTGCCGCGCGCCGCGGCCGAGGTCATCGGCGAAGATCCGCTGGAGCCGTTCGTGCTGACGGTGGACGCCGGCGGCAACTATTACCTGCAGGACGAACCGGACGAGCCGGCCTCCGAGGAGCAGGTGCGCGCGCAGGCCGCGGCCGTGCTGCGGCGCGCGGGCGGCACGCCGTTTTTGGTGCGCGGCGACGCCGCGGCCTCGTATGCCGATGTGGTGCGCGCGATGGTGCTGCTGCAGACCGCCGGAGTCGGCTCCATCGGACTGGTGACCGAACCGTGAGCCGGCTGCTGCGCGCCGGACTTTTCGCCCGGGCGGTGCTGTTCACCGCGGCGGTGCACAGCGCGCTTTTCATCGTGTTGATTCAGGGCTTCTCCTGGTTCACGCCCCCCAAGCGCGGCGGCGAGCCGATTTCGGCGAGCGTGGTTTTCGCGCGCGACATCGGCGACTGGCGCGCCGAGGATCTGCGCAAGCGCGAGGGCGCGGCGCGCGCGGCGCGGCAAATGGGCGAGGCGCTGGCGCGGCAAAAGGAAGAGCGGCGCGCCGCCGAAAAATTGGCCCAGCAAAAACGCGCCGAAGAAAAAGAAAAAAAGAAGCGGCAAAAACAACTCGCCGAGCGGCGCAAAGCCGAGCAGGCCGAACGCGCCGAACAGGCCGCGCGCGAAGCGGAAAACAAACGCAAGGTGGATGCGGTGTGGCGGCGCGCGGCCGAAGACGCGCTCAGCGCGCTGATCGGGCGCATCGCCGCAAAAGTGGAGCGCAACTGGCGGCGGCCGCAGACCAGCCGCGCCGGCCTGCGCGCGACCATTCGCGTGAACGTCGCGCGCGACGGAAGCGTGACCGGCGCGCGGGTTACGCGCAGCAGCGGCGATCCGCTCTTCGACCAGTCGGCCGAGCGCGCGGTGCTGAAAGCCTCGCCGCTGCCGTTTCCGAAAGATCCGCAATACTACGAATTCATAGATACTTTTGACTTCAAATTTCATCCGGACGAATTGTGAGCGCGCATAGCCGAATCGCCCTTTTTGCGCTGGCGCTGGCCGCCATGGCGCGGCCCGCGGCCGCGGTGGTGACCATTGATGTGACCCGCGGCACCGAATCGCGCATTCCTATCGCGGTCGTGCCGTTCGCGTTTGAGGGCGCGGGCGCGGCCGAAAATCTGCCGGCCGCGATCATTGAGGCGAATTTGGCGCGCAGCGGCCGCTTTGCGCCGCTCGCGCGCGAAGATTTCGCCGCGCGCCCGCAGACGCCGGAGGAAGTGCGCTACAAGCCGTGGCGGCTGCTGAAAGTGGAGAACCTGGTCATCGGCCGCCTGAAGGAACAGAAGGACGGGCGCATTCAAATTCAATTTCGCCTGCTGGATGTGTTTCGCGAGCGGCAAATCGCCGGGCAAAAATTCACGGTGCCGGCCGCGCGCCTGCGAAAAACCGCGCACCAAATCAGCGACATCATCTACGAAAAATTGCTCGGCCGGCGCGGCGCCTTTGACACCCGCATCGCCTTCGTCACGGTGGACGGGCGGCCGCGCCGTTACCGGCTGCAAATCGCCGACGCCGACGGGCATTCGCCGAAAACCATTCTGGAATCGTCGCGGCCGGTGCTGTCGCCGGCCTGGTCGCCGGACGGGCGGCGCCTCGCCTATGTGTCCTTTGAACAAAACCGCTCCATGGTGTACATCCAGGATTTGTGGAGCGGCAAGCGCGAGCGCATCGCCGGCTACGACGGCATCAACGGCGCGCCGGCCTGGTCGCCGGACGGGCGGCGCCTCGCGCTGACGCTGTCAAAAGAGGGCAACCCCGAGATCTACCTCTACGAACTCGCCGGCGGCAAACTGCGCCGCCTGACGCGGCACACCGCCATTGACACCGAACCGGCCTGGTCGCCGGACGGCGGCGGCGTCATATTCACCTCCAACCGCTCCGGCCGGCCGCAGATCTACCGCATTTCGGCGCGCGGCGGCGCGGCCGAGCGCGTCACTTTCGGCGGCAAATACAACGCCGGCGCGAGTTACGCCGCGGACGGAAAATCGCTGGTGCTGATCACCAACCAAGGCAACGGCTACCGGGTTGCGCTATACTCGCTCGCCGAGCACAGCGTGCGCGAGTTGACCCGCGGCCGGCACGATGAATCGCCGTCATTTTCGCCGAATGGCGACATGATCATGTATGCGAGCCAGGCCGGCGGGCGCGGCGTGCTTGCCGCGCTGTCGCTGGACGGGCGCGTGCGGCAGGTCATTCGCACGCGCGCCGGCGCGGTGCGCGAGGTGGATTGGTCGCCGTATGGCGGGCAATAATTCCGCCCGCCGAAAAACTTGAAGACATTTTTAAAAGCGAAAGCGAAAAAGAAAGTCATGCACAAATTGCCGGATATTTTGCTGCGGCGCGCGGCGGCGCTGGTTGCGCTGTTTGCGGCCATGCTGCTCGCCGCGTGCACCACGGTCACGCCCTATTCCGACCCGGTGGTGGTGGAAGTTCCGCTGGAAGGGCTGGACGACCTCGGCGCGGCCGACGAAGACATCATTGAGCCCTCCGACACCTACATCTATGAAGACGACGCGTCCGGACTTTCCGAGAAAGAGTTGCTGGAAAAGCGCGTGATCTATTTTGACTACGACAGCAGTTTTCTGAGCGAGTTGGGTGAAGCCGTCTCCAACGCGCACGCGCGGAATCTCGGCGGAGACGCCAATGCGCGGGTGATTCTGGAGGGGCACGCCGACGAGCGCGGCACGCGCGAATATAATCTGGCGCTGGCCGAAGACCGCGCCAAGACGGTCGCCGACGTGCTGCAGGCGCTCGGCGTCGATGGCGCGCGCATTGAGGTGGTTTCCTACGGCGAAGAGCGCCCGGCCGCGGCCGGCAGCAACGAAGCCGCGTGGAGCCAAAACCGCCGCGTGGAAATTCTGTACCAGTAACGCGGCGCGCTTCTGCAAATCCCCCCGAAGACGACATGAAATTTGAAATGACCAAAACGCCCAAAACAAATTTTCAATGGCGCTTGCTCGCGGCGCTGTTGCCGCTGCTCGCGCTCGGCTGCGCCTCGGCGACCTCGCCGCAGGGCTCGCTCAAGGCGCTGAAAGACTTGGTGCAGTTGAAGGAGGAGGTGAAGCGGCTGCGCAACCAGGTGGAGGAGATGCAGTATGACGCCGAGACCACATTGCGCCGCGAGCGCAATTTGCTGGACGACTTGGACCGCCGCCTGCTCGCGCTGGAGCGCGCGCAGCGCCTGGCCGGCGGCGAAGTGCTCGGCGATGACGGCGAGTTGGCGGAGGAGGGCGAAGACGCCGGCGCCGACCCGGCCGGCAGAGACCAAGCCGCGGCCGCGCCGGACGACGCGCAGTCCGAGCCGGAGGATGCCGCGCTGACCTCGCTGGAGGAGCAGCAGGCCTATGACCGCGCGCTCGCGCTGCTGAAGCAAAGCCGCTTCGCCGAGGCCATCTCCGGGTTTCAAAAACTTGCCGACGCCTGGCCCTCCGGGCAACTGGCCGACGACGCGTTTTTCATGAAGGCGAAAGCGCACCAGTTCAGCCGCGAAAACCGCGACGCGCTCGCCTCGTTTGAGAGGGTGGTGTCGCGCTACCCGAACAGCGACCGCGCGCCGGAAGCGCTGCTCGGCATGGGCGACATTCACTTTGACATCGGCGCCTATCCGCGCGCCGCCGAAATCTACCGGGAAGTGCTGCGCCGCTTCCCGGTGCACAAGGTCGCGACCTCGGCCGAAACCCGTCTGCGCCGCATCACGCAAAATATCGAGCAGACGCAATAAGTTGTAAGGGGCGTTAGCTCAGTCGGTAGAGCATCTGACTTTTAATCAGGTGGTCGCAGGTTCGATTCCTGCACGCCCCACCATCCCCGCCGGTCACAGGAAGTTGCGCATTACCCCGGCGCATGCAGTTTGCGCAGCCGCTCGCGCTGCGCGCGCAACGACTCGGCGCTGCCGTCGTGCCAGCTGCCGAACACCTTGTCAAACGGCGTCGGCGTGTTGCCGTAGTTCACATTGAAGTGCTGGTGGTGCAGTTGGTGGAACCAGTCGCCGGCGCTCAGGCGGCGGCCGCGGGCTTCCACAAAATCAAAGCCCGAATGCGACACCGCCGGACTCACGCCCTGGTAGAGCCCGGTCAGCGTGACCACCAGCGGATGCACCGGCACCACCCACCACAGCGCGAACAAACTGAAATAAATGACATGCTCCAGCGGGTGCATGGAGATGCCGGTCCACGGCCCGATGTTGACATTGCGGTGGTGCAGTTCGTGCGCGGCGCGGTAGAGCGGCTGCCAGTGCAGCAGGCGGTGGTTGAAATAAAAATGCGCGGTGGACCAGAAGAACACGCCGATCATCATCACCGCGCAATACAGCGGGAACTCGTGCAGCGGCGGCACCGGCAGCGCGCCGCCCGCGTACAGGCGCAGCGTTACCGCCTCGTAGAGCGTCCAAATGGTCACGCCGGAGGCGATGCTCCAGAACATGTTGTCGCGCACCTGGTCGCGCCACAAAAACATTTCGCTTCCGGTGTTCGGCCAGCGCCGGTCAAATTTGCAGCGCCGCCCCTGCCGCCGCCGGATATACAGCAGCCAATGCAGCCCGCCCGCGACCAGCGTCAAAAGCGCGGCGTTGCGAAGCCACAGCAGCGCGACCCAGCCGGGGCGAAGTTCGGCCATCTCGGCGAGCGGCGGCGTCAAAAAATACCAGGCGACAAACGACAGGCCGATGAAAAAAAAGCCCCACGGAAACAGCAGGCTGGAAAACAGCCAGCGCAACGCGGCGCGCGGCCGCGGCGGCCAGGCATACAAAGGCGGCAACTTGATCGGCGCGTCGGGCTGGTAGCGGGAGTCTTCGGGGGCGGTTGCGGACATGGGGGTTTAGCGGGTGTCGGAAGTATCGGGAGCGCCGGTCGGGGATTTTACACGCCGCGCCATCCGCTTTTCGCGCGCGCCGGCCTTGCGCGGAATGCGCATCTCGCCGAACAAAACTTCCTTCAAAAACTTGCACGCGAACAGCAGCAGTTTGTCCTCGTCTTCGGCGAGCGCGGCGCGCTCATCCGCGCCAAGGTCAAACACTTCGTTGAAGCCGTCGCTGGCGATGAAGTCGCGGAAGTTGTCCAGGTCGTAACTGCACATGTCAAAGAGTTGCAGCGAGCGCGCGCTCGGCCGGCCGACGCCGGGGCCGCCGGAGCGCTTTTTCAAAATGATGTCGCGCCATTCGCGGTTCATCCGGTCGTATTGCTCCAGCCCCTGCTCCTTGCGGTATTGCGCGACCGTGGTGGTGCGCGGCTCGTCGTGCCCTTTGCAGTGCGGCTCCTTCACCACGAAATACATGTCCTCCACTTCGGCGCTCGCCGTGCGGCGCACGCCCATCGCGCCGAGCGCGTAATAACGGCACGCGCTCGGGCGGTCGTCGTAGACGCCGCAGCCGTCTTCGGTGAGAAACACGCATTCGGCGGTGCCGGGCTTGGTTGCGAGTTTCAGCCCGGGCAAATCGTGCGCGTCCATCGCATACGGCACGGTGTATGCGCCGACCCAGCGCGCCGAAGTCATGCCGGCGCGCCGTTTCAGGCGCGCGATGTCGTAGGGCAGCAGCGTGATGTCGATGTTTTTGCAGCACGCGTTAAAGCACGGCACGCCGCGGTGGCAGTCAAAGCGAAACTTGCTGCCGGCATGCAGCCGCACCGGCCGCACCGGGCTGGGCCGGGGGGCCTCGGAGGTTTCTCCGGCGCTTTTGGTTTCCGGGGCGTTTTGCGGGTCGTCTTTTTGCATGCGTATTTCACCGGCCGGCGTTCATGCGCGGGCGCGCCGCCGGGCGTTTACAATCGCCGAATGCTACCCCGCGCGCCGTCAACTGGCAAGCCCCGCGATGACGCTTGAGGCGGTCATACTGGCGGCCGGCGAAGGCACGCGCATGCGCTCGGCGCTGCCGAAATCGCTGCACCAAATCGGCGGCGCGCCGATGCTCGCGCACATCCTGAAAGCGGCCGGCGCGCTCAACCCGGCGAAGATTCATTTGGTGGTCGCGCGGCGCGGCGGCGATCTGGTGAAGGACGCGGTGGAGCGCGGCCTGGCGGCGCGGCGCGCCGAAGAATTGCTCGGCAAAATTTGCTGGGCGACGCAGGAATCCTCGCTCGGCACCGGCCACGCGGTGATGCAGGCGATGCCGGCGGTCGGGCGCGAATCCACGCTGCTGGTGTTATACGGCGACACGCCGCTGTTGCGCGCGTCCACGCTGGCGCGCCTCGCCGCGGTGAAGGACGGCGTCGCCCTTTTGACCGCGGAACTGGAAAACCCCGACGGTTTCGGGCGCATCGTGCGCGGCGCCGGCGGCGAAATTGAGCGCATCATAGAACACAAGGACGCCGACGCCGCGCAAAAAAAAATCCGCGAATGCAACGCCGGCTGCATGGCCGCGCCGGCGAAAGTCATCGCTGATGCGCTCGGCGGCATCCGCCCCGACAACGCGCAGCGCGAACTCTATCTGACCGACGTGGTCGCCGCGGCCGCGGCCGCCGGCGCGCGCATCACCGCCTGCCATCCGGACGCGATCGAGGAAACCATCGGCGTCAACACGCAAGCGGATTTGGCATGCGCCGAACGCGTCTTTCAACTGGAGCAGGCGCGCGAAGTGATGGCGCGCGGCCTGTGCCTGCGCGACCCGGCGCGCTTTGATTTGCGCGGGCGTTTTGAATTCGGGCGCGACTGCGCGCTGGACATTAATGTCATTTTGGAGGGCGAGATTTCGCTCGGCGCGAGGTGCCGCATCGGCGCGAACAGCGTCATCCGCAACAGCAGCATCGGCGACGACAGCGTCATAGAAGCCAACTGCGTGCTGGACGGCGCGGTGGTCGGCGCGAACTGCGTCATCGGGCCTTTCGCGCGGCTGCGTCCGCGGGCGCAACTCGCCGACGGCGCGCGCGCCGGCAATTTCGTGGAAATCAAAAACAGCCGCGTCGGGCGCGGCGCCAAGGCCAATCACCTGAGTTACATCGGCGACAGCGAAATCGGCGCCGGCGCAAACATCGGCGCCGGCGTGATCACCTGCAACTACGACGGCGCCAACAAGCACCGCAGCGTCATCGGCGAGGATGTGTTTGTCGGCTCCAACAGCGCGTTGGTCGCGCCGCTTCGCATCGGCGACGGCGCGACCATCGGCGCCGGCTCCACCATCACCCAGGATGTCGCGGCCGCCGACCTCGCGGTCGGGCGCGCGCGGCAGCGCGCGGTGCGCGGCTGGAAGCGGCCGGTGAAAAAAACCGGGCAGTAATGAGCGCCTCCACAATCAACATGAACACGAACGCGAACATGCGCGGCGCGCCATGTGCGGCATAGTCGGCGCGGCCGCCAAGCGCGACGTTCTGCCGCTGCTGCTGGCCGGGTTGAAGCGCTTGGAATACCGCGGCTACGACTCGGCCGGCGTCGCCGTCATAGACAAGGAGCAATGCCTGCGCCGCACGCGCAGCGCCGGGCGCGTCGCCGATTTGGAGCGCGCGCTTGCCGGCGGAGACGCGCCGTCCGGCCGCACCGGCATCGCGCACACGCGCTGGGCGACGCACGGGCCGCCGACCGAAATCAACGCGCATCCGCATGTCGCCGGAAAAATCGCGCTGGTCTGCAACGGCATCATTGAAAACCACGAAGCGCTGCGCGCCGCGCACTTGGATCGCGGCGTCAAATGCGCGTCGGAAACCGACACCGAAGTCGCGCTCAACGAAATCACGCTGCACGCGCAAAACGGCCTCGGGCTGCTGGAGGCGGTCAAAGCCGCGCTCGCTTCGCTGGAAGGCGCGTATGCGATCTGCGTGATCAGCGCCGAGCAGCCGAACCGCCTGATCGCAGCGCGGCGCGGCTCGCCGCTGGTGGTCGGCATCGGCGACGGCGAGGCCTTCATCGCCTCGGACATGGCCGCGCTGGTTTCGGTCACGCGCGAGTTCTATGTGCTGGAGGACGGCGACATCGCCGACATCAACGGCGGAAAAATTTCCATCACCGACCGCGCCGGCCGCAAACAGCGGCGCGCGCCGCGCACCACTTCGCTGTCGGCCGGGGAGATGGACAAGGGCGGCCACCGCCATTACATGCTGAAGGAAATTTACCAGCAGGGCGCGGCGATCGCCAGCACATTGGAGGGGCGCATCACCGGCTCGCGCCTGCTGGAGGAATGTTTCGGCGCGGGCGCCGGGGAAATTTTTGACCGCGCAAAGTCGGTGCGCATTCTCGCCTGCGGCACCAGTTACCACGCGGGCCTGGCCGCGAGTTACTGGCTGGAGCGGCGCGGCGTTCCGTGCCGCGCCGAAATCGCCAGCGAGTTTCGCTCGCGCCCGCATGCCGCGCCCGGCGACTGCCTGGTGGTGACGCTGTCGCAGTCGGGCGAGACCATAGACACGCTCGCCGCGCTGCAGGTCGCGCGCGAGCACGGCTTCGGGCCGGCGCTGACCATTTGCAATTCGCCCGACAGCGCGCTGGTGCGCGAATCCGATTTGGCGCTGCTCACCCATGCCGGCCCCGAAATCGGCGTCGCCTCCACCAAGGCGTTCACCACGCAACTGGTCGCGCTGCGCCTGCTGGCGATCGCGCTCGGGCGGCGCTTCAATCTGGCCGAAGACGAGGAGGCGCGGCTGGTGCGTGAGTTGCGCGAATTGCCGGCGAAGGTGGAGAAGGCGATTCAACTGGAGCCGGTCATCGCCGAAATCGCCCGGCGTTTCGCCGACAAGCACCACGCGCTGTTTCTCGGGCGCGGCGCGCATTACCCGATCGCGCTGGAAGGCGCGCTGAAACTCAAGGAGATTTCCTACATTCACGCCGAGGCCTACCCGGCCGGCGAGTTGAAGCACGGGCCGCTCGCGCTGGTGGACGCCGACATGCCGGTGATTTCGGTCGCGCCCAACAACCGCCTGCTGGCGAAACTCAAATCCAACATTGAAGAAGTGCGCGCGCGCGGCGCCAAGTTGATCGTGTTCGCCGACCCGGCCTCGGAAATTCGCTCGCAGGACAATCTGGAGGTGGTGGACATCGCGCCGGTGGACAATTCGCTCGCGCCGATCATTTACACCATTCCGCTGCAGTTGCTCGCCTATCATGTCGCGCTGATCAAGGGGACCGACGTGGACAAGCCGCGCAATCTGGCGAAGTCGGTGACGGTGGAATGACCCCGGAAAAAACCACCTACCGCGGCATTTACGAAATCGTCATGCGCATTCCGCGCGGGCGCGTCGCCAGTTACGGCCGCATCGCGCGCATGGCCGGCTGCGGCGCGCGCCAGGTCGGGTATGCGATGGCCGCGGCGCCGCCGGGCGCGCGCATTCCCTGGCACCGCGTGATCAACAGCAAAGGCGAAATCAGCGCGCGCAAAGAAAGCAACGGCGGCGAGTCGCGGCAGCGCGACAAACTGTTGCGCGAAGGCGTGGTGTTCGACCGCAACGGGCGCGTTGATTTCGCGCGTTTTGGCTGGGGCGCGGAGGAGTTCGCGCCGCCGCACGGCGAGGGAGGCGGCGGCGCGCCGCGCATCATCGTTTGTTGCGGCGACCCGGCCGGCATCGGGCCCGACATCGCGCTGCGCGCCGCGCCGGAAATGGCGAAGCGCGCGCGCATTGTTTTGCTCGGCGACCGCAATGTGCTCGCCGCGCGCGCCAAACTGCTCGGCATACGCGCGGAATTTTCAGATTACAAAAAAGAAAACGAAAGTGAAAAAGACGGCGGACCGCGGGAATTTCGCGTACTGCACATGCGCTGCGGCGCGCGCGTTACCCCCGGCAAATTGCGCGAATCCGCGGCCGCGCATGCGGTGGCGTGCATGGACCGCGCAACCGACATGTGCCTCGCCGGCGAATTTGACGCGATGACCACCGGGCCCGTTAACAAAGCGGTCATCAACCGCGCCGGCATTGCGTTCACCGGCCACACCGAGCGCATCGCCGCGCGCTGCGGCGCGCGCGCGCCGGTGATGATGCTCGCCGGCGGCGGCATGCGCGTTTGCCTGCTGACCGCGCATTTGCCGCTTCGCGAAGTGCGCCGCCATGTGACCGCGGCGCGCATTGAACGCGCCGCCGAAGTGATCATCAAAGATTTGCGCGGCATGTTCGGCATAGAGTCGCCGGTGCTCGGCGTGTGCGGATTAAATCCGCATGCCGGCGAAGACGGCTGCCTCGGCGACGAGGAAATCAAAATCATCGCGCCCGCGCTGCAAAAACTTCGCGCGCGCGGTTTTGACATAAAGGGACCGCTGCCTGCCGACACCGCCTTCACCCGCGCCCGCCTCGCCGGGCTGGACGCGGTGCTGGCGATGTATCACGATCAGGCGCTGCCGGTGGTAAAGCACGCCGCGTTCGGCGGCGCGGTCAACATCACATTGGGCCTGCCGATCATTCGCACTTCGGTGGACCACGGCACCGCGGCCGAATTGGCCGGCAAAACGCAAAAGGAGGGCGCCGCCGCCGATCCGTCCAGCATGCGCGCCGCGCTGGAATTGGCGGCCGAATTGGCGCGCGCGCGGCCTGCGCTGCAATTGCGCTCCTGAAAAAACCCGCGAAACGCAAAAATTCGCCGGAAAAACCCCTGAAAAAAACCTCCGCGAAAAATCCCCCGGCTTGCATCCCCGGCGCAAATCGCGTATCGTTGCACCCGGGAGTCGGTCAGGCAGTCGCTCCGCGTTCGCGCGGGGAGGAAAGTCCGGGCTCCACTGGGCGAAGGCGCCGGGTAATTCCCGGGCGGCGCGAGCCGACGGAAAGTGCCACAGAAAATACACCGCCCCTTCGGGGGTAAGGGTGAAATGGTGCGGTAAGAGCGCACCGCGCAGCCGGCAACGGCGGCGGCAGGGCAAACCCCGCCTGGAGCAAGACCGAATAGGGGTCCGATGGCGCGCCCACGCCGGACCCGGGTAGGTCGCTAGAGGCATCCCGGCGACGGGTGTCCCAGATGAATGACTGTTCTCGACAGAACCCGGCTTATCGGCCGGCTCCCACTTTTTTTTCTTCCGGCAACCGCCCATGCAAATTCCACTGCGTCCGCCGAGCCAGGTGATGCGACTGGCGCGCATGGGCTGCTTTCACCAAACGCGGCTGAGTTTTATGCGCGCGCTGTTGCGCGACTTAAAGCGCGAGCGGTGGAAGTTTGCGCGCGAGTCGTGGCGGGTGGACGCGCGCGGCGAGGGAGTCGCGCTGTATTCGGCGCGCGGCCCGCGCCGCACCTACACGCTGGTGTGTTTCTCGCGCGATTTGCCGGCGAAACTTCGCTCCGACCGCGTCATCGCAAACGCCTGGGACGCGACTTTCGCGCTGTTTGACGGCGCGCCGGACGAGGCCGACATCAAACGCCTCGCCGCCAATGTTCCGCTGCAGGAAGCCGGGCAATGCCGCCAAAGCGAATTGGTGATGTCGCGCGCGAACCGCAGCGTGCGCGTTTTTTCGCGCGTGGTGGACGCGCTCGCGCGCGGCGCGCAGCCGCCGCGCGAATTGCTGGACGCGAGCGGCTACCTGATGCGCACCACCGCGGTCTATGCCAACGGCAAGTTCGGCCTGTGCGACCGCGAAAATTTTGCCGGGCGCGCCGGTCACGACCAAATGTTCGCCGCGCCGTTTCGCGCCGAGATGCTCGCGGTCTGGCTGATTCGCTGGTTCAGCATTGACCTCGCCGAGCATTTGGCGCGCGCCGCCGGCGGCCGCAAGGCGGTGAAACTGGCGCGCCCGCTGGCGCGGCAACTCGGCATCGGCAACGCTACCGGCCTCGGCATGGCGCCTTTTTTGCTGCTGCATCCGGCGCTGCTGCATTGCTGGATGCGCGCGCGCGAAACCGCGCTTTCGCGCGTGCGCGGAATTTCGCGCAGCGGCAAAAAAACGCGCGCGCATTTTTGCCGGGCGCTGGCGCGAATGCGCGCCGGCCTTTCGCAGTGGCGCACCGAAGACCGCCGCCAACTCGGGCGGCTGCGCGAATTAAAAAACGACCTGGAAAAAATCTCCGCGCAAACCCGCGGCGGCGCGCTGCAGGGCGAGGCGCCGTGGGACGCGTTGATTCGCTGGTCGCGGCGCGCGCTTTCCATGGAGGGGCAGGAATTGCTGGTGTCGCTCGCGCTGGAGCCGCACGGCGAATTGGTGGACGACTTGGCGCATGAGATGTCGGTGGATGAATCGCGTTACTGGCGCATTCGCGCCGGCCGGCGCGTCGGCGAATTGCGCGACGCGATAGACGCGAATTACCGCTGGGCGCTCGGCGCCGACTACGCCGAGCCGCGGCGATGCGCGCGCTTTTGGTATGTGTCCGAGGAAAAACTGGAGCCGCGCCTCGGCGAGCGTTTTGACGAGCCGGGCGCGGAAAAGGAATTGCCGCTCGCGGCGGCGCGCGACATCGCCGCGCTGCGCGCAAGCCTCGGCGCGTTTGACGCGGACGCAGCGCTCGCCGAATTTTTGCGCGCGCATCCGCGCCACCGCCACGCGGTGCGCCGCGCGCAGCTGGCGGCGCAACTCCCCTACGCCGAGATTCGCGACAATGTCATCGCAAAAGAATTGCGCCCGGTGGATTTGCTGCGCTGCAAGTTGTCGTTCTTCGGCGCGACGCGGTTTGACCCGAAATCCGACCGCTGGGTGCGCATCACCATGTACCAGCACGCGCCGTTTCCCGACGAACTCTCGGCGATGGACGCCGACGACTGGGCCTATCCGCCGCTCGGCGAAAATGGCGAATGATCTGCTCGCTCAATCAAATCGAGCAAAGCGCGCGCAAGGCCGCGCGCGGCGCCGGGTTTGCCTGGGGGCTGGCCGATGAAACCGGGCGCGCGGTGCGCTGGCTGCATGCCAACGGGTTTCGCGGCGCGGCCGCATTGGCCGATTGGCTGGACGGCGACATTAAGAGCAGCGGCGCGCCGCGCTCGCTCGGCGGCGTATGGCGCGCGCCGCGCGGCGCGCTGGATCCGCTGCGCACCGGCGCCGCGCTCGGCGACTGCATTGAATCGGCCGGCGCGGTGGAAACCGGCGCGATCGCGCACCCGCTGCTCGCGGCCGGCTTCCTCGGAGACGCCGCGCACATTGACGAACTGGTCATTGAACTGCAGTGGCCCGGCGCGCGGCTGCAATGCATGCGCGGCGGCGCGCGCCGCGGCGGAACGCGCGCCGCGTTTGAGGCCGCGCGCGCCGCGCATTTGAAATGCAGTGTGGCGCGCGCGCCGGGAACCTCCGCGGGCCTGCGCCGCCGCGCGGCGCGCTTCGGCGAATGCAGGGTGCCGCGCGCGGTGTGGCTGCGCTTGGACCGCCATGCGCGGCGCACTTATGTGGAAGCGAGCGAGGCCTCGCGGCTGGCCGGCGCCGGCGCCGGGCTGCACGACAACGACTGAGCCGGCGGAACTACGCGCGTTCTATGTATTCGCCGCTTTCGGTGTTGACCCGGACTTTGTCGCCGACTTCAATGAAAAGCGGCACGCTCACTTTCAGCCCGGTCTCCAGCGTCGCCGGCTTGCCGGCGCCGGACATCGTCTGCCCTTTGGTCGCGCCTTCGGTCTCCACCACATCCAGCGCGACCGCGGCCGGCAATTCCATGCCGATCGGCTGGCCGTTGTGAAAGTTAATTTGCACATCGGCGCCCGGCGACAAAAAGCGCGCCTGCGCCTCAAAGTCCCCGGCGGCGAGTTGAATTTGCTCGTAGTTCTCCGCGTCCATGAATACATGCGACTCGCCCTCGGCGTAGAGATACTGCATGCGGCGCGCCTCCACCTGCGCGCGCTCGATCTTGTCCTCGGAGCGAAACCGCTCGTTGAGTTTGGTCTGATCGCTGATACACTTCATCTCCAGCTGGACGAAGGCGCCGCCTTTGCCGGGCTTGACATGATTTTTGCGAAGAACGCGCCACAACTTGCCGCGGTATTCCAGCAGGTTGCCGACGCGCGCGTCAAAAGCGGAAATTTTCATTTGATGAATGCGGGTGAACGGGCGGTGGGGGCCGCATTGTAGTGCGAATGACTTCGGGCCGCAACAACACCGCGGCGCGCGGGCGGCAAGCCTGGCACGACGCGAATTGCGCCGACTGCGCGCGCCTTAGCGACTTCCTCGCCGAGGTCAAGCGCGCCCGCCCCGACTACATGTGCAAACCGGTGCCGCCGTTCGGCGCGCGCCGCGCCGAGTTGCTGGTGGTCGGCCTCGCCCCGGGGCTGCGCGGCGCCAACGCCACCGGCCGGCCGTTCACCGGCGACCACGCCGGCATTTTGCTCTACCGCATGCTGCACCGCTTCGGCTTCGCCTCGGCGCCGCATTCGCGCGCGCGCGACGACGGGCTGCGGCTGCGCAACTGCCGCGTCACCAACGCGGTCAAGTGCCTGCCGCCGGGCAACAAGCCGCTCGGCGCGGAAGTCGCCAACTGCAGCCGCTACCTCGCGGCCGAACTCGCCGAGCCGCACCTCAAACTGGTGCTCGCGCTCGGCGGAGTCGCGCACCGCGCGGTGCTGCGCGCGCTCGGCCTGAAACTCAGCGCGTATCCGTTCGCGCATGCCGCGCGCCACGAACTCGGCAACGGACTGGCGCTGTTTGACAGTTACCACTGCAGCCGCTACAACACCAACACGCGCCGCCTGACCGAGGAAATGTTCGCGCGGGTGTTCGCGCAGGTCGCGGCGCGTTTGAAAAAGGCGGGCGCGGCATGAGCGCCCGGCAAAAATTTGACGCGGCGCGTTTTCTCGCCTCGGCCGGCGCGCATCCCGGCGTCTATGTGTTCTACCAGCGCGACGGCGGCGCGCTGTATGTCGGCAAGGCGGTGAATTTAAAAAACCGTTTGGCGAGTTACTTTCGCGCGAGCGGACTGAGCCCGAAGACGCGGCTGATGGTGTCAAAGATTCACCGCGCCGAAATTCACCGCGCGCGCACCGAGGTGGAAGCGCTGCTGCTGGAAAACCACCTGATAAAGGACAAAATGCCGCGCTACAACGTCGCGCTTCGCGACGACAAAAGTTTCCCCTATATTCGCCTCGCCGATCGCGCCGAGTTTCCGCGGTTCACTTTTTACCGCGGCCGCCGCGCGCGCGGCGAGCGTTATTACGGGCCCTACCCGAATGCCGGCGCGGTGCGCGAGATGCTCGGCAGTCTGCACAAAATTTTTCGCCTGCGCCAGTGCAACGACGCGTTTTTTCGCAGCCGCTCGCGCCCGTGTCTGCAGTATCAAATTCGCCGCTGCAGCGCGCCGTGCGTCGGGCGCATCTCGCGCGAAGATTACATGGAAGATGTGCGGCAGGCGAAGGCGATGCTGGACGGGCGCGATTTCGCGCTGCTGGAGGAACTCGCCGAAAAGATGGAGCGCGCGTCAAACTCGCAGGATTACGAAAGCGCCGCGGCCTACCGCGACCGCATCGCGCTTTTGCAGCGCGCGCGCGGCAGCCAGTATGTCGCCGCCGGCGCCGGCGACGCCGATGTCGCCGCGGTCGCGCTGGAGGCCGGGCTGGCGTGCTTCGGCGTGGTTTCCATTCGGCGCGGGCGCAACCTCGGCGGAAATTTTCAGGTGCGCAAAAATCCGCTGGATCTTTCGGCCGGCGAATTATTGGAGGCGTTTTTGCCGCAGCACTATCTCGGCGGCGGCGCGCCCGCCGAAATCTTGCTGGGCGAAAAAATTTCCGGGCGCGCCGCGCTGCAGCAGGCGCTGCGCGCCGAGTCCAAGCGCGCGGTCGCGGTCAAGCACCGCTGCATCGGCCACCGCGCGAAGTGGATTGAATCGGCGCGCGCGGCCGCGGCCGAGCATCTGCGCGCGCATCTGGATCAGCGCAGCCAGGTGGAGGAGCAACTCCGCGATTTGGTTTCGCTGCTGTCGCTGCCCGAATTGCCGGCGCGGATTGAATGCTTTGACATCAGCCACACGCGCGGCGAGCGCGCGGTCGGCGCATGCGTGGTCGCCGACCGGCGCGGCCCGGTGAAGGCCGAATACCGCAGGTTCAACATTGAAGGCATCGCGCCCGGCGACGACTACGCCGCGCTCGCGCAAACCCTGCTGCGCCGCTACACGCGCGCGCTGCGCGAGGACGCGGCGCTGCCGGATTTGATTGTGATAGACGGCGGCAAGGGGCAGTTGCGCGCGGCCGCGGGAGTTCTTGAGGAACTGCAACTCGGGCAGGTCGCGCTGCTCGCCGTTTCCAAAGGCGCGGCGCGGCGCGCCGGCGACGAGCAATTACATCTTGCTGGCGCGGCAAAGCCGCTGCGGCCGCCGCGCGGCTCCAAGGCGCTGCGCCTGATTCAGCGCGTTCGCGACGAGGCGCACCGTTTCGCAGTCGCAGGCCACCGCCGCCGCCGCGCGGCCGCGCGCGCCGAGTCGCCGCTGCAGCGCATTGAAGGCGTCGGCGAAAAACGGCGGCGGAATTTGCTGCGCTATTTCGGCGGGATGCGCGAAATTGCGCGCGCCGGCGTGGAGGATCTGGCGCGCGCGCCGGGCATCAGCGCGCAGTTGGCGCGGCGGATTTACCGCGAACTGCACGAATAGGCGGATTTTTTTCGTCTTGCTCGCGCATCGCGCCGCGCGTATCCAGCAAAAGCGCGCTGTGCCGTTTGATCATCGCGTAATCAAAACGCGCGTGGTCGGCGCACAGGATGACCAGGTCGCTTTGCGCCAAAAGTTCCGCGGAAAGTTTCTCGGCGGCCATATTAAAGTCATAGCCGCGCAACTTTTCAATCTTCGGCACATGCGGGTCGGCGTAGGAAATGTTCGCGCCCTGTTCGCGCAGGATCTGCATGATTTTCAGCGCCGGCGATTCGCGCATGTCGCCGACATTTTTTTTGTAGGCGACGCCGAGCACCAGCACGGCCGCGCCGCGCACCGCCTTGCCGGCGCGGTTGAGCGCGTCCGCGGCTTTGGCCGCGAACCAGGCCGGCATGCCGGCGTTGACTTCGCCGGCCAATTCAATGAACTTGGAATGCACGCCGTATTCGCGCGCCTTCCACGCGAGGTAGAACGGATCAATCGGCAGGCAGTGGCCGCCGAGGCCGGGCCCCGGGTAATACGGCGTGTAGCCGAACGGCTTGGTGGAGGCCGCGTCTATGATTTCAAAGATGTCCAGCCCCATCGCGTCGCACACCTGCCGCAGTTCATTGACCAGGCCGATGTTGACCGCGCGGTGAATGTTTTCCACCAACTTGGTCATCTCGGCGGCGCGCGTGGAACTGACCGGCACCACGCGGTCGACCGCGGCGCGGTAGAGCGCGGCGCCGACTTCCAGGCAGTTCGCGGTGTGCCCGGCGCAGAGTTTCGGAATTTTTCGCAGCGGAAAATCCCGGTTGCCGGGGTCTTCGCGCTCCGGCGAATACACCAGAAACACATCCTCGCCCGCGGTGAAACCGCGCGCTTCAATGCGCGGCAGCAATTCCTCCTCGGTGGTGCCGGGGTAGGTGGTGCTCTCCAGCGCGACCACGCTTCCGGCGCGCAGGTGCGGCGCGATCGCGTCCATGGTGGCGGTCACATAGCGCAGGTCCGGCTCGCGGTGCGCGCCGAGCGGCGTCGGCACGCAGATGATCAGCGCGTGCGCGCGCGCGCACTCGGAAAAGTCGGAGGCGGCGGTGAAGCCGGCATCGCGCGCGCGTTGGATTTCGCCGCCGGAAATGCGCTCTATGTAACTCTTGCCGGCGTTGAGCGCGCGCACTTTGTCCTCGTCAATGTCAAAGCCGGCGGTTTCAAAGCCGGCCTCGGCGAAGCGCAGCGCGAGCGGCAGGCCGACATAGCCGAGCCCGAACACAGCGACGCGCGCGTCGCGGCTGCGGATTTTTTCCAGCAGCGCGTTTTTCACTGCGGCTGGCGGTATGCGCGGTACCACTCGGCGAATTTCGCCAGGCCCTCTTCCACCGAAGTCTCCGGCGTGAAGCCGAAAGCGGCGCGAAAGGCGCGCATGTCGGCGCGGGTCGCGGCGACATCGCCGGGCTGCATCGGCAGCATCTTCCAACTCGCCTTGACGCCGAGCGCGTTCTCCAGCGCGCGAATGTAATCGCGCAGCCGCACTTCGCGGCCGTTGCCGAGGTTGTAGACGCGGCAGGGCGCGCCGCCGGATGCATCGTCCGCCGCGGGCGGCGCGTCCAGCGCGCGCAGCGCGCCCTCCACCGCGTCGTCAATGTAGGTGAAGTCGCGCGTCAATTCGCCGCGCCGGTAGACCGGTATCGGCTCGCCGCGCAGCATCAGGTCGGCGAATTTGAAGAACGCCATGTCGGGGCGGCCCCACGGCCCGTACACCGTAAAAAAGCGCAGCCCGGTGCACGGCAGGCGGTAAAGGTGCGCGTAGCAATGCGCCATCAATTCGTTGGCGCGCTTGCTCGCGGCGTAGGGCGACAGCGGCCGGTCGACCGGCTCGCTTTCCGAAAACGGCAACTTGGCGCCGCCGCCGTAGACCGAACTGCTGGATGCGAACAGCAGGTGGCCGACGCCGGCGCGGCGGCAGTTTTCAATGATGTTGCCGAAGCCGGCGATGTTGGTGTCCACATACGCGGCCGGATTTTCCAGCGAATAGCGCACCCCGGCCTGCGCGGCGAAATGCGCGACCGCGTCAAAGCGCTTTCCGCCGAATAATTTTTCCATCGCGCCGCGGTCGGTGATGTCGGCCTGGCGGAAGGTGAAGTTTTCGTGCTCCTGAAATTGCGCGAGGCGCGCGCGCTTCAGGTCGACATCGTAGTAGTCGCTGAAGTTGTCCACGCCGGTGACGCGCCCGCCGCGCGCCAGCAACCGCGCGCAAAACGCCGCGCCGATGAAGCCGGCGGCGCCGGTTACCAGGGTGTTCATTGAGGCGGGGCCGCCTGCGTTTTTGCCAGCACGATTCGCCATTCGTCCTCCCCCAGTTTGCGCTCCGCTTCAAAACCGCCGCGGGTGATATCCGGCGACAGCGATTCCGACAGCGTCTCGCTCATGATGTGCCCGCGGTGTTCGCGCAGCGCGGCTTCAACGCGCGCCGAGCCGGTGACCGCGAGGTCTATGCGGTCGGAGACTTCCAAGCCGGCCGATTTGCGCGCGTCCTGCACCGCGCGCACCAATTCGCGCGCGATGCCTTCCACGCGCAATTCTTCGCTGATTTCGGTGTCAAGCGCGACCAGCAGGGTTTCGTCGCGCGCGCATGCGTAGCCGGGCGCGGAAGTGGTGCGCACTTTAATGTCTTCCGGCGCGAATTCAATTTTCTCGCCGCCGATTTTCACCGCGAAATTTTCGCCCGCGTCCAGTTGCGCTTTGATGCGCGCGCCGTCGGCTTTTGCCAGCGCGGCTTTAATCGCCGGCATGCGTTTGCCGTGGCGTTTGCCGAGCGCGGAAAAATTGGGCTCCACCGCGTAGCGGACGATTTCCGCGTCGGCGCCCGCGCCGATGAATTCCACGCGCTTGATGTTTAATTCCTCGCGGATTTGCGCCTCGTGTTTTTTCAGCGCGGCGCGCGCGCCGGCGTCGGCCGCGCCGATTCGCATTCGCGGCAGCGGCTGGCGCACGCGCACCCGGCTTTCCTCGCGCGCCGAGCGGCCGAGGCCGACGGCGCGCTGCACCATGTCCATTTCAAAAACCAATTGCGCGTTAAGGCGCGCCTCATCAAAGCGCGGCCATTCGGTCAGGTGCACGCTCTCCGGCGCGCCCTTGTCCGCGCCGTGCAAATTGCGATACACCGCATCCGACAAAAACGGCATGAACGGCGCCATCAGCCGGGCGCACAGGTCTATGCATTCAAACAGCGTCAGGTAGGCCGCCTGTTTGTCGTCTCCGCGCTCGCTTTTCCAAAAGCGGCGGCGGTTGCGGCGCACATACCAGTTGCTCAGTTGGTCCACCAGTTTTTCAATGGCGAGGCCGGCGCCGCGCGCGTCGTAGCAGTCCAGCGCATCGGTCGCGTCTTTCACGGTTTGATGCGCGAGCGCCAGCGCCCAGCGGTCAATTTCCGGGCGCTTTTCCGGCGCGATTTCGCGGCCGAGATCCACTTCATCCAGCCGCGCGTATAAAACAAAAAACGCGTAGGTGTTCCAGAAAGTATTGACGAAAGACGCCGCGACTTCGCGCACGATGCCGGTGGAAATGCGCTTTTGCGCGTCGGGCGCGGTGCGCGCGAGAAACAGCCAGCGCAGCGGGTCGGCGCCGATGGAATCAAACACCTCGTCGGGATCCACGATATTTCCCTGCGACTTGGACATTTTTTTTCCGTGCGCGTCCACGATGTGGCTCAGGCAGACGCAGTTTTTGTAGGCGACGCTGTCCGACACCAGCGCGGCGATGGCGTGCAGCGTGTAGAACCAGCCGCGCGTTTGATCTATCGCCTCGCAGATGTAGTCGGCCGGAAAGTGCCGCTCAAAAGTTTCGCGGTTTTCAAACGGGTAGTGCCACTGCGCGTAGGTCATCGCGCCCGAGTCAAACCAGCAGTCAATGACCTCGGGGACGCGGCGGTAGGTCTTGCCGTCTTTGACGAAGGTGATTTCGTCTATTTGTGGGCGGTGCAGGTCCACATCGCGCAACTTGCGCGACGCGAGTTCCTCCAGTTCGCCGAGCGAGCCGATGCAAATGCAGTCGCCGTCGTCGCTACGCCACACCGGCAGCGGCGTTCCCCAAAAACGCTCGCGCGACAGCGCCCAGTCAATGTTGTTTTCCAGCCAGTTGCCGAAGCGTCCGTCGCGAATCCCCGGCGGCACCCAGTTGATGGTGCGGTTGAGTTCCACCAGGCGCTCCTTGATTTCGGTGGTGCGGATGTACCAGGCCTCCTTGGCGTAATAGATCAGCGGGTCGCCGGTGCGCCAGCCGAACGGGTAGTTGTGGCGGATGGTTTCATTCGCGAACAGCAGGCCGCGCTCCTTCAGGATTTTGGTAAGCGGCGCGTCTGCCTCCTTAAAAAACTTGCCGGCGACCGGCGGGACTTCGTCGGTGAAGCAGCCGTCCAGGCCGACCGCGTGCATCACCGGCATGCCCTCGCGCTTGCCGAGCGCGAGGTCGTCCACGCCGTAGGCCGGCGCGACATGGACGATGCCGCTGCCGTCTTCCACATCCACGAAATCCGCGGTGACCACGCGAAATGCGTCGGCCTTTTCGGCTTGCTCCACCTGCAAATAATCAAACGGGCGGCGGTAGCGCATGCCGGCCAACTCGCTTCCCTTTTGCACGCCGAGCACCTTGTATTCGCGCTCGCCGAAAAGCGCGTCCACGCGCGCCTTCGCGAGAATGAATTCCTCGCCGTCGCAGGAGACGCGCGCGTAATCAATGTCGGCGCCGACCGCCAGCAGCAAATTCGCCGGCAAGGTCCACGGCGTGGTCGTCCACACCAAAAAAGACGCGTCGTCTTTCCCCTCCAAACGAAAGCGCACCGTCACCGACGGGTCGTCCACTTCGCGGTAGCCCTGCGCGACTTCGTGCGACGACAGGGTCGCGCCGATGCGCGGGTCGTAGGGGACGACTTTGTAGCCCTGGTAGATCAGGCCCTTGTCCCAGATGGTTTTTAGCAGGTTCCAGACCGACTCAATGTAGTCGTTGTTCAGCGTGTAATACGCCTCGTCCAGATTGACCCAGTAGCCCATGCGCCGCGTCATCCGCTCCCAGTCGGAGATGTAGGCCATCACCGACTCGCGGCAGCGGCGGTTGAATTCGGCGACGCCGACTTTCGCCTCAATTTCTTTTTTGTCAAAGATGCCGAGTTGCTTTTCAATTTCATGCTCCACCGGCAGGCCGTGCGTGTCCCAGCCGCCCTTGCGCGGCGCGTGGAAACCGCGCATGGTTTTGTAGCGCGGGTAGATGTCCTTGAAAGAGCGCGCCAGCACATGGTGGATGCCGGGGCGGCCGTTGGCGGTCGGCGGGCCCTCGTTGAAACTGAAGCGCGGGCGCCCCTCGCTCTGTTTCAAACTCTTTTCAAAAATTCCGCGCGCCTCCCAAAACTCCAGCACTTCTTTTTCCAATGCGGGGCCGTCGTAGCGGCCGCCGACCTCGCGAAATTTCATGTCGGCCTCCCGCGCATGCGCGGCGCGGCCATGGCCAGGAAGGCGAGCGCGGCGCCGCCGAGCAGTCCGCCGGTGTGCGCGCTGTTGGCGATGTGCAGGCCGAAGAGTTTTAAAACGCCCGACCAGCACAGCGCGAACCAGCCGAACAACAGCGCCACCACCGGCGGCGCCAGGCGGATGCCGAATGCCGGGTTGAAGCGCCCCTGCACCCACAGATAGCCGAAGTAGCCGTAGAGCACGCCGGACATGCCGCCGAACCCGGGGCCGGAGGCGAAATATTGCGCGAGGTTGGAGGACGCGCCGAGCGCCGCGGTGACGGCGAGCAGCGCGAACGCGCCGTGGCGCGCCTCAATCAGCCGCCCCAATTCCCACACCCACAGCAAATTGAAAACCAGATGGAACAGCGAAAAGTGCAGGAACACCGGCGTCAGCAGCCGCCACCACTCGCCGCCGCGGATTTCCGGCAGTATCGGCGAGGTGTATTCCGAAATCAACAGCGGGCGAACCACCGCCTCGCGCGCGAGCAGATGCATGGCCGCAAACACCAGCAAAGACGCGCCGACCAGCGCGAGCGTGGCGCGCGGGCGCGGCATCAACTTCGCTTCCCGCGGTGCGTTTCGGTGTCGGCTTCAGCCGCGGCCACCGCGCGCGCGCGCATGCGAAAGAAAGCCACGACTACGACGATGACCGCGACGGTGAACAGGATTTTGCCGAGCATCGTTTGTTGTTGCGGGGAAAGGCGGCGCGCGACGCCGTCAACAAAAAGCGGAAGCGGGCGCGCGCCATGCGGCGCGCGAACTCATCCGCCCCACAGCCAGGCCCAACTGACCTTTTTGTCGGTGTGCCCGCGCCGGTCCAGCGGCAGGTATTCGCGCGCCTTCGCGCCGAGATACAACTGCCGCGGCCGCCCGATCTTGCTGTCTTCGTCGCGCAGCATCTCCTTCCAGTGCGAGATCCAGCCGGCGGTGCGGCCGATGGCGAACATCACCGTGAACATGGAAGTCGGAAAGCCCATGGCTTTCATGATGATGCCCGAATAAAAATCCACATTCGGGTAGAGTTTCTTTTTGATGAAGTAGTCGTCCTCCAGCGCGATGCGCTCGAGTTCCATCGCCAGTTTGAGTTTCGGGTCCTCCACGCCGAGCACCTCCAGCACTTCGTGGCAGGTGTCGCGCATCACGCGCGCGCGCGGGTCGTAGTTTTTGTAGACGCGGTGGCCGAAGCCCATCAGCCGGAACTTGTCGTTTTTGTCCTGCGCTTTTTTGATGTAAGCGCCGATGCGGTCGGCCGAGCCGATTTCGTCCAGCATTTTCAGCACCGCCTCGTTCGCGCCGCCGTGCGCCGGCCCCCACAGCGAGGCGATGCCGGCGGCGATGCATGCATACGGGTTGGCTCCGCTTGATCCGGCGAGGCGCACCGTGGAAGTGGACGCGTTTTGCTCGTGGTCGGCGTGCAGAATCAAAATGCGGTCGATCGCCTGCGCCAGCACCGGATCAATTTTGTATTTCTCGGCCGGGTTGGAGAACATCATCTGCAGCAGGTTTTCCGAATAACTGCAGTCGTTGTGCGGCGTCGGGAAGGACATGCCGAGCGAGTACTTGTAGGCATACGCGCCGATGGTCGGCATCTTCGCGATCAGCCGGTGCGCCGCGAGCCGCCGCGCGCCGATGTCGGTGATGTCGGTGCTGTCGTGGTAGAACGACGAAAGCGCGCCGACCACGCCGACCATGATGGACATCGGGTGGGCGTTGCGAATGAAGCCGTTGTAAAACGAAATCAACTGCTCGTGCAGCAGCGTGTGGATGCGGATGTCCGACTCAAACGAAGTCTTCTGCTCCGGCGTCGGCAGTTCGCCGTAGAGCAGCAGGTAGCAGACTTCCATGAAGTCGCTCTTCTCGGCGAGTTCGTCTATGGAATAGCCGCGGTGCAGCAGCACGCCTTTCTCGCCGTCAATGTAGGTGATGTCCGATTTGCAGGACGCGGTGGAGGTGTAGCCCGGGTCGTAGGTCAAAACCCCGGTGTCGCCGTAGAGCCGCTTGATGTCGATCAGCCGCCCGCCCATGACGCTGGTGCGCGCCGGCAACTGCCACGACTTGCCGCTGGCGTTGTCGGTCAGGGTGAACGAGTCCGCGGGTTTTGCCGGCGTTTTCGCCGGGGCTTTCGTCTCGGGTTTCGGCGGCGCTTTCGCCGCGGCGGTTTTCTGGGTCATTGGAGAAACGCGGGTTGCAACGGGAGGGGGAGAATACCCGAAACCGCGCGGCGGCGCAAGGGGCGGCGGGGGCGGGGGGATTGCGGCGCGAATTTTCCGGCAAAACCGCGCGATGCCGCTCGCCGCGCCCGATGCCGAAATCGCCGCGCGGCGCGGCCGTGTGCTATGCTCCGCCGTCCATCACCACCCGGAGATTTTTCATGAAAACCACCGCAACCGCGCGCGCGCTTTGCGCCTCTCTGCTGCTGTCTTTCGCGTTCGCCGCGCATTCCGCCGAAAGCGTCAAGATCGGCGAGCCCAGCTGGGTCGGCGCGAAAAGCATCGCGTATCTGATCAAAAACGTCGTCACCGAGCGCATCGGCGGCAAAGCCGAACTGGTGCCGGGCAACAACGCCGCGATCTTTCAGGCGATGAACGCGGGCAAGGGCGACATCGACGTGCATCCGGATGTATGGCTGCCGAACCAGGAAAGTTTCACCAAGAAATATGTGGACGGAGAAGGCACGGTGGAACTGAGCCGCAACAGTTACGAAGGCAAGCAGAGTTTCTGCGTGTCCAAGGCCTTCTCCAAGAAGCACGGCGTGGAATCCATCTTTGACCTGGCGCGCCCGGAAATCGCGAAGTTGATGGACAGCGACGGCAACGGCAAGGGCGAGATTTGGGTCGGCGCGCCGGGCTGGGCTTCGGCCAATGTCAACGAAGTGAAAGTGCGCGACTACGGCCTGCTGCCGTTCATGGATCCGATTCGCGCCGAGCAGAGCGTGATGCAGGCGACCGTCGGCGACACCATCGCCAAGGGCCGCGGCTACGCGTTTTACTGCTACTCGCCGCACGCGATTTGGTTCCTGCACGACATCGTGCGGCTCAAGGAGCCGCCGTATGACCCGGCGAAATACATCATGTACCAGCCGAGCGACGACCCGAACTGGTATGAGAACTCCAAGGTGGCGAGCGAGGACGCGCTGAAGAAAGTGCAAATCGCGTATTCCAAGTCGCTGAAAAAGCGCTCGCCGGTGATCTACGAGTTCCTGCAGAACTTTTCGCTGCGCGCCGACGATGTCAGTTACTTCGCCTTTCAAATCGCCGGGAAGAAACGCGACCCGGACGAAGTGGTGAACGAGTGGATCGCGAAAAACTCGGCGCGCGTTGACGCCTGGCTCGGCATCTGACCGCCCGCGCAAACCGCCTTTCCGGCGATGACCGGGAAGGCGGTTTTTTGTTTGCCGCCCGATGCCCGCCTCCCGCGCCAAACCGGAAACGGACGAAGCGGCGATTCGCGTCGCCAACGCCTGGAAAATTTTCGGCGCGCGCGAGCGCGAGGCGTTCGCGCGCATCCGGAGCGGCGGCATTTCCAAGCAGGAGGCGCTTGAGAAATACAACTGCGTAATCGGCGTCGCCGATGTCAGTTTTGAAGTGCTGCCCGGGCAAATCTACTGCGTGATGGGCCTGTCCGGCAGCGGAAAATCCACGCTGGTGCGCCACATCAACCGCCTGCTCGAGCCGACCGATGGAAGCATTCATGTCAACGGGCTGGATGTGATGCAACTGGAGCCGAAGGCGCTGCAGGAATTTCGCAACCGCCACATCGCCATGGTGTTCCAAAATTTCGCGCTGATGCCGCACCGCTCGGTGCTGGACAATATCGCCATGCCCCTGGAAATTCGCGGCGTCAGCAAAAACCGCCGCCTGCAAATCGCCGAGCAAAATCTGGAGATGGTCGACCTGAGCGGCTGGGGCAACAAGTTCGCGCATGAATTGTCGGGCGGCATGCAGCAGCGCATCGGGCTTGCGCGCGCGCTCGCCTCCGACCCGGACATTCTGCTGATGGACGAGCCGTTCAGCGCGCTGGACCCGCTGATTCGGCGGCAACTGCAAAATCAATTCATGGCGCTTTCCGAGCGCATGCACAAGACCACCGTGTTCATCACCCACGACCTGGACGAGGCGGTTCGCATCGGCGACCGCATCGCCATCATGCGCGACGGCCGCCTGATTCAGGAAGACACGCCGGAGAACATCGTGATGCGCCCGGCCGATTCGTATGTCGCCGATTTTGTCGCCGGCATTTCGCGCCTCAAAGTGGTGCGCGCGCATGCGGTGATGCGCGGCATTGCGGAGTTTGAGCGCGAGCACGGCGCGCTCGGCGGCGACTGCCCGCAATGCCGCGAGGACGACGCGCTCAGCGCGCTGATCAGCGCGGCAATCGGGCAGGATAAACCGCTGGTCGTGGTCGACCATTCGGGCGCGCGCCTCGGCGTGGTCACCACCGCGGATTTACTGCAAACCGTCATAGAAGGAGCGGAAACATGAGCCAACAGCAATCTCCCAAAAATACGGCGCCGTCCGAAGACCGCGCCGAATTGCTGAAGCGATTCGTCGCCTCCAGCCCGCGCTACTACCTGCGCGAGTTCAACAAAATCGGCGCGACCACCGCCTTCGTTTTCAGTTTCAACGCGGCCGCCGCCGCGCTCGGCCCGGTGTGGTTCGGGCTGCGCGGCCTGTGGAAGTGGGGGATGCTGTTCGTGGTCGCCGAGACTTTCGCGCTCACGCAAATCATGCGCGGCTTGTTCGGCGATCTGTCCGGCGAGGCGCGCGCGCGCATCGGCGCGATAGAAGGCACGCTGGATTTGCGGCGCCGCCAACTGCAGGCCGCGCTGGAGGACAACAGCGACAAAGTCGGCGCGATTCGCGGCTGGATCGACTCGCTGGAGCGCGAGATCGCCAACATCCGGCTGGAGATGCGCGCGGTGGAGGAGTCGGCGGTGTGGGTGGCCGCGGCCGGCCTGGGCGCCCTGCTCGCGGTGAAATGCGCGCAGGGACTGCTGGCGAACCGAATCCTGGAAAAGCGCTTTTCCGAATGGCTTTCCGACCGCAGTTTAAAAAGCGGGCTGGCGCCGGCGCGGATCGCGCTCAGCGGCGTTTTCGTCGTGTTCGTCTACTGCATCGGCATTTTGTTTTACGGCTTCAACGACCCGACCGGGCACCTCGGAAACTTTCCGACCGACCCGCGCTACCGGCTGGCCGCGATTAACTGGATCGTGGAGTTTTTTTCCTGGCTGACCGGCGCCGGCTCCGGCCTGTTTTATTTCATCTCCTACGGCATCCGCGTTTTTCTGGATTATCTGGAAGTGCTGTTTGTGCGGACGCCGTGGCCGATAGTCGCCAGTTTCATCATCCTGCTGACCGGGCTCACCGCCGGCGCGCGCGGCGCGGTGTTCGCCGCCGGCTCGCTCGCCTTCATGGGCGCGCTGGAGTTCTGGGAAAAAGCGATGACCACGCTCGCCCTGCTCGGCACGGCGGCCTGCATCAGCATCACCATCGGCATTCCGCTCGGCGTGCTCTGCGCCAAGCGCGAGCGCCTCTACGGCGTCATCCGCCCGGTCATGGATTTCATGCAGACCATGCCGTCGTTTGTCTTCATGATTCCGGTCATCGCGCTTTTCAGCGTGGGCAAGCCGGCCGCGATCATCATCACCATGATCTTCGGCGGCACTCCGGTGGTGCGCCTGACCGTGCTCGGCCTGCGCGGCGTGCCGCAGCCGGTGCGCGAGGCGGCGATCGCTTTCGGCGCGTCCAAGTGGTATTTGCTGACCAAGGTGGATCTGCCGCTGGCCGCGCCGTCCATTTTCGCCGGTATCAACCAAACCATCATGCTCAGTCTGGCGATGGTGGTGGTCGCGTCGCTAATCGGCGCAAAGGGGCTCGGCGAGGACGTGCTGGAGGCGCTGCAATACGCCAATGTCGGCCAGGGAATTCTCGCCGGCTTCGCCATTCTTTTTTGCGCGATGATTTTGAACCGCATCATTCAGGGCGGAAACCGCTGAGCGCGCCGCGTCATGCTGGCGCACGCGAAATACTCCGGCCGCGGCGGCGTTCCGCTGGTGATGATCCACGGCTTTTTGTGCTGCGGAAAATTTTTTGCGCCAAACATCCGTGTCATTTCCGAATTTGCCGATGTCATTACCATAGACCTGCCCGGCTTCGGCGAAAGTTTTGCGGCGCGCGCCGCCGGCTCCGTTTCCGAGATGGCGGCGCGGACGCTCGGCGCGCTGGACGCGCTCGGCTGCGAACGCTTTGATTTGCTCGGCCATTCCATGGGCGGCATGGTCGCGCTGCAAATCGCGCTGGACGCGCCCGCGCGCGCGCGAAAATTAATTCTCTTCGCGACCAACAGCGACGGAAATTTGCCCGAGCGCTTTGAGACTTTCGCCGAGAGCAAAACGCGGCTGCAGGCGCGCGGCATGGAATCCGCGCGAAAGGAAATTGTCGCGACTTGGTTTGTGGACGGCGCCGCGCATCCGCGCTATGCCGACTGCCTGGCATGCAGCGACCGGGTCGGCATGCCGGCCGCGCTGGCCGCGCTGCGCGCGATGGAAAATTTCAACCTGACTGAACGGCTCGCCGAAATCAGCATGCCGACGCTGGTCATCGGCGCGTGCCGCGACCGGACTTACGCCCCGCGCCGCCTGCGGGAAATGCGCCGCGCAATTCCCGGCGCGCAACTGCATTTTATGAAGGGCTGCGCGCACAACGCGCATCTTGAGGACGAAAAAACCTTCAACAAATTGGTGCTGGATTTTGTCCGCCCCGGCGCCTGAACCTCACCGCGCAAACACCCACTCCAGCACCGCGTCCTGCACCGCGTTGCCGCTCCAGAAATTTACGCGGCGCGAGTCAATCATCATTGCGACCGCGTAGTGGCGGCCGTCGCGGGCGTGGACATAGCCGGCCATGCTGCGGATGTTGTCGATTAAGCCGGTCTTGATGCGCGCGCGGCCGCGCAACGCGCTTTCGGAAAGGCGCTTGCGCATGGTGCCGTCGGTGGCGGCGAGGGGGAGCGAGGAGAGGAATTCGGGGCGGTAACTGCCGCGCCAGGCATGCGCGAGCAGGCGCGACAGGCCGGCCGCGGAGGCGCGGCTTGTGCGCGACAGGCCGGCGCCGTTGTCCATGACCAGCGACGGCATGGCGACGCCGGACTTGGCAAGCCAGGCGCGAATCGCGGCGACGCCGGCGGCGGCGGTTGCCGGGCGCGATGCGGGTTGCGCGGTGTCCGGCTCGCCGTCGCCGTCCGCGTCAACGCGCGGCGCGGCGAGGGTCAGCAGCAATTGGCGCGTCATTACATTGTTGCTGAACTTGTTGATGCCGGTGATGATGTCGGCGAGCGGCGCGCCTTCGCGCGCCAGCAACCGGCGCGCGCGCGGCGGCGCGGCGCCGAGGCGGCAGCCGCCGGATTTGCCGCCCATCTCGCGCCACAGCGAGGTGAACAGGCGGCAGGTGTATTCGGCGTTCGGCACGATGCTGCGAATGAGTTCGTCTTCGCCGCATTGCGCGCGGTAGGCGCCCTGCAGGCGGACGCGAATCGGGCGCAGCGAAATGCGCGCGCCGCTTTGCCGGCGGTCGGCGCCGCGCGCGCTGTCGTCGCGCGCGATGCGGTAACTCCAGTTGCCGCCCTTGCCTTTGCATGTTCCGCCGAGCGCTTTGATGCGGTTGTCAATGCGCAGCCCGGCGAGCGGCGGCTCGGCGCGCGCGGTGATGCGCCCGCCGCGCGGCTCCACCACGAAACGCGTCGCCGACAGGTTGATCAGCGCGGCGTCGGGCGCGGTGTTGTAGGAGCGCGTCGGCTGGCGGTCAAAGGCGGCCGGGTCGTGATGCGCCGGCGCAAAGCGCGAGTTGTCAATGACCAGGTCGCCGTTGATGCGGCGCAGGCCGGTCTGGCGCAGCGCCAATAAATGGCCGAGAAAATCCTCCACGGTGATGAACGGGTCGCCGCCGCCGCGCAAAATTAAATCGCCGTGCAAAGTTCCGTTTCGGATCGCGCCGTCGGCGAGGTAGTCGGTCTCCCAGCGGTAGTCGGGCCCCAGCGTTTCCAGCGCGGCCAGCGTGGTCAGGAGTTTGATCACCGAGGCCGGATTGCGCGCGGTCGCCGCGTTGTGGCGCAGCAAGGCCGCGCCGCGCCCGCGGTCGTCCAGCGCGCGCACCACCAAACTCACCTTGGACGCCGGAATGCGCTGCTCGGCGAGCGCGGCCGCAATCGGCGCGGGCAAATCGGCATGCGCGCCCGTGGTCGTTGCCGCCGCCAAAATTATTGCGGTCGCAAGCGGCCGGAGAAAGCGGCTGATTAATGTGTTCATTAATATGTGCATATCAAATACGCCAATCGGCTATACTCCCCGCCCGGCCAAACCGCCCGCAACGCCCCGATGACAAAGCGAAAAACCCAAAAGCGCGTCTATAAAATCCAGTTCCACAACCGGGGGAAATTGTATGAATTGTATGCGCGCGAAGTTTCGCAGAGCGGGTTGTACGCGTTCGTGGAAGTCGCCGGCATCATTTTCGGCGAGCGCTCCAAGATGGTGGTGGACCCGTCCGAGGAGCGGCTCAAAGCCGAGTTCAGCCAGGTCAGCCGCACTTACATTCCGCTGCATGCGGTGGTGCGCATTGACGAGGTGGAAAAAGAAGGCGTGAATAAAATCATTGAAAGCGGCGGCGCGCCGGCGCCGGCCGGAAATGTCGCGGCGTTTCCGCTGGGCCCGATGAAAGGGGAATAACGCCGCGCCCATTATAATGCGCGAACCATGAATCCGCCCGCCAAAATCTCCGCGAAAATTTCCATGAAAATTCCCATGAAAATTCAAGGAGCCATCGCCGCCGTCTCCGCGCTGCCGCCGCGCGCATTGCCGCTCGGCGGCGCGCTGCTTTGCGTCGCGCTGGTCGCCATCGCGCTGTATTTTCAGCATGTGGACGGATTGGAGCCGTGCCCGCTTTGCATTTTTCAGCGCGTCGCCTTCATCGCCGTCGCGGTGATTTTGCTCGCCGCGGCCGCGCACAACCCGCGCCGACTCGGGCGGCGGATCTACGCCGGATGCGCCGCCGTCGCCGCGGCGCTCGGCGCGGCCGTGGCCGCGCGGCATGTGTGGCTGCAGAGTCTGCCGCCCGAGCGCGTGCCGGAATGCGGACCCGGGCTCGGCTATTTGCTGGACGCGTTCCCGCTGCAGCGCGCGCTCTCGCTGGTGCTGCGCGGCTCGGGGGAATGCGCCGAAGTGCAGTGGAAACTGATCGGGCTGAGCATGCCGGCGTGGAGTCTGGTGTGGCTTGTGCTGCTCACCGCGGGCGCGCTTTTCGCCGCCTGCCGCGCGAAGTAGCGGCGCTGCGCTATAATCCCGCGCCGCCCCGCCGAACACGAACATGGAAACGCCGAACGAACTTTCCGAATCGCTGCGCGCATCCACCGAGCGGCTTGCCGCGCTCAGGAGGTTGCTTTGACTATGCCGGCAAAAAAGAGCGCCTCGCGCAGGTAACCGGAAAACTGGAGGACGCCGGCATCTGGGACACGCCGTCCGAAGCGCAGGCGCTCGGCCGCGAGCGCGCGCGGCTGCAGCGCGCGGTGGAATCGCTCGACGAATTGCAGCGCGGCATTGACGACACTTCCGAGTTATTGGAATTGGCGCGCGCCGAAGACGACGCGGCCGCGCTCGCCGCCGTTTCCGCCGACGCCGCCAAGACCGCGGCCGCGCTGGACAAGATGGAGTTTTCGCGGATGTTTTCCGGCGAGGCCGACGGCAACAACGCCTTCGTGGACATTCAGGCCGGCTCCGGCGGCACCGAGGCGCAGGACTGGGCCGAGATGCTGCTGCGCATGTATTTGCGCTGGGGAGACGAGCAGAACTACAAAACCGAACTGGTGGAAAAATCCGACGGCGATGTCGCCGGCGTAAAAAGCGCCACGCTGAAAATGATCGGCGAATTCGCCTACGGCTACCTGCGCACCGAGACCGGCGTGCACCGCCTGGTGCGAAAGAGCCCGTTTGACTCCGGCAACCGCCGCCACACTTCGTTCGCCTCGGTGTATGTCTATCCGGAAATTGACGAGACTTTTGATGTGGAAATCAACCCGGCCGATTTGCGCGTGGATACCTACCGCGCCAGCGGCGCCGGCGGCCAGCATGTCAACCGCACCGACTCGGCGGTGCGCATCACGCACGCGCCGTCGGGAATCGTGGTGCAGTGCCAGAACGACCGCTCGCAGCACCGCAACCGCGCCGAGGCGATGGCCATGCTGAAGTCGCGCCTGTTTCAGGCCGAGATGCAAAAACGCCGCGAACAGCAGCAAAGCGAGGAGGAAAACAAAGCGAGCATCGGCTGGGGCAGCCAGATCCGCTCGTATGTCCTGGACCAGTCGCGCATCAAGGACCTGCGCACCGGCGTGGAAAGCGGCAACACGCAGGCGGTGCTGGACGGCGCGCTCGGCCCGTTTATTGAAGCGAGTTTGAAGGCCGGTTTGTAGGGGCGCGGCATGAGCGACGAAGAACGGCAGCGGCGCGGCAAACTTGAGTCGCTGCGAAAAAAAGGCGGCGCGTTTCCGAATGACTTTCGGCGCGGCGCGTTCGCGGCCGAGTTGCGCGAAAAATACGGCGAGCATCCCGAACTTCTCGCGGACAAAAAAATCCGCGTGAAAGTCGCCGGGCGCATGATGTCGCGGCGCGTCATGGGCAAGGCCGCGTTCGCCGACATTCGCGACGCGAGCGGGCGCATTCAACTTTTTTTGCAGCGGGACGCGCTGCCGTCCGGCGTTTATGACGGCGAATTTAAGCAATACGACATCGGCGACATTCTCGCCGCCGAGGGCGAATTGTTCCACACCAAAAGCGGCGAACTCAGCGTGCGCGCCGATGCATTGCGCTTGCTGACCAAGTCGCTGCGTCCGCTGCCGGAGAAATCCCACGGCCTCAGCGACGCCGAATTGAAATACCGCCGCCGTTATCTGGATCTGATAATGAGCGAAGACGCGCGCGCGGTTTTTGTGATGCGCGCAAAAACGGTGGAGTATTTGCGCGGTTTCATGCGCGCGCGAAATTTTTTGGAGGTGGAAACGCCGATGATGCACCCGATTCCCGGCGGCGCGGTGGCGCGCCCGTTCATCACCCACCACAACGCGCTGGACATGCAGCTTTTTCTGCGCATCGCGCCGGAGTTGTATTTGAAGCGGCTGGTGGTCGGCGGTTTTGAGCGCGTGTTTGAACTCGGCCGCATCTTCCGCAACGAAGGCGTCAGCACGCGCCACAACCCGGAATTCACGATGCTGGAGTTCTACCAAGCGTATGCCGACTACCGCGACTTCATGGACATGAGCGAAGAAATGCTGCGCGGACTTTGCGCCGAACTGCACGGCGCGCCCGAATTCACCTACCAGAAAAAACGCATAGACCTCGCCCCGCCTTTCGCACGCATCACTTTGCGCGAGTCGCTGTTGCGCGAGCACGCCGAATTGGACGATGCAAAACTCGCCGACAAAAACTTCCTCGCAAAATACGCGGCAAACCTCGGCGTTGAAGTCAAGCCCGAAGACGGCGCCGGCAAACTGCAACTGGAAATCTTTGAAAAAACCGTGGAGGAAAAACTCCAAAACCCGACCTTCATCACCGAATACCCGGTGGAAGTCTCGCCGCTGTCGCGCCGCAACGACGACAACCCCGAAGTCAGCGACCGCTTTGAACTCTTCATCGCCGGCCGCGAAATCGCCAACGGCTTTTCCGAACTCAACGACCCGGACGACCAAGCCGAGCGTTTTCGCGCGCAGCAAAAAGCCGCGACCGGCGGCGACAAGGACGCGATGCATTTTGACGCCGACTACATTCGCGCGCTGGAATACGGCATGCCCCCGGCCGCCGGCGAAGGCATCGGCATTGACCGCCTGATCATGCTGTTCACCGACAGCCCGTCCATTCGCGATGTGCTGCTGTTCCCGCACATGCGGCCGGAAG
>JALCBG010000015.1:25894-42948 GCA_028066695.1 Gammaproteobacteria bacterium | reverse complement strand
TGCAAATCCAGCGCGCGCGCGCCGCCGAGGGTGGCGAGATACAGCGCGCGCATCGGCGAGAGGTTGCGCTCCTGCAGTTGCTGCACTTTGTAGGCCTCGTTGACGGTGCGAAGCAGCGAGAAACTGTCGCCGCCGCCGATGTCGGTGCCGAGCGCGACGCGCGCGCCGGCGTGGTCGGCGCGGTGCAGCGGGAAAAGTCCGCTGCCGATGAACAGGTTGGAAGTCGGGCAGAACGCGACGCCGGCGCCGGCGCGCGACAGCCGCGACCATTCGCTTTCGCTCAGGTGAATCGCATGCGCGAACATCGCGCGCCGCCCGAGCAGGCCGTGGCGCTCATAAACGCCGAGGTAGTCATCGCATTGCGGAAACAATTTTGCGACCCATTCGCATTCGCGGCGGTTTTCGGCGATGTGGGTGTGCAGATGAACGCCGGGGTTTTCCGCGAGCAATTTTCCGGCGAGTCGCAGTTGTTCGTCCGAGGAAGTCGGCGCGAAACGCGGGGTTACCGCGTAGCCGAGCCGGCCGCGGCCGTGCCATTTTTTTATCAGCGCGCGGCTGTCGTCGTAACCGGTCTGCGGCGTGTCGCAAATTTCCGGCGGCGCGTTGCGGTCCATCATCACCTTGCCGCAAATCATGCGCAGGTTGCGCGCCTCGGCCGCTTCAAAAAAAGCGTCCACCGACTGCGGATGCACGCTGCCGAAAACCAGCGCGGTGGTGGTGCCGTTGCGCAGCAATTCATCCAAAAAAAAATCGGCGATGCGGCCGGCATGCGCGCGGTCGTGAAAGCGCGCTTCGGCCGGGAAGGTGTGCTTCTCCAGCCATTCCAGCAACTGCGCGCCGTATGCCGCGACCACTTCGCATTGCGGGTAATGCACATGCGCGTCCACCAGGCCCGGCACGATCAGGCAATTCGGGTGTTCGGTGATTTCGGGAGTTGCGCCGCGTTTCGTTTTTATGCGCGCCAGCACTGCGCGCGCGTCGCCACAGTCGGCGACGCGGCCGTCTTCAATGAGCAGCGCGCCGTCGGGGAAGTGCTGCCAGGCGCCGGCGTGGTCGCGCGCGCCGGGGTCGCCGAGAAAATGCAGAATTTCGCCGCGGTGTGCGCTGATGGTCATGGGCGCGTCCTGGTGGGGCGGCAAGTATAAAACAACGCGGCGCGGATTTGAACGCCGCGGCGGTTGCCGCTACAATAGCGCGATGCGAACGCTGGAACAATTCAACCAACTCGGCGAAGGCGAGGCGCGCGAGTGGATGCTTGGTTGCTGCGGCAGCGCGCGCTGGGCCGGGCGCATGGCCGAGTCGCGCCCGTTCGCGTCGCAGGCGGTTCTTGCGGATACGGCCGACGCGCATTGGCGGGAGATGGAGTCCGGTGATTTTCTGGAGGCGTTTCGCGCGCACCCGAAAATCGGCGACCCCAATTCGGCGAAACACAAGCCGGCCGGAGCGAAAGCCGAGGCGGCGGCGCGCGCGACCGCGGCGCGCGAGCAGGCCGGCGTCAACCATGCGTCGGCCGATGTGTTGGAATCGCTGGCGCGCGGCAACCGCGAATACGAGGAAAAATTCGGCTTCATCTTCATCGTCTGCGCCAGCGGAAAATCGGCCGCGGAAATGCTGGAACTGCTGCAAGCGCGCATCGGCAACGCGCGCGACGCGGAAATCGCCAACGCGGCCGAAGAGCAGCGCAAGATCACGCAGATTCGGCTGCGCGGCATGTTTGCCGGGGCCGCGGCATGAGCCAGATCACCACCCACATCCTGGACACCTCGCGCGGCAAACCGGCCGCCGGCGTGCGCCTCGCGCTGCGCCGTTATGCGGACGGAAAGTGGAGCGAACTCGCGGCCGGCGTTACCGACGCCGACGGCCGCGTTTCCGATTTGCTGAAAGACGGCGAGGCGCTGCCGGCCGGCGAATACCAAATCGCGTTTGAAACCGGCGCGTATTACGGCGATGCGCCGTGTTTTTATCCGCGCGTGGAAATCACCTTCCGCATTGAAGGCGACGGCCAGCATTACCACGTGCCGCTGCTGCTGAATCCGTTCGGGTACTCCACCTACCGCGGCAGTTAGCGGTGCGCGCCGACTGGAATTACCCGACCGCGATTCGCGCCGGGCGCGGGCGCATCGCGGAATTGCCGGCGGCCTGCAGGGAGTTTGGAATGCGCGCGCCGCTTCTGGTCACCGACCCGGGGCTGGCGGAATTGCCGATGGTCGCCGATGCGCTCGCGGCTTGCGAGCGCGCCGGGCTGGCCGCGGCGGTGTTCAGCGACATCAAACCCAACCCGACCGGCGAAAACATAACTGCCGGCGCCGAGGCGTTTCGCCGCGGCCGGCACGACGGCGTCATCGCTTTCGGCGGCGGCAGCGGCCTGGACGCGGGCAAGGCGGTCGCGGTCATCGCGCGGCAAAAGTGCGCGCTGTGGGATTTGGAAGACATCGGCGACAACTGGCTGCGCGCCGACCCGGCGCGCATCGCGCCGCTGGTCGCCGCGCCGACCACGGCCGGCACCGGCTCCGAAGTCGGTCGCGCGGCGCTGATCGTGAACGAAGACGAGCGGCGCAAGGTGATCATCTTCCACCCGAAAATGCTGCCCGGATGCGTCATTCTGGACCCCGAACTCAGCGCCGGCCTGCCGCCGATGCTGACCGCGGCGACCGGCATGGACGCGCTCTCGCACAATTTGGAGGCGTATTGTTCGCCGCTGTTTCACCCGATGGCCGAGGGCATCGCGCTGGAGGGAATGCGGCTGATCAAGCAACACTTGCCGGCCGCGGTGGAAAACGGCGCCGACCTGAACGCGCGCGCGCATATGCTGGTCGCGTCCAGCATGGGGGCGACCGCGTTTCAGCGCGGGCTCGGGGCGATGCATGCGCTCGCCCATCCGCTGGGCGCGCTTTACGACGCGCATCACGGCACCTTGAACGCGGTGCTGATGCCGTATGTGCTGTGCGCAAACCGCGCGGCGATAGAGGAGCGCATCGCGCGCCTCGCGCGGCATTTGGAATTGGAGCCGAATTTCGGCGCGTTTTTGCGCTGGGTGCTGGAATTGCGCGAGCGCATCGGCATTCCGGCGGACTTGGCGCAAATCGGCATAGACGCGGCCGGCGACGAGTCACGCCTGAAGGAACTCGGCGAAATGGCGGTCGCCGACGCGTCGGCGGCGACCAATCCGGTGGAGTTTGACGCGGCCGCTTACGCCGAGATCGCGCGGCGCGCGATGCGCGGCGTTCTGGAAGACGGCGCTGAAAATCTCAGCGGGCGCATTCGCGCCGCATAACCGCGGCGAAAAGGAAAAACGGCGCGCCAACCTTGCAGGTCGGCGCGCCGCCGGACATCAGCCGCCGTATTCTTTTTCCGCGGCGCGCTCGGCGCGCAGCGCGGACAGAGCCGGCAGGATGCAGAGGATCACCATGACCCAGAACCAGAGCACCGCGCCACCTGAGCCTGCCCAGGTGAAAATTGCCGCGGCGCCGTCCCAGAAGATGATCGGGCTTGAGTTAAGCATCGGAGTTCTCCTTCGGTTGAGTTGGATTCAGCTTTTGAGTTGCTCGGGATAGGCGTCGTTGACGATCTCGACGTCCATGCCTGCGGTTTGCACGCCATCGCTGGAGCGCAGCACGCCGCAGACCTTGAAGATCAGCGACAGCACATAGCCCGGAATGAAGCCGAGCAGCGCCATCACGATCATGCCGAGAAATTGCCCGCCGAGGGAAATCGGCGGAACGCCGTCGGCGTGGGTCGGGTAGCCGCCCATGAACAGGCCGACCGCGATCAGCCCCCACATGCCGCAGACGCCGTGCACCGAAACCGCGCCGACCGCGTCGTCGATTTTCAGTTTTTCCAGCCAGTTTGCCGCGATCGGGCCGATGATGCCGCCGGCGAAAGCGACCACGAAAGCCAGACTCGGATCCCAGAGATCCATGCCGGCGGCGATCGAGATGAGGCCGCACAGCGCGCCGGACATCATCCAGAACGGATCGCGGGTTTTGAAGTAACCGCCGAGGATGCCGCCGGCGATGCCCATCAGGATGTTGAAGCAGAACGCCGAAAGCGTGGTCGCGCCGCCGTAGATGTTGGTCCACTGCGCGGTGCCGCCGTAGAGCAGGCACGCCGCGAAGAAGCCGAAGAAGCCGGTCACGATCAGCAGCAGTCCGGCCATGGTCATCGGCAGGCTGTGGCCCTGAATGCGGTTGGCCGAACCGTCTTTGTTGTATTTGCCGAGCCGCGGTCCGAGGTTGATCAAAATGCCGAGCGCGAAAAAGGCGGCGATCATGTGCACCACGCCGGACGCGCCGACATCGTGGTAGCCCAATTTGGTGACCATCCAGCCGTCCGGATGCCAGCCCCAGGCCGCGCTGAGATTCCACACCACCGAGCCGAGCACCACCGCGAGAACGATGAACGCGGCGAGGCGAATGCGCTCGATGACCGAGCCGGACATGATGGAGGCGGTGGTGCAGGCGAACAGGGTGAACGCGCCCCAGAACACGCCGGTGGCGTTGTCCTGCAGGTTCGGCCCCATTGCGTCGCCCCACGGCACGCCGCCGGCGCCGGCTTCAAAGTCGGGGATGAAGCCGTTGTACATCGCCAGGTAAATCCACCATCCGAACATGTAAAAAGTCGGAATGACGATGGCGAAGGCGAGGATGTTCTTGGTGCCGGACGCGAGCGAGTGCTTGACGCGCGACGCGCCCATTTCGTACATCAGGAAGCCGACGTGGATGAGAACCATCACCGCAACGGTCCAGAAGTAATAAATCTCCAGATTTACGTTCGTGGTCCACTGCAGCGCCGCTTCAATTTCTGCTGGTGTCATGTTGGTCTCCGGTTGAGTGGGAATGGCGGGTGATTGGTTCGCGCGGCGTGAAACGTATGCTCCGCCGCGCGCCAATCAAACGGCATTAGACAAGCGCGCGGCGCGATTGTCAAGCGCTTTGCGGCGCGGTTTTCGGCGGATTTTTGCGGGGGCGCGGCAAAATGCCGGCGGAATTCCCGCCGTCACCGCCACCCAGCCGCGCGCATCGGCGGGTGCGCGGGTTTTTGCGAGACGCGGAATACCGAAACGTCGTATTCAAACCGAATCTGCTCATTGCCGAAAATTTCGGCGAGCGCGTCCATGCATGCGCGCGCCGGGCGCACCCGCCAGTCGCGGCCGAGGTTGATGATGCCGGATTCGCCGCCGGCGCGGCGGTAGCGCAGCGCGACTTGCACCTGTCCGCCGCGGTGCGCGGCGAGGAGGTCGCGCAGGCGCGCGGTGGCGCCGCGGTCCAGGCGCTCTTCGCGCAATTCAATGTGAATGCGGCGCAAACATGCTTGGCGGAAGTCGTCTATGCCGGCGACGCGCTCGGCCTGCATTTTTACGCCGCCGGTGTAATCGTCGGCGCTGAACTCGCCGTGCGCGACCAGCACTTCGCCTTTTTGCAGCGACGATTTGTGGCGGCTGTATGCGTTTGAATACAGGCAAATTTCCACGCGCTCGGCCTCGTTGTCCAGGGTGACGAAGCCCATTTTGCCGCGCGAGGTTTTGCGCTCGCGCAGCGTCATGACCAGGCCGGCGAACATGCCGTCGCGCGGTTTGCTGAGATCCAGTTCGCCGACGTTTTTTTGCACCACCTCGGACAATTCGGCGCGGTAGCGGCGGTAGGGGTGGCCGGTCAGATACAGGCCGAGCGTTTCCTTCTCGGCCTCAAGGCGCTGCGCCTCGCTCCACGGGCGCGCGCGCCGCGCGGCCGGCCCCTCGCGCGGCGCCTCCACCGCGCCGAACATGTCGTTCTGGCCGCTGTCGCGGCTGAGTTGCTGCTGCTCGGCCGCGCGCATCGCCGCCGGAATGTCGGACATCAGCGCGGCGCGGTCGCCGAAATTGTCCAGCGCGCCGCACTTGACCAGCGCCTCCAGCACCCGCTTGGTCACGACGCGCGCGCCCATCCGCCGGCACAAATCAAACAGGTCCTTAAATTCGCCGTCGGATTCGCGCGACGCGGCGACGGATTCGCTGACATTTTTGCCGACGCCTTTGACCGCGCCGACGCCGTATAAAATCGTGCGCGCGCCGGACGGGCGAAACTCGTGGTAGCAGGCGTTGATGTCGGGCGGCTTCACTTTAATTTTCAGTTTTTCGCAGTCGTGCAAAAGCGGCACCACTTGCTCGGTGGAATGCGACACCGCCGACAGCGCCGCGGCCATGTGCGCGGCCGGGTAATGCGCCTTCAGCCACGCGGTCTGGTAGGCGATCATCGCGTAGGCGGTGGAATGCGATTTGTTGAAGCCGTAACCGGCGAACTTTTCCATCAAATCAAAAATGCGTTTGGCGGTGCCCGCGTCTACGCCGCGCTCCCGCGCGCCGCCGCAAAACCCCTCGCGCTGCGCGGCCATCACCTTTTCGTTTTTCTTGCCCATCGCCGCGCGCAGCAGGTCGGCGCGGCCGAGGGTGTAGCCGGCCAGCACCTGCGCGATTTGCATGACCTGCTCCTGGTAGAGAATCACGCCGTAAGTCGGCTTGAGAATCGGCTCCAAGTCCGGGTGCGGATAGGAAATTTCGGCGCGCCCGTGCTTGCGCGCGATGAAGTCATCCACCATGCCGGACTGCAGCGGCCCCGGCCGAAACAGCGCGATCAGCGCGACCAGGTCGTCAAACTTGTCCGGCTGCATGCGCATCACCAACTCGGTCATGCCGCGCGACTCAATCTGGAAAATCGCCGCGGTGCTTCCGCTGCGAATCAATTCAAAGGCGGCCTCGTCGTCCAGCGGCAACTGTTCAATGTCCAGCGGCGGTTTGCCGTTGGCGCGCTCGCGGTTGATGATGGAAACCGCCGAGGCGATGTTGGTCAGCGCGCGCAGCCCGAGAAAATCAAACTTGACCAGGCCGATCGCGGTGATGTCATCCATGTCCAGTTGCGTGGTCGCCTGGCGCTGGCGCGGGTCGGCGTAGAGCGGCGTGTATTCGGTCAGCGCGCGCGGCGCGATGACCACGCCGGCGGCATGCGTGCCGACATTGCGCGTCAGCCCCTCCAGTTGTTTCGCGTTGTCTATCAGGTCGCGGATTTCATCCTCCTTTTCGTATCGTTCGCGCAGCGCGTTCTCCTGCGCGAGCGCGGCTTTCAGCGTCATGCCGATTTCAAACGGAATCATCTTCGCCACCTGGTCGACCAGCCCGAGCGGCAGCGCCATGGCGCGCCCGACGTCGCGCACCGCGGCGCGCGCGGCCATGGTGCCGAAGGTGATGATCTGCGCGACCTGTTCGCGGCCGTAGCGTTCGGCGACGTATTCAATCACGCGGTCGCGCCCCTCCACGCAAAAGTCAATGTCCAAATCGGGCAGCGACACCCGCTCCGGATTGAGCAGGCGCTCAAACAGCAGCCCGTAGCGCAGCGGGTCGAGCGCGGTGATGCCGGTCGCCCAGGCGACCAGCGAGCCGGCGCCGGAGCCGCGCCCGGGCCCGACCGGAATGTCGTTGGTTTTCGCCCAGCGGATGAAATCGGCGACGATTAAAAAATACCCGGCAAAACCCATGTCGGTGATGACTTGCAGTTCGCGCTCCAATCGCGCCGAGTAACCCTCGTCGTCGTCGCTTTTTGCGTCGCGCAAATTTTCCACGCCGAGCCGCGCGCACAGGCCGCGCTCGGCCTCGCGCCGCAAAATTTCCGCGTCCGGCTCGCCGCCGCCGGGATAGGCCGGCAGCGAATGCGAGCCGAGTTCAAAGAACAAATTGCAGCGCTGCGCGATTTCCACGGTGTTGGCCAGCGCCTCGGGCATGTCGGCGAATAACTCGGCCATCTCTTTGGCGCTTCGCAAATACTGCTGCGGCGTGAAGCGGCGCGGGCGGCGCGCGTCCGGCAGCACGCGCCCCTCCTGAATGCACACGCGAATTTCGTGCGGCTCAAAATCCTCCGCGGACAAAAATTCCACGCGGTTGGTCGCGGCCAGCCCGACGCCATGCGTTGCCGCCGAATGCGCGGCGCGGGCCGCGTATTCATCTTCGCCGGCGCGGCCGATGCGGCTGACCTGCAGATAGAGCGCGTCGCCGAGCAGGCCGCGGTATTCGGCGAGAATTTTTTCGGCGCGCGCGTCGTCCGGCGGCAGGTTGGCGAGCGCGCCTTCGTGGTCGTCCAACAGCGCCAGCAATCCGCCGCGCCATTCTTTAAATTCGCTCCAGTCCAGAACGATGCGGTTTTGCTTCGCGCCGCGCAGCCAGGCCGCGCTCAATAATCTGCTCAGGTTGCGGTAGCCGTTTTCGTCGCGGCACAGCAAAATCGCGCGGTCGGCCGAGTCGGGCGCGAGCGGATTTTGCACCCAGACATCGCAGCCGACCAGCGGTTTGATGCCGCCGCGCATGCAGGCGCGGTGAAACTTGACCATGCCGTGCACATTGGAAAGGTCGGTCAGCGCGAGCGCCGGCAGGCCGCGCTTCGCCGCGCATTCCACCAGCGGCTGCAGGCGGACGATGCCGTCGGCGATGGAATACTCCGAATGGAGGTGCAGGTGGACGAAGGCGTTCATGCGGCGCGCGCCCGGCGGAGCGCGTCGCGCACCGGGGCGAAACTGCGGCGGTGGTGCGCGCATACGCCGTGGCGCAGCAGCGCGTCAAGGTGCGCGCGCGTCGGGTAGCCCTTGTGCGCGTCAAAACCGTATTGCGGGAAGTCGCGGGAAAGGGCGCGCATGCGCCGGTCGCGCTCCTGCTTGGCGAGAATGGATGCCGCGGAAATTTCCGCGTGCAGCGAATCACCGCGCACCACCGCCTCGGCCGGGCAGGCGAGGCGCGGCGCTTGGTTGCCGTCCACGCGCGCGCGCGCCGGGCGGCGCGACAGCGCGCCGACCGCGCGCCGCATCGCCAGCAGCGTCGCCTGCAAAATATTCAACTCGTCAATTTCCTCCACGCTCGCGCTCGCCACCGCCCAGTCCAGCGCGCGCGCTTTGATTTCCGCTTCCAGCGCGGCGCGCCGCGGCTCGGCGAGTTTTTTGGAGTCGTCCAATCCGACTATCGGCGCGCGCGGGTCCAGCACCGCCGCGGCGGCGACCACCGGCCCGGCGAGCGGGCCGCGCCCGGCCTCATCCACTCCGGCGATCCACTCCATCTCAGGCGGCCAGCGCCAGCACCGCGTCGGCGGCGCGCGCGTTGGCGCCGCGCTTTAACTCGCGGTGCATGGCGGCGAAACATTCCCCGAGATGGTGGACGCGGCGCGCGTCGGCGAGCAAAGCGTCCACCTCGGCTGCGATGTTGGCGGCGGTGGCGCGGCGCTGAATTAATTCCGGAATCATCGGCGCGGGCAGCAATTGGTTCGGCATTGAATAATACTCCACTCGCACCAGTTTCCGCATCAGCCAGTAACTGAACCACGGCAGTTTGTAGACGACGATGTGCGCGCGCCGCAGCAGCGCGGCTTCCAGCGCGGCGGTGCCGGAGGCGAGCACCGCCAAATCGCATGCTTCCAGCGCGAGGCGCGCGCCGCCGTCAAATGCGCGCAGCGGCAAATCGCCGGCGCCGCGCAGGCCGCGGGTGATGCGCCGAAATTCCTCGGCGACCGGTGCGCCGGCAAACGGCAGCACAAAACGCGCGCGCGGATGCGCGGCGAGAATGCGCCGCGCCGCCTCCAAAAAAACGCGGCCGTGCCGCCGCATTTCGCCGCGGCGGCTGCCGGGCAACAGCGCGATGACCAGGCCGTCGTCAAGACCCAGTTCGCGGCGCGCGCGCGCGCGGTCGGGCGCGGAAATTTCGTCGGCGATCGGGTGGCCGACGCAGGTGACCGGCACATTTTGTTTGCGGTAGAACTCGGCCTCAAACGGAAACAGTGCGAGCATGTGATCGGTGGAGTTTCGGATTTTGCGGATGCGGTAGCCGCGCCAGGCCCACACCGTCGGGCTGACATAGTGCGCGCAGGTCAGGCCGCGCCGCTTGAGTTTGCGCGCGAGCGCGAGGTTGAAGTCGGGCGCGTCAATGCCCACGAACACATCCGGGCGCTCGGCGCAAAAACGCGCGAGCAAACTCCGGCGAATGCGAAAAATTCCCGGCAGTTTTTTCAGCAGCCCGTCCAGCCCGATGACGCCGATGCGCTCCATGTCAAAAAGAATTTCGCAGCCGGCCGCGGCCATTTCCGGCCCGCCGACTCCGGTGAACACGCTGCCGGGGCGGCGCGCCTTGATTTCCCGAATGAGCCCGGCGCCGAGCGAATCGCCCGAGGCTTCGCCGGCGACCACCGCAATGCGCAGCGCGCGCCCTTCCTCCGCGGCGTTCATGAAAAAACTCGCGCGCTCAGCGAATGATGCCGCGCCGGCTGCCGCGCACGAAATCGCACAGCATTTCCAGGTGCGGATGCCCCGGCCGCAGTTTTTGAATTTCCTCCAGCGCGCGCGCCTGCTCAAGGCCGTCGCGGTAGAGCAGGCGGTAGGCCTTTTTTAGCAGCGCCACCGATTCATCGTCAAACCCGCGCCGCCGCAGCCCCTTGGTGTTCAGCCCGAACGGTTTTGCCGTGTGCCCGGAGGCGATGATGAACGGCGGCACATCCTTAAAACAGACCGCGCCGATGCCGGTGATGCAGTGCGCGCCGATGCTGCAGAACTGGTGCACCAGCGAAAAGCCGCCGAGAATGGCGTGGTCGCCGACATCCACATGCCCGGCCAGACTGGCGCCGTTGGCGAACACGATGTGGTCGCCGAGCGCGCAGTCGTGCGCGATGTGCGCGTAGGCCATGATGAAATTGTCGTCGCCGATGCGCGTGCGCCCGCGCCCGTCGGCGGTGCCGCGGTGCACGGTGCACGATTCGCGGATGATGTTGCGCGCGCCGATTTCCAGGCCGGTCGGCTCGCCGGCGTAGCCCTGGTGCTGCGGCGCCTCGCCGATGGAGCAGAACTGGTAAATGTGCGTGTCTTCGCCGATGACCGCGCCGCCGCGGATGACCACATGCGGCTCAATGCGCGCGCGCGCGCCGATGACCGCGCCGCGCTCTATCACCGAAAACGCGCCGACGCAAACGCCGTCGGCGAGTTCGGCGCCGCGGTCCACGACCGCGCTCGGGTGGATGTCCGTCCCGCCCGCGCCCGTCTTTTCGCGGGCGTTATGCTCCCGGCGCTTCACGGTAGGTGAACAAAATTTCCGCGGACGCCGCGAGGTCGCCCTCCACCGAGGCCTTGCCCGAATATTTCCAGATGCGGCTTTTGTAATGCACCTGCGCGACTTCAATCAGCAATTGGTCGCCGGGCTCCACCGGGCGCTTGAAGCGCGCCTTGTCAATGCCGGCGAAAAGGAAGATGATGCTGTCGTCCGGTTCGCGGTCCAGGCCGCGGCTGGCGAGAATCGCCGAGGCCTGCGCGATCGCCTCCAGAATCAGCACCCCGGGAAACACCGGGCGCGCCGGAAAATGCCCGCCGAAAAACGGCTCGTTCACCGTGACATTTTTCACCGCGCGCAGCGTCTTGTGTTTTTCGTAGTCCAGCACGCGGTCCACCAGCAAAAACGGGTAGCGGTGCGGCAGGATTTTTCGGATTTGGTGAATGTCGATTTGCGTCACTGGTTTTTTCCCCCCTGCTCCGGCGGTTGCGGGCATGCGCGTTGAAGGCGTTTCACTTTTTCGGCGAGTTGTTCCAGGCGGCGAATGTGCGCGGCGGTTTTGCGCCACTTTTCCGCGGGCTGCGCCGAAATCAGCGACGAATATTCGCCCGCCTGAAAAATGGACGTGGCGACAAACCCGTCCGCGTGGATATGCACATCATCGGCGATTTCCAGGTGGCCGAGCACCGAGGCGCGCCCGCCGAGCCGGCACCTCGCGCCGATGACCGCGCTGCCGGCGACCGCGGCGCAGCCGGCCATGATGGTGTGCGCGCCGATGCGCACGTTGTGCGCGATTTGAATGTGGTTGTCCAGTTTGACGCCGTCGCCGATGACGGTGTCGTCCAGCGCGCCGCGGTCTATCGTGGTGTTGGCGCCGATGTCCACGTCGTCGCCGATGCGCACGCCGCCGAGTTGTTCTATGCGCTCCCACTGAACGCCGCCGCCGGCGGAATTTTCGGCGTAGCCGAAACCGCCGGCGCCGATGACTACGCCCGAGGAAATGCGGCAACGCGCGCCGATGCGCGTGCGCGCGCCGATGTGAACGCCGGATTCAATTGTGGTGTCGCGCCCGATGACGCAGTCGGCGCCGACCGTGACATGCGCGCCGATATTAACGCCGCTTTCAATCACGCTGTTTTCGCCGACCACCGCATACGCGCCGAGCGCGGCGTCTTTGTGCACTGATGTGTTCGGCGCGATTGCCGCGGTTTTGTGCGCGCCGCAATTTTTTGGCGGCGGCGCGAACAGCGCGCTGGCGCGCGCGTAAGCGAGGTAGGCGTCTTCCACGATGACGCGGTGGCGCGGAAATCTTTGCGCGCATTCGGCGCGCAGCATGACCGCGCCGGCCGCGGTGGTTTCCAGCGCGCGGTCTTTTGCGCCGCGTCCGCCGGCGTAGAACGCGAGCGAATCGGCTTCGGCGTTTTTCAGGCTGCTGAGGCGCCGCACGCGAAAGGCGTCGTCGCCTTCCACGCGCCCTCCGGCGGCGGCCGCGATTTCTCCGATGGTGATCACATGCGGGACGGACGGGTCACAAGACGCGGACGGCGCGGGCGCGCCGTCATTCTTTGTGCATCTTTTTTAATTCGGCGAGCACCGTGGCGGTCAGGTCGATGTCGGGGTTGGCATACACCGCTTTTTCAAAAACGATGTCCAGTTTTTCGCGCTTGGCCACGGCGACGATGGCGCGCGAGATGACTTTTTCCAGTTTGCCGAGTTCCTGGTTCAGTCGCCGCGACGAATCCTCGTTGTATTCGCGCTGCGCGCGCCGCAGCCGCCGCTCGGTGGCGCGCAGGTCGGCGGCCTGTTCGTCCCATTCGGAGGCCTCCATGCTCAGGCTCTTTTTCTCCAGTTCGGCCTCGCGCGATTTGAACAGTTCAAATTCGCCCTGCAGTTTGCGGTTGCGCTCGGCGAATTCGGCGCGCAGCGTCTGCATTTTCTCCTTGCCCTGCGGCGCCTCGGTGAGCAGGCGCTGCACATCCACATAGCCGATTTCCGCGGCCGGCGCGGGCGCGGACGCCAAAAGCGCCAGCGCGCATGCCGCCGGGGCGGCGCGGAGGAGGAGGGCGCGGATTCGCATAACGGGCAATGGTAGCAGTTTCTTTTCCCGGCGGGGGCGCGGGATTTTAGCGGAACAGCGTGCCGAGGCTGATCTGGAAGTTTTCCACGCGGTCGCCCGGCTGCTCGTTCAGCGGCTCGGAATAACTCATGGAGAACGGCCCGATCGGCGAGAACCAGTTGAAACTGACGCCGGCCGAGTAGCGCATGCGGCCGAGGTCAATGCCGCCGTCCAGGCGTTTGTAAGTGTCGTGGTCTTCGCTCGCTTCAATGTGCTCAAACCCCTTGCCGAAGGCCATGCCGCCGTCCAGAAAAATGCCGATGCGTTTGTCGCGCTTGTCGCCGGCGCCGAATGCGGGGAACAGCAACTCGGTGTTGACCAGCACGCGCGTGTCGCCGCCGATGGGGGTTTGCGCGGCGCCCATGGTGGCGCCCCGGTAGCACCCGTCTTTGAATTCTATGTAGCCCATCATGTCGTCGTCGCCGCAAGGCGGATTTGCCTCGTCGACTTTCGTGGGCGCGCCACGGTACTGCGAACTATACGGGCCCAAATTGCGCGCGCGAAATCCGCGCACCGAATGCGAGCCGCCGGCGTAGTAGCGGCGAAACGCCGGCAACTCTTCGGTGTCGCCGTAGCCGCCGCCGTGGCTGAGCGTGAAACCGGCGCGCATGGCGAGATTTGTGAACAGCCCGCGGTAGGCGGTGCCGCGCAAATTGAATTTGTAATATTCAAACGCGCTGCCCGGTACGGTCGCCTCCACTGAAACCGACGAGGTCGCGCCGCCGGTCGGGAAGAAAAAATCGTTGCGCGTGTCCTTGGAAACGCCGAGGCGCGAAATCAGGTTGAAATTGCTGCCCGGATTGTTTTCTTTTTGGTCGTCAAATTCCTTGCGGATTTCGGTGGGCGTGCTGCCGGTGGAACTCAGCCGAATGTCCTCCAGCGAAAAGCCGAGGTTGAGCGAGTTGGTCTCGGCTATCGGGATTTTGTAATTGACGCCCGAGGCGGTGGTGTTGACGCGGTAAATCGCGGTGTCGGCGGCGGTGGTGTCCACATCAATGCTGCTGATGCTGATTTCGCGGCTGACGCCGTCGGGGGTGTGGTAGGGGTTGACATATCGAATGGAGGCGCTGTTGGTGGTGGCGGTGGAATCCACATTGACATTGAGTTCGCGCCCGGTGCCGAGCAAATTGCGCTGCGCGTAATTCGCGCCGAGAATCGCGCCGTCGGCGTCGGAATACCCGAGCGAAAAGGAAATGGAGCCGGTGTCGCGCTCCTGCACCGCGACTCTCAGGTCCACCTGGTCGGTCGCGCCGGACACTTCCTGCGTTTCAATGGATACGCCGGTGAAATACCCGGCGCGTTTCAGCCGGTCTTCCGACAACTTGACCGCGCGCGCCGAATACCACGCGCCTTCAAACTGCCGCAACTCGCGCCGAATCACCTGGTCGCGGGTGTGCAAATTTCCGCTGATGATCACTTTTCGCACATAAACGCGCTGCTTGGTTTCAATGGTGAACACGGTTTTCACCGTCTTCGCCTCGCGGTCGGTCTCGTAAATCGGGCGGACTTCCACGAAGGCGTAGCCGTCGTCGGCGAACTTTCGGCTGATGGCGGCGCGGCTGGCGTTGACCGTCTTGCGCGAAAACGGCTCGCCGGCGCGAATGCTTACCAAGTCGGGGAGGCCCGAAGTGTCGGCGCTGCCGGTCGCCTCAAACACGCTTTCTTCAAAAACATACCTTTCGCCCTCATTCAAAATGATGCTGATAAAGATGTTCTGCTTGTTCGCGCTGATGTCCACATTGCTGGAGACAATTTCAAATTCGTGAAAGCCGCGGTCCAGGTAATAACTGCGGATTTTTTCCAGGTCGGCCTCCAGTTTCTGCTTGGAATACTGGTTGCGCGAACTGAACAGGCCGAAGCCACGGCGGTCGCGCAGCGACATTTCCTCCACGAGCGCGTCCACCGGCACCTGCTTGGCGCCGATGATGTTGATCTTTTTAATGGTGGCGACGCGCCCCTCGCTGATCTTGATGGTCACCGCGACGCGGTTGCGCTCCAGTTCCTCCACTTCCGACTCCACTTTGGTGGAGTAGCGCCCGAGCGAGAGATAGGTGCTCTGAATTTCCTGCTCCACCCGGTCCAAACTCGCGCTGTTGAGAATGCGCCCCTCCACCAGCCCGGCCTGCCCGAGGCCGCGCTGCAAAGTCTCGGTGTCTATGACTTTGTTGCCGGTGATGGTCAGCGTGGCGATGGACGGGCGCTCCACCACCTTGACCACCAGCGCGGTGCCGTCGCGCTCCAGCACGACATCTTTAAAAAAGCCGGTGGCGTAAAGTTCCTTGATGCTGAGGCGCGCTTCCTCGTCGTTGAGTTCGTCTCCGACTTTCAGCGGAAGATAGTTGAACACCGTGCCGGCCTCCAGGCGTTCCAACCCTTCCACGCGAATGTCGGTGATGATGAACGGCGCGGCGGCCAGCGCCGCACAAATATGCAGCCACAGCAGCAGCGGGGCGAGCCTTTTCATTTTGTGTGCGGGCAGGTCGGCGGGGGGAGCGGCGCGCCGCGGGGGCGGCGTCAGAACAGGCGCATAATGTCGTTGTAAAACGCGAGGCTCATCAGCATGACCAGCAGCATCGCGCCGATCATTTGCCCGCGCATCATCGCGCGCTGCGACGGCGCGCGCCCGCTGACCGCCTCAAACGCGAAAAACAGCAAATGCCCGCCGTCCAGCAGCGGAATCGGCAGCAGGTTGATCAGCCCCAGACTGATGCTGATGATCGCGAGAAAACGCATGAAGTCGTCAAAGCCGGACTGCGCGGTGTGCCCGGCGACGCGCGCGATGGTGATCGGCCCGGCGAGGTTGTCGGCCGGCACGCTCGCGGTCAGCATGCCGGCGAGCGAGCGCATGGTGACCGCGGTCATGCGCCAGTTGTAATCGGCCGAGGCCGCAACCGCTTCCAGCGGCCCGTAGCGGACGCGAATGCCGCGCGGCGGCGGGCGGTAAATGCCGAGCCGCCCGCGCGCGGCGCCGTCCACCAGCGCGCGCTCGGGGGTGACCGCGGCGGTCAATGCGCGCCCGTCGCGGCGCAGCGACAAAATCATTTGCTCGCCGGGGCGCTCGGCGATGCGCGCCGCCAAGTCGTTCCAGTCGGCGACCGCGACGCCGTCCACTTCGGTGACCAAATCGCCGCGCTGCAGCCCGGCGGCCTCGGCCGGCGAGCCGGCGACCACGCGAAACACCTCGGCCGGCGGCGGCGGCGGACGCAGGCCCAGACCCGCGCCGGCCGGCGGCATGCCGCCCGCAAAATCCACGCGCAAATCGCGCCGCCCGCCGTCGCGCGCGACTTCAAAATCCACCGCGCCGCCTTTCATCGCGCGGTGCAGCAGGTAGAGTTGGTGCTGCCCGAAGCCGCGCACTTCGCGCCCGTCTATGCGCAGCAGGCGGTCGCCCTCGCGAAACCCGGCGCGCATCGCCGGCGAATCCTCCTCCACTCCGCCGACCACCGGCTCAATGTCGCCGCTGCCGGCGACCAGCACCAGCCAGATCGCGAACAGCGCGAACAGGAAATTGAACGCGGGGCCGGCGGCGACAATCGCGCTGCGCGCGGCGAGCGATTGGCGGTTGAACGCGCTTTCGCGCAATTCCTCCGGAACTTCCCCCTCGCGCTCGTCCAGCATCTTCACATAGCCGCCGAGCGGAATCATGCCGATCACATATTCGGTCGGGTCGCCGCGCCGCCGCCAGCGCAGCAGCGGCTTGCCGAAGCCGATGGAAAAGCGCAGCACGCCGACGCCGAGCCGCCGCGCCACCCAGAAGTGGCCGTATTCGTGCACCGCCACCAGCACCGCGATGGCGGCGAGAAAGCCGAACAAACCGTATGCGAAAGAGGTCATCAAAAAATCACCGGGAGATTAAAGGGGAAGGGCATGTTTTCAAATGGACATTCATGAAATTGCGGC
>JALCBG010000015.1:18017-25794 GCA_028066695.1 Gammaproteobacteria bacterium | reverse complement strand
CATGAAATTGCGGCGGCGCGTTCAGGCGGCCGCCAATTCGGCGCCGAGTTTCCGCGCGCGCGCGTCCGCGGCCAGCGCGCTTTCCAAATCACAGCCGCGCCCGGCCTCCGTGCGCTCCATCACGCCCTCGACCACGCGCGGGATTTTATCAAAAGTCAGCGCGCCTTTGAGAAATTCCGCGACCGCGATTTCGTTTGCGGCGTTCATCGCGGCCGGCATCACGCCGCCGTCGCGCGCCGCGGCGCGCGCCAGGCCGATGCACGGAAAGCGCGCCAGGTCGGGCGCTTCAAAATCAAAACGTGCGCATTCCAGCAGGTTGAGGCGGCGCGCCCCCGAATCAATGCGGCGCGGCCAGCCGAGCGCGCCCGCGATCGGCACGCGCATGTCGGGGCTGCCGAGTTGCGCAAGAATGGAGCCGTCCACATATTCCACCATGGAGTGAATCACGCTTTGCGGATGCACCACGATTTCCACATCGTCGGCGTCCAGCGAAAACAGCGCGCAGGCCTCTATCAACTCCAGTCCCTTGTTCATCATGGTCGCGGAATCCACCGAGATTTTGGGGCCCATCTCCCAGGTCGGATGCGCGCGCGCCTGCGCCGGGGTTACCTTGGCGAATTCGTCCGGCGGCAATTTGCGAAACGGCCCGCCCGAGCCGGTCAGCCAGATTTTGGCGACGCCGGCCTGGCGCGCGCCGCCGCCGTTAATCTTCGCGCCGCCGTCCGGCAGGCATTGGAAAATCGCGTTGTGCTCGCTGTCCAGCGGAATGACGCTTGCGCCATGCGCGCGCGCCTCGCGCATGATGTGCGCGCCGAGCATGACCAGCGGCTCTTTGTTTGCGATCAGCACTTTTTTGCCGGCGCGCACCGCGGCCAGCGTCGGGCGCAACCCGGCCGCGCCGACGATTCCGCAGACCACGATGTCGGCGGCCGCGGCCGCCTCGCACAGCGCCTCGGCGCCACCGCGCACTTGCGTGCCGCCCGCCGCCAAATCGTTCTGCAGTTGTTTCGCCGCGGCCGGCTCGGCCATGACCGCGCAGTCGGGCGAGAAGGCCGCGCATTGCGCGCGCATCGCCTCAAAGTTGGCGTTGGCGGTCAGCGCGGTTACGCGAAATTTGTCCGGGTGCCGCCCGATGACATCCAGCGCGCTGGTGCCGACCGAGCCGGTCGCGCCGAGCACCGCGACCGAGGCGCTCACAGCGGCAGGCCGGCGCGCGCGTTCCAAATCACGGCGAAAGCCGGCGCGCCCGCGAGAATGCCGTCCAGCCGGTCCAAAATGCCGCCGTGCCCCGGCAGCAAATTTCCGCTGTCTTTTACGCCGGCGCGGCGTTTCAAAACGCTCTCGTGCAAATCGCCGGCCGCGCCAAAAAGCGCCGCGGAAAACGACGCGAGCGTCCACAGCGCGGCCTCAAAAACGCCGAGCGAGAATGCAAATGCCATGCACAGCCCGGCCGCGGCCGCGCCGAAAAGTCCGCCGAAAAGTCCTTCCACGGTTTTTCCGGGGCTGATTTGCGGCGCGAGTTTTCGCCGGCCGAAACGCCGGCCGACGAAGTAGGCGAAAGTGTCGGCGGCGCAAATCGCCAGCAGCATGGCGATGACCGCGCCGCCGCCGTGCCCGGCGCGCATCCACACCAGCGCGCACCACGCGCACAACAGCACGAAAACACCCTGCAGTAAATTGACAACCGGCGGTTTGTTTTTGTCGCCGGGGCGCGACGCAAAAAACAATTGCGCGGCGCGCCACGCCCAGAACAGCGCGCCGGCGAGGCACAGCGCGGACATCCACAACCACTTTTGCGGCGCGAAAAATATCGCGACGCAAAACGCGGCGAACGCGGCGCCAATCGCGCAGGCCGCGGCCGGATGGCAGGGCAGCAGCCGATTCCACTCGCCGAGCGCGCCCAGCAGCAACACCAGCGCGATCACCGCGAACAACCACAGCGGCGCCCACCAAATCGCCGCGGCAAAGGCCGCGGCCAGCGCCGCGCCGGTGGCGAGGCGCGCGTTCATGCCTGCAATTGCCGCACCTGCTCGCCGGTGCGCCCGAAGCGGCGCTGGCGGCGCGCGAAAAATTCCAGCGCGCTGTCCAGGTGGGTCTCGTTGAAATCGGGCCAGTGGGCGTCGGTGAAATACAACTCGGTGTAGGCGAGTTGCCACAGCAAAAAATTGCTGATGCGCTGCTCGCCGCCGGTGCGGATGAAAAGGTCCGGCTCGGGCAGGCCGTCGGTGCAAAGCCGCGACTCCAATAATTCGGCGTCCACCGCGCCGGCCGGCAATTCGCCGCGCTCCACCGATTCGGCGACCGAGCGGCAGGCCTGCGTCAGGTCCCAGCGGCCGCCGTAGTTGACCGCCACGGTCAGGCCAAGTCCGCGATTTTCGCGGGTCAATTCCACCGACTCGGCGATTTTGCGCTGCAAGTGCGCCGGGAACCGCGACAAGTCGCCGATGACGCGCAGGCGAACTTGGTTGGCGTGCAGCCGCTTTCCCTCGCGCTCAATGGTCGCCGCCAAAAGTTCCACCAAAAATGAAACCTCGGCGCGCGGCCGCCGCCAGTTTTCGCTGCTAAACGCGAACAGCGTCAAATACGGTACGCCGCGCCGCACCAAAAGCGGCAGGAGTTTTCGCAGCACTTCCACGCCGCGGCGGTGCCCGGCGATGCGCTGCATTCCGCGCGCCGCGGCCCAGCGGCCGTTGCCGTCCATGATCACCGCGATGTGGCGCGGCACGGCCGCGTCCGGCGGCGGCGCGGAAGGAATGGCGTCGGCGCGCACTACTGTACCTCGGTGACTTCTTTTTCCTTGTCGGCGACCACGCCGTCAATTGCCGCGATGTATTGGTCGGTCAGCGCCTGCAGCGCGGACTCGGCGCGCTTTTCCTGGTCCTGGCTGATTTCTTTTTCCTTCAGCAATTCGCGCGCGGTGTGGATCGCGTCGCGGCGAATGTTGCGCACCGCGACGCGGCCGTTCTCGCCTTCGCGCCGCACCATCTTGCCGAGTTCGCGGCGGCGCTCCTCGGTCATCGGCGGCAGCGCGACGCGCATGACCGCGCCGGCCGTGACCGGGTTGAGTCCGAGATCGGATTCCAAAATCGCCTTCTCAATCGCCTCCATGCTGGATTTCTCCCACGGCTGAATGGTCAGCGTGCGCGCGTCGGCGACCGCCACCGTGGCCACGCGGTTGAGCGGCGTCGGCGCGCCGTAGTAATCCACGCTGAGGTGGTCGAGCAATGCGGTGGAGGCGCGCCCGGTGCGAATGCGGCTCATCTCGTCGCGCATCGCGTCCACCGTTTTGCGCATGCGCGCCTCGGCGTCGCGCCGAATGTCGTCAATCATGTCCTGCTTGTGCGGGGAAGGGGGCGCTATGGTAGCAAAAACGCGCCGGGCGCGCCCCGCCCCCCGCAACTACTGTGACTGCGGGCGCAACGCCTCTATGCGCGTCGCCACTTGCGCGGCCGTGGACGAGTTGGTTTGCCCGGCGATCAGCGCGGCGCCGGTGACGCCGAGCAGGTAGCGGCCGAACAGAATGCCGTCGGCGGCGGTGAGTTTGCCGCTGCCGTCAATGTCCAAACTGCCGTTGTCCATGCCGGTTTTGATTTTCGCGGCGATTTGCACGGCGGTCGCGGTGATGCCGGAGATTTCCGGCCGCAGCAGCGAATCGCCGCGCACCCCGGACAAATATCTGGCGAGAAGAACGCCGTCCACCCAGTCGCCGCTGTCGCCGTCAAAATCCACATCCAAATCAAAAGTGTCGAGGAAAATGCCGGCGGCCGCGCTGAACGGACTGCGCCCGCCCGGATTGACCGCCGCGACTTGCGCGGTGTACACGCCGCTTTGCAGGCCGGTCAGGGTGTGCGTGGTGGATGTGCCGATGTTTTCGCCGTCGGCGCCGCCGCTGTTGATCCACGCGCTCGAGCCCTCGCCGCGCGCCCAGCGCAGCGCGTAGGACAGCGCGCCGCCGCGCCCTTCGTCGTCGGGCGGCTGCCAGCGCAGCACGATTTCGCCGGTGTTTTGCCCGCGGCTGAGCGCGAGGCCCCGCGGCGTTCCGGGCGGCTCCGACCCGGTGACCTTGGTGGCGGCCGCGGTGAACGGACCGGCGCCGGCGGAATTGACCGCGGCGACCTGCACCGCGTAGGTGCCGTCGGCCAGATTCTCAATCGTGTACGAAAGGCCGGCGCCGATGTTTTCGCCGCCGGCGCCGCCGGTGTTGAGCCAGGTCGCAAGGTCCGGAACTTGCGCCCAGCGCAGCGCATAGGACAGCACGCCGTTGCCGTCGTCCGCGGGCGGCTGCCAACTCGCGGTCAACGCGTCGTCGGCCGACGGGCGGCTCAGCGCGAGGTTTTGCGGCGCGCCGGGCCGGGTGATCTCGCCGACGCGGACGGTCGCCGAAGTCCAGGCGAGGCTGTCGCCGGCGCGGTTGTTGGCGATGACCTGCACGGTGTGCAGCCCGGCGCTCAGTCCGGTGATGGTGTGCGAGGTCGCCGTGGTGACTCCGAGGCCGTTTGCGCCGCCGGGGTTGAGCCAGGTTTGCGGATTTTCCCCCCGCCCCCAGCGCACCAGATAGTTCGGCGGCTGGTCGGCCGGCAGCCCGTCGGCGCGCGGCGCGGGCGCGGGCGCGCTCCACTGCAGCGACAGCCCATCGGCGGCCGTGGTCACTTGGAGATTCTGCGGCGAGCCCGGCGTCAGGTCCAGTTGCCCCGCGCTCATAAAGGCGGAGATCTGCAGCGGCGCGCTGCTGCCGGCTTCGGTGGCGGACGAGATTTGCACGGTCACGATGAGGAACTCCTCGTCGTCAAAAGTGGTGTAGGCGTAGTCGGAACTGGTGGTGGGCTCCGCGGCCGCGAACGGAATATTCCCCCGCCGCGCGCGCACTTTGTAGGAGAGCGTGCCGCCGCCGTCGTCGGCCGGCGCATCCCAGTCCAGATACAGCGCGTAGTCGCGGTTTCCGTTCGGGTTGGGCGCGGACACCGAATAATTGCTGACGCTGATTCGCCGCGGCGGACCCGGCGGCACCACCAGCGCGCCGGCGGTCACCCGTTTGATTTCGGAAAACGCCCCGCCGACGCGAAGATTGCTCGCGGTGTATGCGCCGGCGACGCGCACATCGTAGGCGGTCTCGGGCGTAATGCCGGTCAGCCGCGCCGAATAGACGCCGTTCGCGAGTGCGTCTCCGCCGGAAAGCGCGACTCCGGACGGCAGCGAATCGGCCGCCGAATCGTCGGAGGGCCAGGCAGCGGTGTCGGCGCGTTTCACATGGACGCCGCCGGCGTCATTGCCGAAGGAAGTCGCGCCCGGCCGCCATTGCAGGGCGATGGAGGGCGCGCGGTTGAAACGCTCGGGGCGCGTTTCAAAATCGCGCGGCGGCGCCGGGCGGTGGTTCGCCTCAATGCGGTAGACGCGGACGGTGTTTCCGTCGGCCGCGGTGACCGTCACTTCAATGTTCTTGACGCCGTTTTGAACCAGCGGCAGCGTGACGGTCTGGCCCGGCGCGACATCGCGCCCCTCGGCGGAGACGCTCGCCCCCGAATGCGCGCTGCGCGCGCGCACATTAATGCTGCTGGCCGAGCGGTCAAAGTAGGCGCGGTAGGTCAATGTGTCCGCGTCAAACACCGGCGGCGCCAGCAGCGCCTGCCCGGAAATCGCGAGCGAACTTAACGCGGCGTCGGTGGAGGCCGGAGTGGCGGTGACCGAGTCCGACCACGCGCCGGCGCCGATTTCGCTTTGCGCGCGCACCTGCACGTCGTAGGGGACGCCTTCGGTCAGTTGGGCGATGGTGTAACGCCTCGCATCGGCGCCGTCCGCGATCTCCTGCCCGTCGTCGCTGTCGCCGGCTTCGTTTCGCCACTTTCCGGCGGCGACGCCGCCGCGCGCCGCGGCGCGCCAGCGCACATGGTAGACGGTCAGCGCCGCCGAGCCCTGCCGCGGCTCGCTCCACGACACTTCCAGCGAGGTCTCGGAGACGGCGCGCACTTCGGGCGCCTCCGGTTTTCCCGGCGGCGCGGCGCGCGTGACGCTCAGGAAATAGCGCGACAGAATTTGCGAGCCAAGCGCCCGCCGGCCGATGTCAATGCGGGTGATGCCGGGCAGGAGCGGGATGAGATCGCCGGAGCCGAAAACCTTGTCGGGCGATTTGTAGAGAAGCGCGCCCACATCGGCGCTGATGCGAATGGCGCCGACATCCGCGCCGACCATTGCGCTGTATAAACGCGTGGTGCCCGCAAAGGCCGGGGAAATCTCCACGGGATTGCCGTCTTCGTCGGTGATGGAAAGTCGCGTAAGGTCGGAGGCGCCGGGCGTGGGGGTTGCGTTGGTGACCTCCTCCGAGACCGACTCCGACCAGCGGCCGCGGCCGGCCGAATTGACCGCCGCAATCTGCACTTGGTAGTTGCCGGCGGCGAGGGGCGCGATGCGGTAGACCCGGTTCACGCTGTCGGAAAGGACGCCCTCTTCGTCGTTCCACGCGCCGAGCGGCGGGCCGGCCGCGCGCCAGCGGACGCGGTAGCCGGTGATTTCGGCGCCGCCGTCGTCGTCCGGCGGATTCCAGCGCAGCGTGATGCCGTCGCCCAGCGCCCCGACTTCCTCCTGGGTCGGAAAGACCGGCGCGGCCGGCGGCGGCGAAGCGCGGCGGGTCGGCGTGGCGCGCGCCTCGGTTGCGAAAGCCGAGATGACCGCGGTGTGCGCCGAGGCGACCTGCACCACATATTCGGTTTCGTTGGTCAGCCCGGTGATGAAATACATGTCGCTTTCCGCGCCGGAAATGAATTGGCCTTCGTCGTCGTCGCCGGATTCCCCCTGCCAGTTGGCGCCGTCGCGCGCCTCGCGCCAGCGCAAACGATAGCCGATGCGTCCGGAGAAGTTTCCGGCCGGCCAGTTGGCGATGAGCGCGCGATCGCGCACGGTGAGACTCAATTGGCTCGGCGCTCGCGGCGGGCTTATGGCGTCGGCGGCGAGCGGCCGAAAAGTCACCGGCTCGCTCCAGGCGCCGGCGCCGGCGGAATTGACGGCGCGCATTCGCACTTCGTAGTCGGTGCTGTCGCTGAGCGCGGTGGAGTCGAAATCGACCACATTCTGAAAGCCGTTGTAGGAAAAGTTGGTGGAACCCGCTTCAAAAGTTCCGGCGACCTGCAGCCATGGGCCCCGCGGATTTTTCACCTCGCGGAAGCTCATGTCATGGGAGCTAATCGGCGGATGGGCGGCGCGATCGGCTTCCCACGACACCCGCACTCCGCTGGCGATTGGCGTCGCGGTGAGCGTCATTTTCGCCGGCAGCGTCTCGCGAAAGACGCGCACCGTGTAAGTTCGCATGGTTTTGCCGTCCAGCGCGGTGCCCACAATGGTGGCGATGTCGCCGGTCGCGCTTTTCAGTCCGACGATGATGCGCGGCGTGGCGTCGGTGACCGCGGCGCCGTTTACCGTGACGACCGCGCCGGCGACCGACGGCGTGGGCGCGAACGAGACCGCGGCCGGCATGCCGGAAAGCGACAGCGTGTAGCGAAGCACGCGCGGATCAAATTCCGGCGACAGCGTTCCGGCCGATTCGCCGAGCGCGCTCAGAGTCGCGTCGTCGTTGCGCTGCTGCGCCTGCGCCGGGCCGGCCAATGCCAGAAGGAGCGCGGCCGCGGCAAACGCGAGTGCGCGCGAAAATTGCCGACGGAAAATGCCCGGCGCGCCGCTCGGGCGGGAAAACGGCGGGAGGAAAGCAGCGGGCGACATGGCACGCCTCCGAGGTGTTGATGCGGCTGCAAAATATACCGCTTTTGCCGCCGCCCGGCGATTTCCGCGG
>JALCBG010000015.1:3645-17917 GCA_028066695.1 Gammaproteobacteria bacterium | reverse complement strand
CTCCGTGGATTTCGGCGCCGCCGAAATTTTGATCCGCGATACTTTTAACCCGAATGTGGACGGCGCGGACGGTGCGGACTGGAAAGACGGCGTGCTGATCGCGCGCTATTTGGCCGGCGCGCGCGGCGAGGAATTGACCGCCGGTCTGGCCGCGCAGGGCGCGACTTTGGACGCGGCCGGCATCGCCGCAAAAATTCGCGACGGCGTGCAACTGGGCAGTTTGGACCTGGACGGCGCAAACGGAACGACCCTCGCCGACGGCATCATGCTGACGCGGTATTTGCTCGGCATGCGCGCCGGCGACGGAATCACCACCCGCATGAGCGGCACCGCGGAAGCGACGGTGATTTCCAACATTGAGGAATTGCTGCCGTAATTTCCAAAAACGGCGGCGAAAACAGCCGCGGCGATTTTTCGCGGAGATTTTCGCCGCGGAAAATGGCGGGAAGAAAAATCGCCGCGGAAAATGCCGGGCGTTACTGCTTCTCCAAAAACACCCGAATGTCCTTCAGTTTTTCGCCGTTGCGGATGCGGCGGTATTCCAGGCGCAGGCCGCCGTCGGCGAGCGCGCGGTTGTATTGCTGCATTTCATAGCCGCCGTCGTCGTCTATCAAAAGCGAAAACACCGTGAGCGTGTTGCCGCTGATGCGGCTCCAGACATACGGGTCGCCTTTCATCGGGTCCAGCGGCACCGGGTTGCCGAACACATTGACGCCCATCGCCGAGGAATAAATGCCGGCGCGGCCGGTCGGGCGAAAACCGATGGTGTATTCCTTTTCCTTGAGGCGGCCGCCGCTTTTGTGGCTGACCGATTTCCAATTGACTTCAAAGCCGCCTTCCATCGCGCGAATGCGCACGCTCATGTCGCGGCGCGCGCCGTCCACCTGCGCGCTGCCGCGGTAGGCGCCGATGAAGCGCTCAAAGTCGTTTTGGGCCGCGGCCGGCGCCGCCGCGATTGCGCAGCACAGCGCGAGAAACATGCCCAGTGCGGCCTGTGCGGCGGCGGTTTTGCGGTGTTTCATGATGCGGGGCGGGGTGGCTGGGGGAGAGGGATTCGAACCCCCGCCGGCGGAGTCAGAGTCCGCTGTCCTACCGCTAGACGATCCCCCAAATCGGCGGCGCGCTTGGGTCGCGGGCCGGAAATTACCGCTTGGAATACTGCGGCCGCTTGCGCGCTTTGTGCAGGCCGAATTTTTTGCGCTCCACCGCGCGCGCGTCGCGCGTGACGAAGCCGGCCTTGCGCAGCGGCGCGCGAAGATTTTCGTCGTAGGCGATCAGCGCGCGCGCGATGCCGTGCCGAATCGCGCCGGCCTGGCCGCTGTTGCCGCCGCCGTCCACCAGCGCGGTCACATCCAAATCGGTGATCTGCGCCAATTCCAGCGGCTGGCGGACGATCATGTGCGCGGTCTTGCGCCCGAAATATTTTTCCAGCGGCTGTTTGTTGACGGTGATGCGGCCGCTGCCGCGCCGCAAATAGACGCGCGCGGTGGAGGATTTGCGGCGGCCGGTGCCGCGGTGCGCTTGGTTCATGGAAGTGCTCTGGGTTGAGGTGCGTTGTGCGGGAGATTATACCCCGCAGGATTTCAAAGTTTCAGCGGTTTCGGCTGCTGCGCCTGGTGCGAGTGCTCGGCGCCGGCATAGACCTTTAATTTCGCCAGCATCGCGCGCCCGAGTTTGTTGCGCGGCAACATTCCGCGCACCGCGTGCCGCAGCGCGCGCGTCGGGTGCTTTGCCATCATTTCCTGAAAGGAAATTTCCTTGATGCCGCCGGGGTGGCCGGTGTGGTGGTGGTAGCGCTTGTCCAGCGCCTTGTTGCCGGTGACCGCGACCTTGCCGGCGTTGATGACCACGATGTAGTCGCCGCCGTCCACATGCGGGGTGTATTCCGGCTTGTGCTTGCCGCGCAGGCGGTGCGCGATTTGCGTGGCGAGACGGCCGAGCACTTTGTTCTCGGCGTCCACCACGAACCAGTCGCGGCGCAGCGTGTCTTTTTTGGCGGTGAAGGTTTTCATCGGTGCGGGAAAATGGGCGGGAAAAATGTCCGGGCGGCGCGGGTCGCCCCCCGAACGGACCGGCGAGCATAGCGCATGCGCGCCGCGAATGCAAGCCCCTAGGCGAAATTTCTGCGGACGCGCTCCAGGTCGGCGCGGGTGTCCACCCCGGCCGACGGCGCCTCCACCGCGTCGGCGCAGGCGATTTTGTCGCCGTGCCACAGCGCGCGCAATTGCTCCAATTTCTCGCGCCGCTCCAATTCGCAGCCGCCCATTTTGGTGAAGCGCCGCAGGTATTCGCGGCGGTAGGCGTAGATTCCGAGGTGGCGGCGGGCGATGTCGGCGCCGCCGCCGCTCCCACTAATGTCTTCGCCGGAAGTCCACGGAACCGCGGCGCGGCTGAAAAGCAGCGCGTAACCGTCGCGGTCGCAGACCACCTTGACCACCGACGGCTGCCGCAATTGCGCCGCGTTCAGTGGCGCGGCCGCGGTCGCCATGGAAGCGAGCGGTTTTTGCGCGATCAGCCGCGCCACCTGGTCAATCAGCGCGGCCGGCATGTCCGGCTCGTCGCCCTGCACATTGACGATGATGTCGCGGTCGTCCAGTTCCAGCGCGTCGGCGGCCTCGTCAATGCGCTCGGCGCCGCAATTGTGCTCGCGCGAAGTCATCACCGCCTTCGCGCCGAACTCGCGCGCCGCGTCGGCGATGCGCTCGTCGTCGGTCGCCACCGCCACCGACTCGGCCTCGCTTCGCTGCGCGCATTCAATCACGCGGCCGATCATCGGCTTGCCGCCGATGTCCAGCAGCGCCTTGCCCGGCAGCCGCCGCGAGGCGTAGCGCGCCGGAATGATTACGTGGAAGCGCATCGCTCTATCCGGTCAAAAACCGCGCGCAGCAATGCAGGCGGCGGCGTCAGCAGCAGCGGCACCGTCCAATACGCGCCGCGCGCCGCGCCGGCGGCTATCAGCGGCTCGCACTTGACCGCGTCTTTCTCGGTCAGAAGCACCGTGCCGCCGGCGAAATCCAAATCGGCCGCGGCGAAGTGGTGGTGGTCGGGGAAGGGGTGCGGCACCACTTCCATGCCGTGCGCGCGCAGTTGCCGGAAAAAACGCCCCGGGTTGCCGGTGCCGGCGACCGCGTGCACGCGCGCGCCCTTGAATTCGCCGAGCGCGCGTTCCGGGCGGCCGCCGCCGATTTGCACCGCGTGTTCAATGCGCGCCTCCAATGAAAACTCGCCGTTGCGCGCGCCGGCGCCGTTGACCACGACCATGTCGGCGCGCGCCAGCGCCGACGGCGGCTCGCGCAGCGGGCCGGCCGGCAGGCACCAGTTGTTGCCGAAGCGGCGCTCGCCGTCAATGACCACGATGTCCAGGTCGCGGCGCAGCGCCAGATGCTGAAAACCGTCGTCGCTGATGACGATGTCGCAGCGGTGTTTGTCAATTAAAAGTTGCGCGCTTTGCGCGCGGCTGCGCCCGACCGCGACCGGCACGCGGCAACTGCGAAAAATCAACAGCGGCTCGTCGCCGACTTCGCGCGCGCTCATGCCGTCGGCGACTTCGCGCGCGCCCGTTCCATGTTTGCGCTCGGCGCGGTAGCCGCGCGCGATGACGCCGGGGTTCATGCCGCGCGCTTTGCAGGCGCGCGCCAGCGCGATGACCAGCGGCGTTTTGCCGGCGCCGCCGACCGTGAGGTTGCCGACCACGACCACCGTCGCGGCGACCCGCCGGCTGCGCAGCAGTCCGCGGCGGTAGGCCTGCGCGCGCGCGCGCATCAGCCCGGCATACAAAAGTGAAAGCGGATAGGCCAGCCGGTTTCGCCAGCGCGGCCGCCGCCAGCCGCGGCGCAATTCGCGCAACATCAGACTGGCGCGGCGCCGCTTTTCGCCGGCGCGGCGTGTTCGTCCGGGGCGGCGTGCTGCGCGGCCTGCAGGTTGGCGTAAATGCCCGGCTGCGCCAGCAATTCGGCGTGGCTGCCGCGCTGCGCGATGCGGCCGTTTTCCAGCACCAAAATCACATCGGCGCTTTCAATCGTGGACAGGCGGTGCGCGATGATCAGCGAGGTGCGGTTTTTTACCAGCCGCGCAATCGCCGCCTGAATGTGCCGCTCGGAATCCGAATCCAGCGACGAGGTCGCCTCGTCCATGATCAAAATCGGCGCGTCCTTGTAAAGCGCGCGCGCGATGGCGATGCGCTGGCGCTGCCCGCCGGAAAGGCGCACGCCCTGCTCGCCGACCAATGTGTCCAGCCCGTTCGGCATGGTCCCGGCGAATTCATTGACGCGCGCGGCCTCGGCCGCCTTTTTTAATTTCTCCGCGTCAATTTCGCCCTCCTCGCCGTAGGCGATGTTGTTGCGGATGGAGTCGTCAAACAAAATGATTTCCTGCGTGACGATGGCGGTGTGCGCGCGCAGCGATTCCAGCGTCAGCGATTCCAGCGGCATGCCGTCAATACTGATCGCGCCTTTCAGCGGCGAATAAAACCGCAGCAGCAATGAGGCGATGGTGGATTTGCCGCTGCCCGAAGCGCCGACCAGCGCGACCGTGGCGCCGGCCTTGATTTCAAACGACACATCGCGCAGCACCGGCATGCCCTCGCGCGCGTAGCGAAAGGAGACATCGTCAAAACGCACATCGCCGCGCACATTTTTGAGTTCGGCGGTGCCGAGGTCTTTCTCCTGCTCCATGTCAATGGTGCGAAAAATGGAATTCGCGCCGACCACTCCGGTTTGAATGCTCAGATTCACCTCGGACAAATTGCGCACCGGCTTGGTCATCATGATCATCGCCGCGATGTAGGAGGAAAAAACCCCGGGCGTGATGTCCTGGCCGAGCGCCGCCCAGATCACTCCGGCGACGCCGGCGCCGGCGAGAAACACGGTGAGCAGCACGCTCGCGGCGGTTACCGTGGCGCGCTTCATGGTCTGCTGGCGGTGGTAATTGTTGGCGCGCAAAAACTCGCGCCGCTGCTGTTCATACGCGCCGAAAATTTTCACCGCGCGGTGGCCGAGCAGCGCCTCCTTGGCGATGTGCGTGATCTCGCCGATGCTCTCCAAAAAACGCGCGCTGATTTCGCGAAAGCGCATCACCGTCATCTTGAAGATGAGCGCGGCCAGCGGAATGATGACCACGAACAGCAGCGAGAGTTTCCAACTCAGGTAAAACATCCAGCCGAGCAATATCGCCGACTTGACCGAGTCGCGAAACAGCACGCGGCATGCGCCGGTGCTGGCGTCGGCGATTTGTTCCACGTCATGCGTCAGGCGCGACACCAAATCGCCGCTTGCGGTGCGGTCGTAAAACTCGGCCGGCGCGCGCAGCAGGCGCTCAAACATCGCCTGGCGCAAATCTTGAATCACGCGGCGCGCCACCCAGCTCATGCAGTAGGTGTCTATGAAATTGCCGACCGCGCGCGCCAGCCCGAGCGCCAGCAAAAACAGCGGCACCCATTTAATGAACGCGGCGTCGCGGTCGACGAAGCCCTGATCTATGATCGGCTTGAGCATGGCAACGATGATTCCGTCGCCGGCCGCGGCGGTCAGCATGCCGAGAATGGCGAGCGCGAACACCCATTTGTAGGGCCAAACATGGCCGAGCAGGCGGCGGTAGAGCCGGGCGCCGTCGGTGATCGGGGCGGAGGCGGGCGAGGAGGGCACGGGTGCGGGCGGGGTGGTTGCGCGGCGGAATTGTAGCCGATTCGCAAAAACCGCTTGCCGCGCGCGCGCAATACGCGCATACTAGGCGGTCCGTTCCCCCGACAACCCGAACCCCCGTCCCCGCCCATGTCCGATTCCGAAAACCCCACCGCGCGCAAAAAACGCGGCGGCCGCCGCGCGCGCCAGGCCGCGGCCGAATCCGCCGCGCCGTCCGCGCCGGCCTACATCACCCGCGCCATCCCCGAATACGAGTTGCTCGGCGAAGAGGGACTGGCGCTGATAGAAAAAAACGCCGACGCCATCCTCGCCGAAATCGGCATCAACTTTCAGTACCCGCCCGCGCTGAAATTGTTCAAGGAAGCCGGCGCCGAGATTGACGGCGATCGCGTCCGTTTTGCGCCCGGCATGTGCCGCAAAATCATTCGCGACTCGGCGCCGCGCGAGTTTGAGCAAAAGGCGCGCAACCCGGCGCGCAGCGTGATGATCGGCGGCAAGCACACGGTGTTCGCGCCGGTTTATGGGCCGCCTTTCATCCGCGATTTCAAGGAGGGGCGGCGCTACGCGAAGATTTCGGATTTTCAGGACATCGTCAAACTCGCCTACATGCTGCCGTCGCTGCACCACTCCGGCGGCACCGTGTGCGAGCCGACCGACCTGCCGGTCAACAAGCGCCACTTTGACATGGTCTATTCGCACATCAAATACAGCGACAAGCCGTTCATGGGCTCGGTCACGCATCCCGAGCGCGCCGAGGACAGCGTGGCAATGTGCCGCATCGTGTTCGGCGGGGAATTCGTCGACAAAAACGCGGTGCTGGTCAACCTGATCAACGCCAACTCGCCGATGACTTTTGACGAGAGCATGCTCGGCGCGGCCGAGGTGTATGCGCGCAACAACCAGGGGACGGTGATTTCGCCGTTCATTTTGGCCGGCGCGATGTCGCCGGTGACCGCGGCCGGCACGCTCGCGCAAATCCTGGCCGAGGCGATGGCCGGCATGGCGTTCACGCAATTGGTGCGCGCCGGCGCGCCGGTCATCTTCGGCACTTTCGCCAGTTCCATTTCCATGCAGTCGGGCGCGCCGACTTTCGGCACGCCGGAGCCGGCGCTGGTGCTGAACGGCGCGGCCGCGCTCGCGCGCCGGCTCGGCGTTCCGTTTCGCAGCGGCGGCTCATTGTGCGCGTCCAAACTTCCGGACGCGCAGGCCGCGTTTGAAAGCGCGCACACTTTGCTGCCGGGGGTTCTCGCCGGCGTCAATTTCATGCTGCACGCGGCCGGCTGGCTGGAGGGCGGCCTTGCGACCTGCTGCGAAAAACTGGTGATGGACGCCGACCAGTGCGGAATGATGCAGGTGTTCGCCGGCGGTTTTGATTTGTCCGAAAACGGCCAGGCGCTGGACGCGCTTCGCGAAGTCGGCCCCGGCGGCCACTTCCTCGGCTGCGCGCACACCCAGCGCAACTTCAAAACCGCGTTCTACCGCTCGGCCATCGCCGACAACAACAGTTTTGAACAGTGGCAGGCCGACGGCGCAAAAGACGCCGCGCACCGCGCCCACGAGTTGTCGCAAAAAATGCTGCAGGAATACGCGCCGCCGCCGCTGGACCCGGGCATTGACGAAGGGCTGCGCGACTTCATGGAAAAGCGCAAATCGTCTTTCGCGGACGCGAGTTTTTAGCGGCGCGCATTCCCGGGTATAATGCGCCGGGCGGGCAGTTGCATGCCGGGAGAGCAGAAATGGCAAAATTCATCTATGTCGACAACTCAAATGTCTTTATCGAAGGGCAGCGCGTGGCGGCGGTCAAGAATGGCTATGCGCTCGACATGCAGGATGCCAATCGCCGCCGGATTTTTGATTCCAGTTACCGGCTGGATTTCGGCAAGTTGTATCACTTCATCTCGAAAAACGGCAATTCGGGCGCCGAGCGCGCGGTGTTGTTCGGGTCGCGTCCGCCGCCCAACGATTCGCTGTGGGCGGTCGCCAAATCAGCCGGTTTTGAATTGGTGATTGAGGACCGAAATCCGGACAACAAGGAGAAAAAAATCGACACCGGCATCGTCGCGGCGATGCTGGAAGATTCCTACGAGAAGGCGGACAAGTCAAAAGACCGGTTCGTGCTGGTCGCCGGAGACGGAGATCATGTGCCGGCGGTGCGAAGTTTGATGCGGCGCGGCTTTGAAGTGCATGTGATTTTCTGGCAGCACGCGTCGCAGGAATTGAAAGATGCCTGCTCGCACTTCACTGAAATGGACCCGCATTTTTCCGAACTCTCGCGCTAGTTCCTCCGCCGCGAACGCCGCCGCGGGCGGCCGCTTGCTTCGCCGTCCGCGCCCATTGACGGCGCCGGCAAATCCACCTCCTTCCTGAGATTTTCATACGCCGCGCTTTTGTGCGGGATGGCGAGCGCGTCCACGAAGTGCTCCTGAAACTTCGGCTCTATCGCGGTTTCAATTTTTTCAATGCGGCGGACGGTGTCTTCAATTTCCAGCCGCGCGGTTTTGTCCAGCAGGGTGATGATCGCGCCGGCGCCGGCGGCGTTGCCGGCGGAAGTGACATGCGCGAGTTCGCAGTCGGGAATCATGCCGAGCACCATCGCGTATTTGACATCTATGTGCGCGCCGAATGCGCCGGCGAGGCGAATGCGCTCCAGTTTTTCAATGCCGAGTTTGTCCATCAGCAGGCGCGCGCCGGCGTAGAGCGCGGCTTTGGCCAGTTGAATCGCGCGCACATCGTTTTGCGTGATGCGAATGAGCGGCGAGTCTTTTTTCTTTTCGTCCCTGTGCAGCAAATAACACCAGGTTTTTCCGTCGGGCAAAACCCGCGCGCTTTTTTCCGCGGCCGCGCCGTCTATCACGCCGTCCGATTTGATGACGCCGGCGAGAAACAATTCGGCGATGACTTCAATGATGCCGGAGCCGCAGATGCCGGTGACTTGCGCGTTTTCCGCGAAGGATTTTTCATCCGACCATGCTTCGCAGCCGATGACGCGAAAGCGCGGCTCCAGCGTTTCGCGGTCAATGCGCACGCGCTCTATCGCGCCGGGCGCGGCGCGCTGTCCGCCGCTGATTTGCGCGCCCTCAAACGCCGGCCCGGTCGGGCTGGAGGCCGCGACCATCCTGTGCGAATTGCCGAGCACCAACTCGGCATTGGTGCCGACATCCACCACCAGCGTGATTTCCTCGCGCGCATGCGGCGCCTCGGAAAGCGTCGCGGCCGCGGCGTCGGCGCCGACATGCCCGGCGATGCACGGCAGTAGATAAGCGCGCGCGCCGGGGTGAACGCGCAACTCCAAATCACTCGCGCGCGCGGTCACCGCCGCGTCGGTGGCCAGCGCAAACGGCGCGCCGCCCAACTCCACCGGGTTGATGCCGAGCAGCAAATGATGCATGACCGGATTGCCGACCAGCACCAAATCCAGAATATCTTCGGGCGCGACTTTCGCTTCGCCCGCGACCTCTTCTATTAACCCCTGCAGCGCCTCGCGCACCGCGCGCGTCATGTCGGCCTCGCCGCCCGGGTTCATCATCGCGTAGGAGACGCGGCTCATCAAATCTTCGCCGAAGCGGATTTGCGGATTCATGCGCCCGCCGGCGGCGCGCGCTTCGCCGCTGACCAAGTCGCACAGATGCGCGGCGATGGTGGTGGAGCCGACATCCACGGCGACGCCGAACGCCTCGGATTTCAGGCCGGGCCACACGCCGATGACATCGCGTTCGGCATGCACCGCCGCGGTGACTTTCCATTTGCCCTCGCGCAGCGCCGGCTGCAGCGCCGCGAGCACATGAAAATCGCAATGCAAATCGCGCAGGCCCCATTCAAATTCCAGCGCGTCCAAAAGCCGCTGCAAATCGCCGCTCGGCTCGTGCATGTTCGGCTCGGGCACTTCGGCGTAATGCAGCCGCACCGCCGGCCCCAATGTGATGCCATGCACATCGGCGCGCTTTCGCACCACCTGCCGGTGCGCCTGGCTTTCCGGCGGAATGTCTATGACCGCGTCGCCGAGCAGTTTCGCCTGGCAGCCGAGGCGGCGTTGCGGTTTTGCGTCCGCGCCGAAAAACTCGCGCTCGGCCGCGCTCGGCGGCGACAAATGCGACGGGTCGGAGGTGATGCCGAACTTGGCGAACTCGCCGGCGCTCAGGTCGATTTGGCAGCGGTCGCACAGGCCGCGCCCGCCGCACACCGTGTCCAGATCCACGCCGAGTTGCTGCGCCGCCTCCAGCACGCTTTTTCCGGCCGCGATTTGCCCGCGCTTGCCGGACGGGGTGAAGACGACTTGGACGGTGTCGGGCATGCCGGCGCGGTTCGGCTATTCCCGCGCGCGCCGCCGCCGCCGTCCTTCGCGTCCGCCGCGCGCCGCGCCTTCTTCGGCCGGCTGGCGGTATTTTTTCAGCCACTTCGCGCAGTTGGCGTCGTTTCCGGTGACCACATTCGCGCCCATCACCGACTGCATGACTTCCTCGTGCAGCGGATTGGTGATCGCCGAAGTCATGCCGGCGGCGATCGCCATGGACAAAAACACGCCGTCCATGCCCTTGCGGTTGGGAATGCCGAAACTGAAATTGGAGGCGCCGCAGGTGGTATTGACTTTGAGTTCCTCGCGCAGGCGCTTGACCAGGTCCAGCACCTGCCGCCCGGCGCTGTTCACCGCGCCGACCGGCATGACCAGCGGGTCCACAACCACATTCGAATAATGAATGCCGTGATCGGCGGCGCGCTCCACGATTTTTTTCGCGACCGCAAAACGTTCGTCCGGGTTTTCCGAAATGCCGGCCTCGTCGTTGGAAATCGCGACCACGGCCGCGCCGTATTTTTTGACCAGCGGCAGTACCGACTCCAGCCGCTCCTCCTCGCCGGTGACCGAGTTCAACAGCGGCTTGCCTTCATACGCCTCCAGCCCGGCTTCCAGCGCGGCGACTATGGACGAGTCAATGGAAAGCGGCGCGTCGGTGATGGACTGCACCAGCCGAATGGACTCGGCCAGAATGCGCGGCTCGTCGGCGAGCGGAATGCCGGCGTTGACATCCAGCATGTCGGCGCCGGCCGCGATTTGCGCGCGCGCGTCGGATTCCACGCGCGAGTAGTCGCCGGTTTTCATTTCCTCGGCGAGAATTTTTCGCCCGGTCGGGTTGATGCGCTCGCCGATGATGACGAACGGGCGGCCGAAGCCGATTTTTACTTCGGCGTTGGCCGAGGAGAGGACGGTGTCGGTCATGGGTTTTGCGGCGCGGGGAGGAGTTAGGGGAGGGGCGCGTTTAATTTTAACGCGCTTTCGGCGGTGACGACAAACTCGCCTTCGGCGAGCGCGCGCACGAAATGCGCGGTGCGGCGCAGGCCGCCGAGCGGATAAAAATGCGCGTGGGTGACGCCGCATTCGGGGTCGCGCGCGCGGTGGCGGGCGAGGTCCAGCAACAATTGGTCGGGCGTGGACAGCGTCATCAGTTTCGCCACATTGCGCGCCTGGCGCGTCAAAAAACGCATGGAGGCGCCGATGCCGCATGCGCGCGCGTAGCCGAGCAGCGTTTTCAGCGAGGCCGGCCCCGGAATGCCGGCGTGAATCGGCAGGCGGTTTCCGGAGTCGCGAATCGCCTTGTCCCAGGCGATGAGCGGCGCGGCTTCAAACACAAACTGCGTGGCGATATACATGTTCGCGCCGCTGCGCTCGGCGAAATCGTTTTTTAATTGCAGCGCCTCGGCGAGCAATTCGTCGGAAATGTCGGGACTGCCTTCGGGGTGGCCGGCGACGCCGATGGTGGTGATGCCGTGCTTGTCCAGCAGCCCGGTTTCCAGTAGCGCCATGCTGCTGTCAAAAGGCCCCAGCGGTTTGGGCGGCGCGCCGGCGAGCGCGACCGCGTGGCGCACATCGGCCTCGCCGGAAAGGCGCGCCAAAAAGTCGGCGAATTCGGCCTCACTTTTCAGCGATCGCGCGGCCAGATGCGGCGCCGGCTCAAATCCCTCGCGCCGCAAACGCGCGGCGACGCGCACGCTGTCTCGGATTTCGGCGCCGGGCAGGTGGGTGATGGCGACCGTGGTTCCGGCCGGCAGATGCGCGCGGTAGTCGCCGATTTTCGCGTCGCCGGCCGGCGTGGTTTCCACGCTGAAATCGCGCGCGAAAGCGGCGAGTTGCGCATGCGTGTCGCATGCCGCGGTTGTGGTTGCGGCGGTTTTCACCGGGGAATTAAGCGGGATGCGCGCGCCGCGCGTTTATGCGTCCGGCTCGTCGCCTTTGTTGCGAATCAGCGCGAGCAGGCGCGCGTCGTCGTATTCGCCTTCCAGCCGCGCCGCGGCCGCATCCACTTCCGCCTGCAAATCCTCGCCGCACTCGGCGTTGACGCGCTTCCAGTCGGCGAGGTAGGCGTCCGAACTTCCCTTGCCGGCGCGCATCGCGGCGCGGTCAATCGCGTCGTGAAAACGCTGCGACAACTGCGCCTTGACGCTTTCGCGGCCGCGTTTGGCGATGACCTGCGCCGGAATCGCGCGCCAATACACGGTGATGATTTTCGGAGACGGCATGGGAAATTAAGCGCGGTTAAGTTGCTACCGGCGGCGCGACCGGGCGCAATGCGGCCGCGAACTCGGCGTCTCCGGTCGGCACATGTTCATACGCGAGCCCGAGAAAACGCGCGGCCTCCTCGGCCTCGGCCGCGAGTTCGGGCGCGCCGCTTTGATCCAGAAACACCAGTTTTTTGTAGTTGGAAAAATACACCTCGCGCAGTTCCGGGTGGCGGTCTATGCCGAGTCCGCGCACGATGATGCGCCGGAAATTTCGCGCGAGAAAATCGGTCAGGTAAAAAGTGCCGAGTTCGGCGTTGTGCAACTCATTGAACTTTTTCGCGCCGGCGAAAAATTCGTAGCAGTGGCTGCCCGGCAGCCGCTCCACTTTTTCCTCCTGCAGGATGCGGTCCAGCGCGCCGCCGCTGCCGCAGTCGGCGTAGGCGACGAAAATATTTTTATGCGTGGCGCGCGCCGCGCGGATTTTTTCGCGCACCGCCGGGGCGATCTGCTCCGGGCGGTTGTGCAGTTCGGCCGGCAGGCATTGAATGTCCAGGTGCTCCCAGCGGTTCGCCTGGCGCACCCGCACCAAGTCATGCGCGAGCGCGCCGCATGCGATGACCAGCACGCGCGCCTCCTCCGCACCCGCGCTCATTTTCATGTCCGCCGCGCTCAGGCGGCGCGTTTCTCGGCGACCTTCGCGGTCGCGATTTCCACCGCCACGGCCGCGTCGCGGCAATAGGCGTCGGCGCCGATCGCCTGCGAAAACTCCTCGTTCAGCGGCGCGCCGCCGACCAGCACGATGTAGTCGTTGCGAATTCCCTTCTCCACCATGGTGTCGATCACCACTTTCATATACGGCATGGTCGTGGTCAAAAGCGCCGACATGCCGAGAATGTCCGGCTTGTGTTCTTCCAGCGCTTCCAGATAGTTTTCCACCGGATTGTCAATGCCGAGGTTGATCACCTCAAACCCCGCGCCTTCCATCATCATCGCCACCAGGTTTTTGCCGATGTCGTGAATGTCGCCTTTGACCGTGCCGATGACCATTTTGCCGATCGGTTTCGCGCCGGTCTCGGCCAGAAGCGGGCGCAGAATTTCCATGCCGCCTTTCATGGCGTTCGCCGACATCAGCACCTCCGGCACGAACAAAATGCCGTCGCGAAAATCAATGCCGACTATGCGCATGCCTTCCACCAGCGCCTCGTCCAGCACCTTGCTCGCGCCCCAGCCGCGCCCCAGCAAAATCTTGGTGCCCTCCATGATTTCGTCGCGCAGGCCGTCATAGAGGTCGTCGTGCATTTGCTCGACCAACTCGTCGTCCGGCAAGGATGCCAAATCCACATCGTCTTGTTTGTCGCCGTCTGCCATGGGAAGACCCCGTCTGAAACATGGTTAAGGAGTTGAGGGAGGCGCGCCCGAAATTGCGGCGCGCCCATGAATATGAAAAACCGGGCGCGGATTATATCCCCGCCATGCGAGGCCGCCGCCGCCGTTTTTACGATATTTTTTCGGCTGTCAAGGCCTTTTTTCGCGCTATTTTTTCACCGATTTTCCGGCATTTTTTGCCGTTTCACCCCCGCGCGTCCCGCATAATTTTATGGATTTCCGGCTTTCCGCGGGCGATTTCGGCGTCCTCCAGCCCCTGCACCTCGTGCGGAAACACCAGCCAATTGTCGGTCTCGTGCAGGTAAAAATCCGGCACGCGCTCGGTGGCGTTGCTGCGCGGTTTAAACCACGGCGTCGCCACCTTGATTTGCTGCGGCGTGTTGCGCCGGGTGCGCTCGCGCAATTGCGCGATGACCGCCTCAATGCTGCGCCCCGAGTCGTAGACATCGTCCACGATGAGCAGTTGGTTTTCCGCGTTCAATTCGCGCACCAAATACCCGAGCCCGTGCACGCGCACGCTCTCGGACGGGCGGCCGATTTGTTTGTAGAGCGAGGTGCGCACGCTGATGTGGTCGGTCGGAATTTCAAAATGCTCCAGCATTTCCTGCACGGCGATGCCGACCGGCGCGCCGCCGCGCCAAATGCCGACGATAAAGTCCGGGCGAAAGCCGCTGTTGATGATGCGCGCGCCGAGGCGGTAGGAATCCTCCAATAATTCCTGCGCCGAAATAAATCGTTTTTCGGTCATGGATTTT
>JALCBG010000015.1:0-3545 GCA_028066695.1 Gammaproteobacteria bacterium | reverse complement strand
TGCGGGTGGTGCCCGGGGCCGGATTTGAACCGGCACGAGGTTGCCCTCGAGGGATTTTAAGTCCCTTGCGTCTACCTAGTTCCGCCACCCGGGCGCGTCGGGGAAACCGGGGTAAAAGTCTTCGGAAAACTCGGCATGAAAAAGTCGGCTTAAAAAGTCCGGTGGAAAATGAAAAGTCCGGCGGAAAAGTCGGGAAGAAAGTGGAGGCTGAGCCCGGAATCGAACCGAGATCCACGGCTTTGCAGGCCGTCGCATAACCACTCTGCCACTCAGCCGTCCGCCGATGATACCACCCCGCCCCCCGCTATTTAATGATTATTCCGCCGAAATCTGCGCTAAAATCCGCCCGGTCAATTTCCGCCGCCGGAACTTCCATGACTCCCCGAAAATTCGCCCCCAAAATTGCCGTCGCCGCGGCCGCGCTCGCGCTCCTTTCCGGCTGCACCTCGCCGCGAAATTTGCTGGTGGAAACCGCGCCGACCGCGGCCGAGGTCACGGTCATCAGCCAAAACGGCGTCGCCCGCAGCGGCGCATCGCCGATTCAAGTGCCGGTGGATTTCCAATACGACGACTTCTACGAAATCCGCGCCACCCCGCCCGACGGCGGCGAGCAAAGCGTCCGGCGCATTTCCCGCGGAGATTTTCAGGATTTGCCGCCGGTGCGCCGCCGCCCCGGCACGCGCCGCTTTTTGCTGCGTTTCGGGCCCGAACCGGCCCCCGCAAAAACCGCCGCGGAAAGTTCCGACCCGGTAATTGAAGAAGAGGAGGAAGTCGCCGAAGAAACCCCCGCCCCCGCGCCCGCCCCGGCGCGCCCCTCCGCGCCTTTGGTCGCCGGCGACTTGCTCATTGACTCCGAACCCGCCGGCGCGTTTTTGGAAGTGTATGACGCCACCGGCGCGGTCGTGGCCACCGGAGACGCGCCGCTCGCCATGGGCGTGGATTTCAAAATCAGCCGCCATTACGACATCCGCGCCACCGCCACCGGCGGCGTGGAAATCGCGCGCGTCAATGTGGACGCGGCGATTTACGCCAGTCTGCCCATCGCCGAATCCGGCGCGCGCAGCGTGGTGGTGGCCGCGCCGCTGTTTACGCTGGTGGAGGAAGTCCGCCAGAAAACCGCGCCCGAAGGCAAGCCGGTCAACCTGGAACTCCTGCGCCGCGCCTTTCCGCAGACCGCCGAGCGCGCCGGCGCGCCGCCCGCGCTGGTGCATGTCTTCCCGCACGGCAGCGCGATTCTCGGCATGAACATCTCGCCCAAAGGCAAGCGCATCGTCTTCGCGCAGACCATGCCGAACGAAAAATACACCGACGCCGACGCCGGCGCGCCGCACCCGCCGTCGCATGTGCGCGCATTGCGGCTGGATGTGCGCGGCAGCGTCCAGCACATCACCACGCAAAATTTTCAGGACGGCTACCCGTCCTATTCGCCCGACGGAAAATACATTTACTTTTCCTCCAACCGCCGCCGCAACAACCTCGCCGACATTTTCAGCATCAGTTCGTCGCGCAAAAGCGGCATCTCCGACGTGCTGGTCAATTACCGCAACGCGCGGGTTTTGCGCCCGACCGTGGCCGGCAACAACTGCATCGCCGTGGAATTCGCGCTGCTGAACCCCGACACCGGGCGCATCGTGGACAGCCATTACATCTGGACCATCGGCGGCCCCAACCAGCACCCGACGCAAATCGCCAAGGGCTACCAGCCGAGCATTTCCCCGGACGGAAAACGCGTCGCCTACATCGGCGCCGACCACAATTTGTGGATGGCCTCGGTGACCGGCGCCGACCGCACCCAACTCACCTCGGACGCGCCCTCCATCTCGCGCCGCTATCTGCGCCACTTAAACGACGAGGAGCGCGCCGTCTACCAGGCCGCGGCGAAGAGCGTGACCACCCCGCCGATTCCGCCGTATTCGCATCCGTCGTGGTCGTCCGACAACCGCTTCATTCTCTACGCCTCCATGGCCGGCAACGACCCGACCGGCCGCCCGAACGAGGACATTTGGATGTTTGACACCAAGAACGGCCGCCGCTACCAACTGACCACCAACGGCTCGGTGGACAAATACCCGCTGATGGCGCCGGACCGAAAGAGCGTGTATTTCGTCTCCAACCGCGGCAAACGCTGGTCGCTGTGGCGGATTCGGGTGGCGGTGCCGAAGTAACGAATCGCGCCGCGCCGCAAATTCCATGCGGCATTTTTGGAAGAGGGGAGAGGAAAGGAAATGGAGCGGGAAACGAGATTCGAACTCGCGACCCCAACCTTGGCAAGGTTGTGCTCTACCACTGAGCTATTCCCGCTTTACTGCAGAACCGCGATTATACCCGCCCCGCCGCGCCTGTCAAGCGGCGGCAAAAGCAAATGGGACTTGCTACCGCACCACCCCGTTCTCCCGAATGCGCGGATGCGCGGCGCGCAGGTATTCAAACATGGACCACAGCGTCAAAATCGCCGCGATGTAAAACAAAATCTCGCCGAGCCGGAACACCGGCAAGCCCAAAAGCGGCTTGGCGTAGAGCAGCGCGATGATGGAGACCATTTGCGACGCGGTTTTGAACTTGCCGATGCTGCCGACCGCGACCGCGCCGCGGTCGCCGAGTTCCGCCATCCATTCGCGCAGCGCCGACACCACGATTTCGCGCCCGATGATGATCGCCACCGCAATCGCAAACGGCATCGGGTGCAGCACCATGCCCAGAATATCCGCGTCCGCGACCAAAAGCACCAGCGCCGTGGACACGATCAATTTGTCCGCGACCGGATCCAAAAACGCGCCGAGTTGCGAGGCCGCGTCCATTTGCCGCGCCAAAAATCCGTCCAGCCAGTCGGTGCACGCCGCCAGCAGAAAAATCCCGGCGACAATCGCTTCGCGGTATGCCGACGGCCAGAAATACATGACCACCAGCACCGGAATCAGCGCCACCCGAAACAGCGTCAGCAGGTTGGGGATGTGGATGAGCATCAGAAGCGGAAGGCGAAGCCGAGTCGGAGGGAGGTTTGGGTGGCGTTGACATCTTCCCCGTGGAACATTTTTCCGCCGTAATCGGCGAATTGAAAAAGCGTGTGCAGGATGAAATCCTCGGTGAATTCAAACTCCGCGCCGAACGCGAATTTCCAGCCGGTGAGGGTTTCTTCTTTGCGCTCCATGTTGTCTTTGGGCCCGACAACATTAAGCGACGAATAGCCGAGCATGATTACCGGAATGTAACTGTCGCCGGAGAAAGCGAGCAGCCCGAGCAAATCGGCGCCGGCGGAGGTTTCGATTCGTCGGCCGCCGGGGAAATCAAAATTAGGCGAACTCCCCCCGAAACTGAGATGCGCGCCGACCACCAAATCGCTGTCCAGCGTGCGGCGAAATTGCGCGAACGCGCCGACTCCGGCGTCGCTCACCGACTCTTCGGTGCCGCTGGTGACGTCGGTTCCAACGAACTCCACTTGCCCGCCAAGCCGCAATTCAGCGTGGGCGGGGGGGGCGAGGAGCAGCAAAAAGAGCGGGGCGAGGAGGGCGGGTTTGTTCATTAATGGAGTCCGGAAATTGGCGGGT
>JALCBG010000014.1:17862-43250 GCA_028066695.1 Gammaproteobacteria bacterium | reverse complement strand
CGGAAACCAACTATACCCCATCCCGCCCCGAAGAAAATCTCTTATACTTTAAAACTTCGGATCAAAATTAAGCGACGGTAAAAATCATGGCGGAAATTCTCCCTTTCTTTGGCGGCACTTTTGACAACAGTGGCGGCGTTTTTGGCGGCATTAGTTTCCTCACTGTTTTCGTTCTCGGTATCGGCATTGTCATTTTGCTGGTGGTTTTTTCCGTGGCGTTCGGCGCGGCGTTTCGCGCGCGGCGGCGCGGCGGAAGCACATGGAAAGGCGCGTGGCTGGCCGGCGCAAACGCCGCGGCCGGAGTCGGCGTGGTTGTCGGCGCAGTCGGCGGAATCATCGGCGCGCTCAGCGGCGCGATTGACGGCGAAAGGGTTGTGGGGGTGGTGGAAGCCATCGTTAAGCTTTTCACCGGCGCTTTGGAACTGATCACCCGCGTAATCGCCTTTGAAACTCTCGCCTTGTTTTTCGGCGGCGCGCTGGTGGGGGCGGTGGTGTGCGCGGTTGTCGGGGCGTTTATCGGGGCGGTCATCGCGCCTTTTGGCGTGTTGGCCGGGTCGGTTTTTAATGCATCGGGAAAGTTGTGGGGAAAAACCAGGGCGCTTTTGAAAATGCTTTTTGCGGCATGCATGTCCGCATGGAAAAAATCGCGGGCGAAATTGAAGGCCGCGTTTTCCGCGCTTGCAAAAGTGCTGCGAAAACTTCGCGGAAAAATCGCGCGCATTTTTCGCTCGCTGGAAATGGCGGCGCGAATTGCGTTTGCAAATGCAAAAAACAAATCGCGCGCAAAAAACGCCGCGAAAAATTCGCCGGGGAAAAATTCGCCGTAGAAAATCTCCGGTGAAAACCACCGCGAAAAATCGCCGCGGAAAACCCCGGACGCGCCTTTAATCCCCCCGCGCCACCACCACTTCCGCGCCGCGTGATTCGGGTTCGGTGTCGGTCATTTCCGCGGGGAATCCGTCGGCGCGAATTTCCGCGCCGCACGCTTCCTCCAATCTGCGAATGATGTTCGGCGACCATTCGCGCGCGCCGTATTTTTTTGCGCCGTCGCGAAAAATTTCCACCAAAAGCGGCGCGAGTTCCAACTGCAAATCGCAGCGCTCGGCGATCGCCGCGAAAAGTCCGATGTCCTTGCACACCAAATCCATGGTGAAGTTGATGTTGCGGCTGCCGTTTAAGATGACCTGGCTTTCGGTTTCATGCACGAAGGAGTTTCCGCTGGAAATTCGCACCGCTTCGTAAGTCGTGTTCAGGTCCATGCCGGCGAGTTTCGCGGTGACCAGCGCCTCGCACAGCGAAACCAGATTGGCGGTGGCGAGGTAGTTGGTGACGACTTTCAGCACCGAGGCCGCGCCGAGCGGGCCGGCGTGCAAAATTTTTCGCCCCATCGCGGTCAGCGCCGGCAGCGCCGCTTCAAAAGTGGCGCGCTCGCCGCCGGCGAAAATCGCGATGTTGCCGGTGGCGGCGCGGTGGCAGCCGCCGGAGACCGGTGAATCCAATGCGCCGGCGCCGCGCGCCATAACCAACTCGCCGAGGCGGCGCACTTCAGTTTCGTCGGTGGTGCTCATTTCCATCCAGATTTTTCCGGCGGAAAGTCCGGCGAGCGCGCCTTCGGCGGCGTCTTCCATGACCGCCGCGCTCGCCTGCGGCGTGGGCAGGCAGGTGATCAAAATGTCGGCCTCTTCCGCCATCTTTCTCGGCGATTCGCCGAAACGCGCGCCGCGTTCCAAAAGCGGCGCGGCCGCCTCGCGCGACAAATCGCGCACTTGCAAATCAAATCCGTTTCGCAGCAAACTGCCGGCGAGTTTTCCGCCGACATTTCCGAGGCCGATGAAGGCGACTTTATTGATGGGATTTTTCGTGGTCATGCTCATTAACATGTGCGTGGAAAGGAGCGGCGATTATCGCGCGTTTTAAAGCGGGCGCGGATGCATTTCCAAATGCAATTCGCTCCCCCGATACGGATTCGCCTCGGCGACCGCCTCGTTGATTTCCACGCCGAGACCCGGCGCGTCCGGCGGAATCACATAGCCGTCCTGCCAGCGAATCGGCGTCTGCAAAATCTCGGCGTGAAAACCGCCCCAGGTTTGAATGCCCTCCAAAAGCAAAAAATTCGGCGAGCAGGCCGCGAGTTGAATGTTGGCCGCGCCCTCCACCGGGCCGCAATACAAATGCGGCGCGATTTGCAAATAGCGCGTCTCGGCCATGCCGGCGATTTTTTTCGCCTCCAAAATGCCGCCGACCCGCCCGAGCGCCGGCTGCAAAATCGCCGCGGCGCCGCGCTCCATCACGCGCGCAAATTCGTATTTGGTGGTGAGCCGCTCGCCGCTCGCGATCGGAATGGAAGTCGCGCGCGCCACCCGCGCCATCTCGCCGGGGCGCTCCGGCGGCACCGGCTCCTCAAACCACAACGGCTGGTATTTTTCCAAACGCCGCGCGAAACGAATCGCGCCGGCCGCGGTGAATTGGCCGTGCGTGCCAATCAATAAATCCGCGCGCGTCCCGACCGCCTCGCGCACACGCGCGGTGATTTTTTCGGCGCGCTCCAATTCGTCCAACGACGGCTGGCGGCCGTCATACACGCCATACGCGCCGGCCGGATCAAATTTCAGCGCGGTGAAACCGAGTTCCACATATTCTTCGGCGCGCGCCGCGGCGGTGTCGGGGTCGGTGTAAACATCCGCGGCGTCTCCGTCTTGCGGGTAAAGGTAGGTGTAACTCCGCAACTTTTCATGGACGCGTCCGCCGAGCAGCGCGTGCACAGGTTTTCCGGCCTCCTTGCCGAGAATGTCCCAGCAGGCCATTTCCAATCCGCTCAGCACGCCCACCAGCGAAACATCGGGGCGCATGGTGTAGCCGCGCCCGTATACTTCGCGCCACAACGCCTCAATGCGGCGCGGGTCGGCGCCGAGCAGGTGGCGCGCGAACACATCTTCAATCATCGCCGCCGTCACCGCCGGCGAAAAAGTCGCCGCATACACTTCGCCGGCGCCGCTGACGCCGCCGTCGGTGGTCAGTTTCAACAGCAAAAAATACCGCCCGCCAAAATGCGGCGGCGGGTTGGCGACCACCCAGGTTTTTAAGTCGGTGATTTTCATGCGGCGGCGGGGAAGGTTGGGTATTCTAAACGGCGGCGGCGGTTTCGGTTAATGTAGTGTATAATGAGCATTCCGGCTCGCGCTTTCAAATGAACACCTGAACACCCAATGAAAAATTTTTCGCCCGCAACCCTGCTTTTGTCCGGTCTGTTCGTGCTCTGCTGGAGTTCGGGCTTTGTCGGCGCGGCTTACGGGCTTGATTACGCCGGCACTTTTACGCTGCTTTTTTGGCGCTACTTGTTGCTGGCGGCGTTTCTTGCCGCGCTGACCACGCTGTTTCGTGCCTGGCGCCGTTTGTCGGCGCGCGAAATTTTCCGCCACGCGTTTATCGGCATTCTCGCGCATGCGGTCTGGCTGGTCGCCGTGCTGTACGCGCTTGACCTCGGCGTCTCGGCCGGCATCGCCGCCTTCATCACCGCGCTGCAGCCGATGGTCACGGCGGCCCTGGCGGTGCGCATCACCGGCGAGCGAATCCGGCCGATGCAGTGGTGCGGCATTGCGCTCGGGCTGGCCTCGGTTGCCATCGTCGTTTCCGACAAAGTCGCGCTGGGCGGCTCGCTGTTCGGATACTTGCTGCCGTTCGCGGCGGTGCTGGCGATCAGTTTGTCGGTGGTGCTTGACCGCCGCGCCGGCAAAGACCGCGCCGCGCCGCCGATATTGCTGACCACGACCATTCACGCCTCGGCGTCGCTTGCGGTAATTGCGCCGCTCGCCTGGGGCGTGGAGGGATTTGACGCGCAGTTCGGCGCGCCGCTGGTTTTTGCGGTGGTTTGGCTTGCGCTGGTGGTCTCGCTCGGCGCATACGGTTTAATGTTCATGCTGCTGCGGCGCACGCAGGCCAGTAAGGTTTCCGGCCTGACCTACCTTTCGCCGCCGGTCACGCTGATCCTCGGCTACTTGGTTTTCGGCGATGTGTTGCGCGCGGCCGACTTGGTCGCGCTGGTTGTCGCCGCGATTGCCGTCGCGCTGGTTTTACGCTCGCCGCGGGTTGCGGGGGCGGAGTGCCGGGCGTAAGCGTATTACGGAGACAGAACGACTTTTTTGGTTTCGCCGCCTTTGACTTCCACTTTGTGCATCAAGGCTCCGCCCTGCCACTCCCGGACGTATTGTGAAATCACAACTTGCCAATGGATGCCCGTGATCACGAAAAAAGCACCGTCGGCAACATCTGTGAACTCAAAGAACCCCTGCGCATCGCAAGTGGTCTGCTTGCCGAGTTCCGCATACTCTGGTGCCGTGTCAGTGAAGTAGACATTTCCCCAAGTTTCCGGATAGTTTACTTGTCCGTAGATTCCGGCTGGGCGGTAGTAACCAACACCTTTGATTGCATTGCCATACAGATGAGTTATTCGCTCGTGTGCATAGGCGGTGGCCGGGCGCAGTGAAACCGCCCCCCCGCGCAAGTCACCACGCCCCCGTTCAGCTGGCGCATCAGCGCGCTACCTTTGATGGTGTTGTTGCCCTTCGCCAGCAACCTACGCGCCTCGTCGGCGTCGAATTCGCTTTGCAGGGCGATCTGCTTTGGCGGGGCGGCACACCCTGCCAAAAACGCCAGCGCAGTTGCAACAACCAGTATTGCAGTTTTCTTCATTTGTTTTGCCTCACTTATCGACAAGCCGAAATTTTTTGTCCTCGACATGGACGAGTTCAAATTTTGGCAGATTGTCAGGCGGCCAGGGATGTTTGCCGGCTTCTTTCAGCCATTCTTTGATGGTGGAACAAATCAACTCCCCACACTCTTTGCGCCAAAACGAATCTTTGTCGATATTCGGTTCCGCCACTTTGCCGTTGGGGAGTTCGACGAGCACACGGCCCCATTCACGGCGAAAATGTTCCTTTCGGTCATTTTCGTCGTTAACCTTGATGCCGTAGCCGTTTTGGCCATTTGTCCAAGCAGTAACAATCATTTTTCGCTCCGTTTGAATGTTGATTGGAATTACCGCATTAAAAACAAATTTCCCCCCGCTGTCAATAAATCCGCCGAAAAAATCCCCCTCCCCGCCCAAATCCCCCCGTGCTATATTTTCCCGTCCCCATTCCCCATTCCAAACACCAATTTACGAGGTAGCAAAATGTCAATGTCCGGAAAATCCAAAGTTGCCGCGCTGGTCGTGGTTGTTGCGGCGGTTGCCGTTGCGTTTGCGATGTTTCAGGGCCGCGACGGCGGCGGCGAGCGGCAGGCCGGGTGGTCGCCGAAAAAACCGGTGGAACTCATCATCATGGCCGGAGTCGGCGGCGGCGCCGATCAAATCGCGCGGCTGCTGCAGGGGCTGATTGAAAAGAAGGGGCTGTCGCCGCGGCCGTTCATTCCGATCAACAAACCCGGCGGCTCGGGCGCGGAGGCGCTGCGCTATCTGCAGGACAAAGCCGGCGACGATCATGTCGTCCTGGTCACGCTCAACAGTTTCTACACCACGCCGATCATTCAGCAGGGCATCGGCGTGGATGTGCGCGAGTTCACTCCGATCGGGCGCATGGCGCTGGACAACTTTTTGCTGTGGGTGCACCAGGACCGCGCCGACATCGCCGACTTGGACGGCTATGTGGCGGCGGTGCGCGGCGCCGGCCGAAACTGGAAAGTCGGCGGCACCGGGGTCGGCCAGGAAGATTCCATTTTGACGGCGATGATGGAAAACCACTTCAACTACGAAGTCACTTACATCCCGTTCCCCGGCGGCGGCACCGTCGCCAAGAATTTGGTCGGCAAGCACATTGATTCCACCGTGAACAATCCGGCCGAGCAAAACGAGTTCTACCGCGCCGGCAACACCAAGCCGCTGGTGCAGTTCACCGCGTCGCGCCTGCCGGCCTACCCGGATGTGCCGACCGCGAAGGAGTTGGGGCACGATTTGCAGTATTACATGCAGCGCTCCATCAACGGACCCCCGGGCATGTCCGAGGCCGCGCAGAACTGGTATATCGGCCTGTTCCGCGAGTTGTTTGAGTCGGACGAGTGGCAGAAGTTTTGCGTGGACGACGGACTGGCCTGCGAAGAGTGGCTCGCCGGCGACGATTTGCGCGACTACCACCTGACCGAAATCCAAAAGCACCGGCAACTGATTGAGTCGGTCGGCGCGGGCGCGATTACCGGAGAATAATTCGCCCGGAAAATCTCCGCAAAAATCGCCGCGAAAAAATCCCGACGGAAAATGCCGACGGAAAACAGAAATCGCCGCGGAAAAGTCCCGGTGAAAATCGCCGCGAAAAAACCATGACCACGCGCACCGCGGAATTGTTGATGGCGGTCGCCTGCGCGCTCTTGTCGGTCGCGTTTATGGTCAAGAGCGCCGAACTGCACATCGGCTGGGTGGAGGGGCGCGGGCCCGGCGCCGGCGCCTGGCCGTTCTGGCTGTCGGGCGGAATGCTCGCCGCGTCGCTGGTCACCCTGTGGCGCTGGTGGCGGCGCGCCACGCCGGAGTCGCGTTCGCGCAAATCGTATTTGGCGCGCGACCAGGCGCCGGCGGTCGGCATTTCGGCCGGCGCGATTTTGTTTTTGCTGGCGGCGACGCATCTGGTCGGGATTTACGCCGCGCTGGTTTTGTTTCTGCTGTTTTACCTGCGCTTCATCGGCCGCCACTCGTGGCAACTCTCGCTCGCGCTGACTTTCGCGGTGCCGGCGCTGATTTTCTGCCTGTTTGAATGGGCGCTGAAAATCCCGCTGCCGAAGTCAATCACCGAGCCGCTTTTTTACCCGGTCTACGAACTCATCTACTGATGGAATCCATCCCCGCGCTTCTCGGCGCCGGCCTGCTGAACGCGCTGCAGCCGGTTAATTTAATGATGATCGTGCTCGGCTGCGCCATCGGCCTGATGGTCGGCACCATGCCCGGGCTCGGCTCGGTCAACGGCGTCGCCATTTTGCTGCCGGTGACTTTTTTGGTGCCGCCGACCGCGGCGATCATCTTTCTCGCGGCGATTTATTACGGCGCGATGTATGGCGGCGCGATCAGTTCCATTTCGCTCGGCATTCCCGGCTGCTCCACCGCGGTCGCCACGGTGTTTGACGGCCGCTCGCTGGCGAAAACCGGGCGCGCCGACCGCGCGCTGACCGCGGCCGCGCTCGCCTCGTTTATCGGCGGCACGATTTCCGTGGTTCTGTTCACTTTGTTCGCGCCGCCGCTGGCCGCGTTTGCGCTGCGCTTCGGGCCGCCGGAGGAATTCGCGCTGATGGTGCTGGCGTTTTCCACCTTCATCGGGCTCGGCGGAAACGACGTGCCGAAAACGATTTTTTCCATTTTGATAGGGCTGGTGCTCGCCTCGGTCGGGCTGGACATCATCTCCGGGCAGCCGCGCCTGATCTTCGGCGACATCTCCGGGTTTTTGCACGGCGTGAATTTTTTGGTGCTGGCCATCGGCGTCTACGGCATCGGCGAAATGCTGTGGACGCTGGAAAGCACCAAGGGGAAAGTGATGGTGCACAAAGTGCGCCTGTCGCTCGCCTCCATGCGCTCCAACCTGATGGACCTGCGCTCCTATCTCGGCACCACCGCGCTCGGCGGACTGGTCGGCTATTTCGTCGGCACTTTGCCGGCGGCCGGGGCGACTCCGGCCTCGCTGATGTCCTACGGCCTGGCGCGCACTTTTTCCAAGAAGCCGGAAACTTTCGGCACCGGAAATGTCGCCGGCGTGGCCGCGCCCGAAGCGGCCAACAACGCCGCCTCCACCGGCTCCATGCTGCCGATGATCACGCTCGGCATTCCCGGCTCGCCGACCACCGCGATTTTGCTCGGCGGCATGATCATCTGGGGATTGCGCCCGGGCCCGCTGCTTTTCAGCGAGCACCCCGATTTCGTCTGGGGGCTGATCGGCTCGCTCTACATCGCCAACGCGGTTACGCTGCTGATCAATCTGGCGTGCATCCCGGTTTTCCTGCGCGTTCTTTCGGTGCCGTTTACCATACTGGCGCCGGTGATTTATATTCTGTGCGTGGTCGGCGGCTACGCGCCGACCCAGACCATGCATGATGTGTGGCTGATGTTCGCCTTCGGCATCGCCGGCTATTTGCTGCGGAAGTTGAATTATCCGGTGGCGCCGGTGGTGCTGGCCATCGTGCTCGGCCCGCTGGCCGAGCGCTCGCTGCGCCAGTCGCTGCTCGCCTCGCAGGGCGACATGATGATCTTTGTGGAACGCCCGATTTCCGGGTTTTGCATTTTCTGCGCATTCGCGCTTATGAGCTACCCGTTGCTGCGAAAATTGCGGCGGCGGAAAACAAACTGATTTGGAGCAAGAAACATGAACAAAATGATCACCGAGCGCGACACCTCGCGCGACACGCTCGCCAAAAAAGACCGCAGCGGCAATGTCATCTCGGGCGGCCATCTGGTCGCGCGCGCGCTCAAAAACGAGGGCGTCGACACGATTTTCACGCTGTGCGGCGGCCACATCATTGACATCTACGACGGCTGCGTGGAGGAGGGCATCCGCATCATTGACACGCGCCACGAGCAGACCGCCGGGCACGCCGCCGACGGCTACGCGCGGCAGACCGGGCAACTCGGCGTGGTGGTCACCACCGCCGGCCCCGGCAGCACCAATGTCATGACCGGCACCGCCACCGCGTTTCGCTCGGAAAGCCCGATGCTGCACATCGGCGGGCAGGGCGCGCTGACCCAGCACAAGATGGGCTCGCTGCAGGATTTGCCGCATGTGGACATGATGGCGCCGATCACCAAGTTTTCCGCGGGCATTTTGTCCACCGAGCGCATCGCCGACATGGTGTGCATGGCCGCGCGCGAGTGTTTCAACGGCGCATACGGGCCGTCCTATCTGGAAATTCCGCGCGATGTGCTGGACCGCGAAGTTCCGGTGGAAAGCGCGGTGGTGCCGGCGCGCGGCGCCTACCGCGCCTCCACGCGCTCCATCGGCGATCCGGCCGACATTGAGCGGCTCGCGGCAATTTTGGGCAAGGCGAAATCGCCGGCGGTGTTGTTCGGGCAGCAAGTCTGGGCCTGCCGCGGCCACGAAGCCGCGGCCGAGTTCGTGCGCGCGTATGACATTCCGGCGTATATGAACGGCGCCAGCCGCAGTCTGCTTCCGCTGGACGACCCGCACCACTTTGACCGCACGCGCCGCGACGCGTTTTCGCGCGCCGATGTGATTCTCATCGTCGGCACGCCGTTTGATTTCCGCATGGGCTACGGCAAGCGCATCTCGCGCGAGGCGACGCTGGCGCAGATCGATCAAAACTACGGCACCGTCGGCAAAAACCGCGACATCAGCATCGGCCTGGCCGGCGATCCCGGCGCGATTTTGGCGGCGCTCGCGCAGGCCGCGAGCGGGCATTCCGACGCGGGCGCGCGCAAGGCGCGCCTCGCCTGGATGAAAGAGTTGCGCGCGGTGGAAAAGCAGAAACTGGAAAAACTGATGCCGCTTTTCACCAGCGACAGCAACCCGATTCACCCCTACCGCCTCGCGCATGAAATCAACCTGTTCCTCGGCGACGACACCGTCTATGTCGGCGACGGCGGCGACATCGTCACCATCTCGGCGCAGGCGGTGCGCCCGCACCGGCCGGGGCAGTGGATGGACCCGGGCGCACTCGGCTCGCTCGGCGTCGGCACCGGATTTTCCATGGCGGCGAAACTCGCCGCGCCGGAAAAAGAGGTGGTCTGCCTGTTCGGCGACGGCTCGTTCGGCATGACCGCGTTTGATCTGGAAACCGCGCAGCGTTTCGGCGCGCCGTTCCTGTCGGTGATCGGCAACAATTCGCACATGAACCAAATCCGCTACGGGCAGACCGCCAAATACGGCGACGAACGCGGCACGGTCGCCAACAAACTCGGCGACATTCCGTTCAGCAAATTCGCCGACATGCTCGGCGGATACGGCGAGGAAGTGCGCGAGCCCGCGGAAATCGCGCCGGCGCTGCAGCGCGCGCGCGAGGCGATCGCGGCCACCGGAAAATGCGCGGTGGTCAATGTGTGGGTGGATCCGGACGAATACGCGCCGGGCACCAAGGCGCAGACCATGTATAAGTGACGCGCAAACTCCCTCTTCCCCGACAACCCGAACTCCGAAAATGAAAGCACTTGACGGCGTCAAAATCCTGGACTTCACGCATGTGCAGTCCGGCCCGACTTGCACGCAACTCCTCGCCTGGCTCGGCGCCGATGTGATCAAGATAGAGCGCCCCGGCGGCGGCGACGCCACGCGCAACCAGTTGGTGGATGTGGAAGGCGCGGACTCGCTGTATTTCACCATGCTGAACCACAACAAGCGTTCGCTGACGCTGAACACCAAGCACGCCGACGGCAAGGCCGCGCTGGAAAAACTGGTGGCCGCGTGCGATGTGCTGGTGGAAAATTTCGCGCCCGGCGCGCTGGATCGCATGGGGTTTTCCTGGGAGCGCATTCACGAACTCAACCCGCGCATGATCATGGCCTCGGTCAAGGGGTTCGGTCCCGGTCCGTACGAGGACTGCAAGGTGTATGAAAACATCGCGCAATGCGCCGGCGGCGCGGCCTCCACCACCGGCTTTCGCGACGGCCCGCCGCTGGTCACCGGCGCGCAGGTCGGCGACTCCGGCACCGGCCTGCACCTCGCGCTCGGCATCGTCGCCGCGCTTTTGCAGCGCGAAAAAAGCGGCCGCGGCCAGCGCGTTTTCGCGCCGATGCAGGACGGCGTGCTGAATTTGTGCCGCGTCAAGTTGCGCGATCAGCAGCGCCTCGCGCATGGCCCGCTGCGCGAGTATTCGCAATTCGCCTCGGGCGAGCATTTCGGCGAGGCGACGCCGCGCGCCGGCAACGACTCCGGCGGCGGCCAGCCGGGGCGCGTGCTGAAATGCAAAAACTGGGAGAAGGACCCGAACGCCTACACCTACTTCATCACGCAGGAAGCGGTGTGGAAAAACATCTGCGACCTCATCGGCAAACCGGAATGGCGCGACCACCCGGACTACGCCACGCCGAAGGCGCGCCTGCCGCGGCTGAACGAGGTGTTTGAAGCGATTGAGGCGTGGACCATGACCAAGACCAAGTTTGAGGTGATGAACCTGTGCAACCCGCTGAACATTCCGGCCGGCCCGATTTTGTCCATGAAAGAACTGGCCGAGGAGCCGTCGCTGCGCGCCAGCGGCACCGTGGTGGAAGTGGAGCACCCGAAACGCGGCTCCTATCTCACCGTCGGCTGCCCGATCAAACTTTCCGATTCGGCGGTGGAAGTGACGCGCGCGCCGCTGCTCGGCGAGCACAGCGAGGAAATCCTGCGCGAAGTGCTCGGCTATTCCAAGAAAGAAGTGGCGAAGTTGGTTGAGTCCGGCGCGGTGTAATGCGAATCGTCGTTCACGGCCAGCAGGCTTTCGGCCGCGCCGTTCTGGAAAAATTGCTGGAGCGCGGCGAGGATGTGGTCGCGGTGTGCACCGCGCCCGACAAGGAGGGGCGGCCCGATGACCCGCTGAAAACCCTGGCGCTGGAGCGCGGCCTGCCGCTGCACCAGCCGCCGTCGTGGAAGACCCCGCAGGCGCTGGAATTGATGCGCTCGTTTGAAAGCGATGTGTGCCTGATGGCGTATGTGCTGCTGCTGGTGCCGGAGGCGGTGCTGAACGCGCCGGCGCAGGGCTCGTTTCAATACCACCCGTCGCTGCTGCCGATGCACCGCGGGCCGTCCTCCATCAACTGGCCGATCGCGCTCGGCGCGACGCGCACCGGGCTCAGCATTTTCTGGCCCGACGCGGGCCTGGACGAGGGGCCGATACTGATGCAAAAAACCTGCGAGATCGGGCCCGATGAAACCCTCGGCGATGTGTATTTCAACAAACTCTTTCCGCTCGGCGTGGAGGCGATGATTGAATCGCTGGACCTGCTGAAAAAAGGCGAGGCGCCGAAAATTCCGCAGAATCTGAAGGAAGGCTCGTATGAGTCGTGGTTCGGCAAAAAGGAGGCGCAATTGGACTGGCAAAAATCCGCGCGCGAAAACTACAACATCATCCGCGCCGCCAACCCGCAGCCGGGCGCGTGGACGACGCACCGCGGCGAAACGCTGCAGATTTTTGACAGCGCGTGCGAAGACGAAAAAACTTCCGGCGCGCCGGGCGAAGTCGTGCGCATTGACGACGACGGCATTTTGGTCGCCGCGCGCGGCGGCGCGATTCGCATGAAACGCGTGCGCGCAAGCGGAAGCCGCGAAAAAATTCCGGCGCGCGAATACGCCGAAAAAAGCGGCCTGACACTCGGTGAACGGCTCGGCGAAAAATGAGCGACGCTGGCCGCATTGAGGTCGCAAAACACGGCGCGCCCGAAGTGCTGCGCTGGCGCGCTGAAAAAATTCCGCCGCCGGCGCCGGATGAAATTCGCGTGCGCCACACCGCGATCGGGGTGAATTTCATTGATGTGTATTTCCGCACCGGGCTGTATCCGCCGCCGCAACTGCCGTTTACGCCGGGGCTGGAGGCGGCCGGCGTGGTGGAGGAAGTTGGCGCGGAAGCAAAAAACTTTTCCCCCGGCGACCGCGTCGCCTACGCCTCGGCGCCGCTCGGCGCGTATTGCGAGATGCGCAACCTTCCGGCCGCGCGCGCCGTCAAAATCCCCGACGGCATAGACGACGCCACCGCCGCGGCGGTGATGCTAAAAGGCATGACCGCGCATTACCTGCTGCACGACACTTATTGCGTGCGGCCCGGAGACGCGATTTTGTTTCACGCCGCGGCCGGCGGCGTCGGCCTCATCGCATGCCAGTGGGCGAAACACCTCGGCGCGCGCGTCATCGGCACCGCCGGCTCCGAGGAAAAAGCCGAACTCGCGCGCGAACACGGCTGCGAACATGTGATTGATTACACCCGCGATGACTGGCCGAAACGCGTGCGCGAAATCACCGGTGAAAAAGGCGTGCCGGTCGTCTATGACTCGGTCGGACAGGCGACTTTCGCCGGCTCGCTGGACTGCCTGCGCGCGCGCGGAACGATGGTTTCGTTCGGGCAATCTTCGGGCGCGGTCGCGCCGTTTGACATCGGAATTTTGAACGCGAAAGGCGCGCTGTTTTTGACCCGCCCGTCGCTCGCGCATTACACCGCGAGTTCCGAGGAGTTGGCGCACGCGGCGAACGCGGTGTTTGATGTGGTCGCCTCGGGCGCGGTGCGCATTCACATCAACCAGCGTTACCCGCTGAAAAACGCCGCCGACGCGCACCGCGATTTGGAAGCGCGCCGCACCACCGGCTGCAGCGTGCTGCTTCCCTAGCCGAAAATCTCCGCGGAAAACGCCGGGAAAAACTCCCGGCAAAAACCTCAGGAGAAAATCTTATCGCCCTGCTGATCAATAAGCGCCTGCGCTTTGTTGATGATCAGCGCGACCGCGCCGGCTTCGTTGTTGCAGGTGTCGGCGCGGATGAAAAAATGCTCGCGCAAAACCTCGCCGTCGCGTTTGCGGATGACCGCCTCGGTGCTCCAGCCGCCGCCGATTTTGCGCGGGCACGGAGTGATCGTGTATTCGTGATATTGCACCGCCTCCAGTTCGCGGCCGCGCCCGCTTCCGCCGCCGCCGAAGAGTTTTTTGAAGAAGTTTTTCATGGGGATTTTTCAGGCCGGGTTTTCCGCGGCGATTTTCGCGGCGAATTTTCAGGCCGTTTTTTGCGCCGTTTTCCGCGGCGATTTTGTCGGCGAAATCTGCGGCGCGGGTTTTTTGCCGTGCGAATCCGGCGCCAGCGCGGCCATGCGGTTGTGCGCGTAAAGCGCCGCGACTTTGTAAGCCTCGGCCAGCGTCGGATAATTGAACGCGTTTTCCAGGAAATAATCCAGCGTGCCTTTCAGCGTCAGCACCGCCTGGCCGATGTGAATCAATTCGGTCGCGCCCTCGCCGACGATGTGCACGCCGAGCAGGCGGCGGGTTTTGGTCGAGAAAATCGTCTTCAACATTCCCGAGTCCAGCCCCATCACCTTGCCGCGCGAAGTCTCGCGCAGCGGAGTCACGCCGACTTCATACGGAATTTTACGCGCGATAACCTCCTCCTCGGTCATGCCGACCGTGGACATTTCCGGCACCGCGTAAATGCCGTAGGGAAAAAACTTCGGCGGTTTGTGCACCGGCTCGTCCAGCGCGTGCAGCGCGGCGATGCGCCCCTGCTCCAATGAAGTGGAGGCGAGGCTGGGGAAGCCGATGACATCGCCGGCCGCGTAAATGTGCGGAGACGCGGTTTGAAAACGCTCGTTCACTTTCAGCCGGCCGCGGTGGTCGCTCTTTAAGCCGCAGTGTTCCAGGCCGAGTTTGTCGGTGGCGCCGACCCGGCCGGCGGCGAACAGCACCATGTCCGAGGCGAAGGCGCGCCCGCTTTCCAAATGCACCACGCAACTTTCGTCGTCGCGCGATTCAATCTTGACGACCTTTTGCCCGAAATGCATGCGCAGGCCCGCGTCCATGATGTCGTGGCGAAAATGCATCAGGGTTTCCTTGTCCACGAAATCCAGCATGCTTTCGCGCGGCTCTATCAGCGTGACATTAATGTCCAGCACTTTGAAGATGGTCGCGTATTCCACGCCGACCACGCCGGCGCCGATCACGGTGAGCGAGCGCGGCAGTTTTTTCATGCGGGTGACTTCGTCGCTGTCCACGATGTTGACGCCGTTGAACGGCACATCATCGGGGCGGTAGGTGCGCGTGCCGACGGTGATCACGAAACGCTCGGAAGTTAGTTCCAGAATTTCCCCGTCGGGCGTTTTTACCTCCAGTTCTTTTTCGCCGGTGAAACGGCCGTGGCCGCAGAGAATTTCCACATTGTTGCGCACCAACTGGTCTTCCAAAATGTCCACCTCGCGGTGCAGCGTCATGTGCAGCCGCTGCATCAAATCCTCGGCGGTGATGTCCTGCTTGACGCGGTAGGAGCGGCCGTAAAAACCGCGCTCGCGCCAGCCGGTTAAGTTCAGCACGGTCTCGCGCAGGGTCTTGCTGGGGATGGTGCCGGTGTGCACGCACACGCCGCCGACTTCGGCCATGCCGTCGACGATCGCGACTTTGCGCTCCAGTTTCGCCGCCTGAATGGCCGCGGTTTTTCCGGCCGGGCCGCTGCCGATTACCACCAGATCGTATTTTTGCATTGGGGAGTCCCGGCCTGCGCAGGTTGTTCGGTAGAATTCTTCGGCCTCCATTGTAAGCGATTTTTCGGGCGAAATCGGCGCGGTTTTCGCCGCGGGGCGCGCCGCAGGCCATTCCATTAAAACCGCCCCATGCGGATTTTTATGCTACATTTCGGCGGAACAAGCGATAAAACATTCCAGAGAACGCAAAAATGAGCGAAAAAACTTCCTGCGACTCCAAGCGCGCGCGCATGCTGGCAAAACTGCGCGCCGGCGCGCTCGGCCTCGGCCTCACCCACAAACTCGCCGACGGAAAAAGCGGCCGGCGCATCTACCTGGACAGCACCGCGAGCACGCTGCAGCTCGGCATCGTCCGCGACGTCGTCCAAAAATACCTGCCGCATTACGCCAACACCCACACCAGCGCGCATTTCAGCGCGAAACTTTCCACGCGCGAATACGCCTGGGCGCATTCCATGGCGCTGGATTTTGTCGGCGCCGACGCGCGCGATTACTGCTGCTTTTTTGTCGGCAGCGGCGCCACCGGCGGCATCAACCGGGTGGCGCGCACCCTCGCGCGCAAACGCCCGGAACGCGACGTGGTCATCGCCACCGTGATGGAGCACCACTCCAACGATTTGCCGCACCGAAAAAATTTCGCCAAGGTCGTGCACGCGCCGCTGGTCGCGGCCGAAAGCGGCTTCGGCGCCGCCGATGTCGCGCGCATTGAAAGCGCGCTCGCCGAACACTCCGGGCGGGTTAACTATGTCGCGGTAACCGGCGTCTCCAATGTGACCGGCATCATCAACCCGGTGCACGACATCGCCGAAGCCGCGCACCGCCACGGCGCGGCGATTTTGGTGGACGCCGCGCAAATGGCCGCGCATGTGCCGGTGCAAATGAGCGGCCACAAAAATCCGGCGCGCGACCTGGACATCCTCTGCATGTCGGGGCACAAAATCTACGCGCCGTCCTCGCCCGGCGCGGTGGTCGCGCGCCGCGAGTTGTTCGCCGGGGTTGAGCCGGACGAAGTCGGCGGCGGCATGGTGGACGATGTGCACCTGGACCGCTACATGGTCACCGACAAATTCCCGGACCGCGAGGAGGCCGGCACGCCCAACATCGTCGGCGCGATCGCGCTGGCGACCGCGCTGTATGCGCTGAAAAAAATCGGCATGGAATACATCGCCGCCGAGGAAAACGAATTGATAAAAGCGGCAATCGCCGAACTCGCCAAAATCAAAGACGTGGTGATCTACGGCGCGGCCGACGCCGAATGCATGCGCGCCGGCGCGGTCTCGTTCAACATTCGCGGCATGCACCACTCGCTGACCGCGGCGGTGCTGAACGACTACTTCAACATCGCGGTGCGCAACGCCTGCTTCTGCGCGCACCCGTATGTGCGCGAAATGATCTCCGAAGACCTCGGCGAACAGATGGACGAAAATCTCAGCAACGAGGAATTGGAAGCGCTGGCCGAAATGCAGCGCGGCATGGTGCGCGCCAGTTTCGGCATCTACAACGAGCGGCGCGACGCCGCCGCGCTCGCCGACGCGGTGCGGCATATCGCCGCGAACAAGGAGGAGTACGCGTCGCATTACCGCCAGGGCGAAGACGGCGAATACGCGCACACCACATTCCGCTTTGACAGCCGCCCGCTGTTCTCAGCGCGCGACGAGGCGCAACGCTGGCTGGAAGAGGGCGGCTGAACCGCGCCGCGTGCTACAATGCGCGCCATGCGGAGTTTGGCAATCACCGGGGCGGCGGCGGCCGCATGATCAAACCGCACACCATTTTCACCGGTGACAACCTGCCCATCCTGCGCGGCATGGACAGCGAAAGCGTCGACCTGATTTATCTCGATCCGCCGTTCAATTCCAAACGCACCTACGCCGCGCCGATCGGCAGCAAGGCCGCCGGCGCGGAATTCAAGGACACCTGGACGCTCGCCGACACCGACGACGCGTGGTGGGGCGAACTCGCCGATGTGCATCCGGCGCTGTTCACGGTGATAGACGCCGCCGGCGCGGCCGGCGGCAGGGGCGACAAAGCGTATTGCATTTACATGGCGGTGCGGCTGCTTGAGATGCACCGCGCCCTGAAGCCGGGCGGCGCGATTTATTTGCACTGCGACCAAACCATGTCGCACTCCATCAAACTCATGCTGGACGCGATTTTCGGCGCGAAAAACTTTCGCAATGAAATCATCTGGGAGCGCGCGGCGGGCCGCGCCAAGGGCAGCCAGCACAAAAAGAAGTCGCTGGGCGTCGACATGGACAATGTGTTTTTCTACGCCAAAACTCCGGCGCACTCCCTGCACGCGCCTTTTGCGGCTTTATCCGAGGACGAGGCCGCGGAAAAGTTTCCGCTTCGCGAGCCGGACGGAAGGCGATACAACACGAGTGTTCCGCTGTTTTGCCAGCCGTCCATGGGCGACCGCCCGAACCTCTGCTACACCTACAAAGGTGTGCGCAATCCGCACCCGTCCGGCTGGCGCGTGTCCAGGGAAAAGTTGGCGCAAATGGACAAGGAGGGAAAAATCATCTGGCGAAAGGGAAAACGCCCGCTGCGCAAGTCCTATGCCGACGAATACGAAGGCAAACCGGTCGGCTCGCTTTGGACCGATATTCCCAATGTCAGCGGCCGCGAACGCATCGGCTACCCGACGCAAAAACCGCTCGCGCTTTTGCGCCGTATCATTAAAACCAGCAGCGACCCCGGCGGCATCGTGCTGGACCCTTTTTGCGGCTGCGCGACCGCCTGCGTCGCCGCCCACGACGAAGGGCGCAAATGGATCGGCATTGACATTTCGCTCCGCGCCTATGAACTCGTCCAGCAGCGGTTTCGCGACGAACTCGGCATCTTCAACCCGGGAATCATCCACCGAACCGACATCCCGCAACGCGCCGGGCAAAAGCGCTCCAAAAATATCAAGCACATTCTGTTCGGCGGCCAGCAGGGTATCTGCAAGGGATGCAAACACGAATTCCACTACCGCCACTTCCACCTGGACCACATCGTCCCGCGCGCGCGCGGCGGCTCCGACGCCGATGAAAATCTGCAACTTTTGTGCGGCTCGTGCAACAACATCAAGGGAGACCGCACGATGGAGTATCTGCGCGCACGGCTGAAAGAGCTCGGCTTTATCAAATAGCGCGCGCCAGCGCGGCGCGCACCGCGGCCCATTGCGCGGTTTTGGCGGCGAGTGAAAGCGCGGCATGCGCCGGGCTGGTGGAGGGAAGGCGGGTAACGCGCATATCGTCCGCTGCGGCGAGGGCGCGGTAATGCCGCTCGGCGCTCGCGCCGTTGCAAAACACTTCGGCGATGCGCGGGTGGCGGCGGTGGAATGCGGCGAAATCGTTGGCACGGGCGGCGCGGATGTTGCTGTCCAAACTGCCGTCGCGGCGGCAACTTGCAATCACATCCCACAGCGCGACGCCGCGCGCCGCGAGTTGGCGGCACCGCGTGCGGTAGGGGGCGGCGCGCGCGATGCCGAAAAGTTCCTCCATGATCGGCCAGAACTGGTTGCGCGGGTGGGCGTAATACTCGCGCGCGCGCAGCGAGGCCTCGCTGGGAAACGAGCCGAGAATCAGCACACGCGCGCGCCCGGCGGCGCCGGCCACGGGCGGCAGGCCGGTTCGGCGCGGCGCGTCCGGCATCAGCGGCGCGCGCCCGGGCTGACTGCTATACTCGCGAAGACACTTTCGGGGAGGCATTCATGAGCACAATCAGCAGCATTATGAAAGGAGCCGGCGGCGAGGTTTGGAGCGTCCGCTCCGACCAGTCGGTGCTGGACGCGCTTCGGTTGATGGCGGAAAAGGGCATCGGCGCGGTGCCGGTAATTGACGGCGGAAAACTGTCGGGCATCTTCAGCGAGCGCGACTACGCGCGCAAAGTCATCCTGCAGGACCGCAGTTCGCGCGGCACGCCGGTGCGCGAGATCATGTCGCGCGAGGTGACCACCACCACGCCGGCGAGCAGCGTCGCCGAATGCATGGCGCTGATGACCGAAAAACATTTCCGCCATCTGCCGGTGATGGAGGGCGAAAAAGTCGTCGGCATAATTTCCATCGGCGATTTGGTCAAGGCGGTGATCGCCGAACAGCAATACACCATCAGCCAGTTGGAAAACTACATCGCCGGCTGAGCGCGCGGCGCTCACAACCCGCAGCGCTTGATTTGCCGGCGGTATCTTTCGGCCTGCGCGGAGACGCGTTTCGCCGCGCCTTTCAGCCAAGAGTTGCGCTTGTAGGTGCCGCGCGAATAGCCGCCCCAGCCTTCGTGGTAGGCGAGGTAGTTGCGGTAGGCGTCGCTCGGTTTGATGCCGAGTTGGCGGCGCGACCGCGCCAGATACCAGCCGACAAAATCTATCGCGTCTTTAAAGTCGTCGCGCTGCGCGATGAAGTTGCCGCTGTCCTTGCGGTAGAAATCCCAGGTCTGGTCCAGCGCCTGCGGGTAGCCGTATGCGGTGGAGGGCCGCCCGAGCGGAATGCCGAGAAAGCGGCGGCGCGGCGGCCGCGCCTTGGCGTCAAACGACGATTCTTTGTAAATGATCGCCAGCATCACCGCCGGGTCGGCCTTCCATTTTTTCGCCGCGCGTTTTGTGTGCTTGCGCCACCGCCGTTTTTCGCGGAGAAGTTTGCAGGCGTTTTCAATTTGCCGCGGCCGCCCGCCGGCGCACGAGGCGAGCAGCGGCGCGAGCGCGGCGAGCAGCAGCGCGCGGCGCGTTTCGTTCATGCGGCCACCGCCGGAGTCGGCTCCACCCGCGGCGGCGTCTTGCGCGGCAGGCCGAGCGCGCCGAGGCAGACCAGCGCGGCGGCCAGCGCCAGCAGGAAAAACACCCAGACGAGTTGCCCGGTCTGGCGGTTGACCCAGGCGACCAACTCCACGCCGAGCGGACCCGAACTGAAAAACAGCACGAACTTCAGCCCGAACACCAGGCCGTGGTGTTTGCTCGGCGTGTAGCGCGCCAGCAGCATGTTTTCGGCCGGCAGCGCGCTCGCGCCGAGCGCGACCGCGGCGCACAGCACCGCCACCAAATACAGCCCGCCGGCATGCGCGGCCAGCGCGAGCAAAAGCGCGTGCGCGAAAAATTGCAGCAAGTACACCAGTTTCAGGTTGTAGCGGTCGGCGAGCGCGCCGCCGACGAACTGGCACAGCCCGCCGGCGACATACACCAGCGAGACATACAGCCCGACCGTCTTGATGCCGGCGCCGTCCAGGCGCAGCGAAAACGCCTTGGGCATCGCGGTCTGCGTGGCGTGATAGACCAGCCCGGCGACGGTCAGGCAAAACAGCAGCACCACCAGCGGCGCGATTTGCGGCCGGCGTTGCGGCGGTGACGGCACGGCAATTCCGCCGCGGCCGCGCGCGCGGGCGCGCAACAGGCCGGCGAGCATGGCCGCGCCGGTCAGCATGACCACCGCGCCGGGCAAAACGAAGGCCAGATAACTTCCGCCGCGCTCCAGCAAAAACCCGGTGACCGCGCCGGCCATGGCCGCGCCGAGACTGCCGAAAACGCCGTTGAGCGCGAGCGCCGCGCCCTGCTTTGCGCCGGAGTGGCGAATGACCAATGGAATTCCGACCGGGTGGTAGATCGCCGCAAACAACCCGAGCCCCGACAGCGCGACCAGCATGCCGAGCGGGCCGGCGGCGTGGCCGGCGGCGACCGAGCACGCGCCCATGCCGAGGAAAAACACCACCAGCATTCCGGGCGCGCTCCACCGGTCGGCGAGCCAGCCGGCGGCGATGGCGAATACGCCGACCAGCAGCGCGCCGAGCGTCCACAAACTGACCAGTTCGTGATAGGGCAGTTGCCACTCCACTTCCAGCGTCAGCACGATGACGAAATAAAACGCCGTGAACATGTGAAAATACGCGTGCCCCAGCGCCGAATACAGCATGATCGCGTTCTTTGACATGGAAGTTGGCGGATTTGGTAAAGTTTCCGGGATTCTTGATTGGCGCGGCGCACGCCGCGCCGGGGGCTTACTATACTCCCCCGCCGGTAAAATATCCCGCGAAAAATGCCCGCGCAAAATGTCCGTTAAAAATGTCCGCAGAAAATGTCTCCTCAAAAAATCTCCCCGCAAAATGCTCCGGCGAAATGTTCGCGCAAAAAAATCACGCTGAAATCATGATGACCAGCCGTTTATCGCGGCGATTTTTCCGGCCGGCGCCGCTTCCGGCATTTATCGCGGCGATTTTTCTCGCCGCCGCCGCCGCCCCGATTAATGCCGCGCGCGCCGCGCTGCCGTTCGCCGTGGACGGCCAGCCGCTGCCGAGTCTCGCGCCGATGCTGGAGCGGGTGCAGCCGGCCGTGGTCAACCTCTCCACCACCGCGCGCCTGCGCTCGTTTGAACACCCGCTGTTGCGCGACCCGTTTTTCCGGCGGTTTTTTAATATGCCCAACCGCCCGCGGCGCGGCAGCAGCGTCGGCTCGGGCGTCATCGTGGACGCCAAAAAGGGCTACATCATCACCAACCACCATGTCATTGAACACGCCGACGCGATCACCGTGACCACCCGCGACGGGCGCGAACTCGCCGCCAAATTGGTCGGCTCGGACGCCGGCAGCGACATCGCCATCGTCCAAGTCCGCGCGGAACGCCTCGCCGAAATTCCCCTCGGAAAATCCGCCGACCTGCGCGTCGGCGATTTCGTGGTCGCCATCGGCAGTCCGTTCGGGCTGAGCCAGACGGTCACCTCGGGCATCGTCAGCGCGCTCGGGCGCAGCGGGCTGGGCCTTGAAGGCTACGAGGATTTCATTCAGACCGACGCCTCCATCAACCCCGGCAATTCCGGCGGCGCGCTGGTGGATTTGCACGGGCGGTTGATCGGCATCAACACCGCGATTTTTTCGCGCGGCGGCGGCAGCGTCGGCATCGGCTTCGCCATTCCGGTGGACATGGTCGGCGAGTTGATGGCGCAATTAATTGAGCACGGCAACATTCGCCGCGGGCTGCTCGGCGTGACCATGCAGGACCTGACGCCGGCGCTCGCCGACGCGTTCGGCGTGGAGGGCAAGCGCGGCGCGGTGGTGGTGCAGGTCATGCCCGGCACCGCGGCCGAGGAAGCCGGGCTGCGCGAGGACGACATCATCGTGCAACTCAATGACACCATCATTGAAGACAGCGCCGACCTGCGAAACGCCATCGGGCTTTTGCGCCCCGGCGCGGATGCGCGCTTGAATTATTACCGCGGCGGAAAATTGCAGCGCGTCACCACGCGCATTAAAGAGAGCGGCTATCTCACCGCGAACGACCGCGATTTGCTCGGACTTTTAAAAGGCGCGCGCTTTCGCCAGGCCGCGCGCACGCGCGAGCACGACGCCGGCGTGGAAGTGGTGGAGGTGGAGCAGGCCAGTCCGGCCGCGCAATCCGGACTCGCGGTCGGCGATGTGGTGCTGAGCGTCAACCGCCGCCGCGTGCGCAGCATTGAGGAATTGGAGGACGCGCTGCGCGGCAACGAATCCATGCTGCTGGTGAAAATCGCGCGCGGCGCGCGCAAACTGCTGCTGGTGTTGCGGTGAATGCGAAACGCGAATACTGGATCGCCCCGTCGATTCTCGCCGCCGATTTGGCGCGGCTCGGCGAGGAGGTGCGGCGCGCGCTCGCGGCCGGCGCCGACATCGTGCATTTTGATGTCATGGACAACCACTATGTGCCGAACCTGACTTTCGGCCCGCCGCTGTGCGCGGCCTTGCGAAAGCACGGCGTCACCGCGCCGCTGGATGTACATCTGATGGTCAAGCCGGTGGACCGCATCATTCCGGATTTCGCCGAGGCCGGCGCCAGTTACATTTCCTTTCACCCGGAGGCGTCCGAGCACATTGACCGCTCGTTGCGGCTGATTCGCGACAGCGGCTGCCGCGCCGGGCTGGTGTTCAACCCGGCGACGCCGCTGGATGTTTTGCGCCACGAAATTGAACAGGTGGATTTGGTGCTGCTGATGTCGGTCAACCCGGGTTTCGGCGGGCAAAAATTCATTCCGGCGACCTATGAAAAATTGCGCGAGGCGCGCAAACTGATTGACGACAGCGGGCGCGACATTCGCCTGGAAGTGGACGGCGGCGTCGGCGTGGATAACATCGCCGAGGCGGCGCGCGCCGGCGCCGACACTTTCGTCGCCGGCAGCGCGATTTTCGGCGCGGCGCAAAAAAGCGACCCCAACGACTACGACAGCGTGATCGCGGCGATGCGCGGGCAACTCGCGCGGGCCTGACGCCCGCCCCAAATGCTCTCGCAGGACCAGTTCAAGCGCTGCGCCGAGCTCGGCTACAACCGCATCCCGCTGGTGCGCGAGGCGCTCGCCGATCTGGAGACGCCGCTTAGCACCTATCTCAAACTCGCCTCGGCGCCGTTCAGTTATCTGCTGGAATCGGTGCAAGGCGGCGAAAAGTGGGGGCGCTATTCCATCATCGGCCTGCCCTGCCGCCGCCGCATTGAGGCGCGCGGCGGAAAGTTGCGCGTCATAGACCACGACAACGGGCGCGACCGCGTGGCGCACGAGGAGGACGGCGATCCGCTGGAATACATCCGCAAATTTTTGCGCGAGCGGCGCGTGCCGCCGCCCGAGCATGCCGCCGCCGGCGGCGGGGAATTGCCGCGGTTTAGCGGCGGACTGGTCGGCTTTTTCGGCTACGACACGGTGCGCCACATTGAGCCGCATCTCGGCGCGAATCCGCGCGCCGAGCCGATTGGCGCACCGGACATTTCGCTTTTGGTCTCGGACGAGGTGGTGGTGTTTGACAACCTCGCGGCGCGGCTCTATGTAATCGTGCACGCCGACCCGGCCGAGGCCGACGCGTATGCGCGCGGCTGCGCGCGGCTGGAGGAAATTCTCGCCGGGCTGTCGCGCCCGCTGCCGGACGCGCCGCGGCTGCCGGCGCGGCCCGACTCGGCCGAAATTGACGGCGAAATTCGCTCCTCCTTTCCGCGCGAGGATTTTCTCGCGGCCGTGCAAAAGTGCCGCGATTACATCTATGAAGGCGATGTTTTTCAGGTGGTGATTTCGCAGCGCATGTCATTGCCGTTTGCGGCTGCGCCGCTGGACCTCTACCGCGCGCTGCGCACGCTCAATCCGTCGCCGTATATGTATTACCTGAACCTCGCCGACTACCACATCGCCGGCGCCTCGCCGGAGATTTTGGTGCGGCTGGAAGACGGGCGCGTCACTTTGCGCCCGATCGCCGGCACGCGCCCGCGCGGCGCCGACCGCGCGCGCGACGCCGAACTCGCGGCCGAATTGCTCGCCGACCCGAAGGAACTGGCCGAGCACATGATGCTGGTGGATTTGGGGCGCAACGATGTCGGGCGCGTCGCCCGCACCGGCACGGTCGCCGTCACCGAAAAAATGGCGATTGAAAAATATTCGCATGTCATGCACATCGTCTCCAATGTCACCGGCGAAATCCGCGACGGGTTGGACGCGATTGATGTGCTGAAAGCGGCCTTTCCGGCCGGCACGCTGTCGGGCGCGCCGAAAGTGCGCGCGATGGAAATCATAGAGGAATTGGAGCCGGACAAACGTGGCATTTATTCCGGCGCGATCGGCTACATCGGCTGGAACGGCAATCTGGACACCGCCATCGCCATTCGCACCGCGCTGATCAAAGACGGCGCGGTCCATGTGCAGGCCGGCGGCGGCGTGGTCGCCGACTCGGTGCCGGAGCGCGAATGGGAGGAATCCATGGCGAAAGGGCGCGCGGTGGTGCGCGCGGTGGCGATGGCGCGCGGCGGGAGCAACTGATGCTCGCCATCATTGACAACTACGACTCCTTCACCTACAACCTCGCGCAGTATTTCGGCGAACTCGGCGAGGAGGTTTCGGTGGTGCGCAACGACCAATTGGACGCGGCCGGCATCGCCAAACTCGCGCCGCGCCGCCTGGTGATCTCGCCGGGACCGTGCACGCCCGACCAGGCCGGCGTGTCGGTGGAGGCGGTGCGGCATTTTGCCGGGCGCATTCCGGTGCTCGGCGTGTGCCTCGGCCACCAGTGCATCGGCCAGGCGTTCGGCGCGCGCGTGGTGCATGCCAAGCAATTGATGCACGGAAAAACTTCCGCGGTAAATCACGACGGCGACGGAATTTTTCGCGGGCTGCCGTCGCCGTTTACCGCGACGCGTTACCACTCGCTTTCCTTGGAGGCGAAATCGCTGCCGGATTGTTTCGCGGTAAACGCGCGCAGTGCGGACGGAGAAATCATGGCGATGTTTCACCGCGAACACGCGCTCGCCGGCGTGCAGTTTCACCCGGAGTCGCTGTTCACCGAGCACGGGCACGCGCTG
>JALCBG010000014.1:11640-17762 GCA_028066695.1 Gammaproteobacteria bacterium | reverse complement strand
ACAAAACGAAATGAGCGGCATTCTGGAAAAAATTCTCCGCGCAAAAACCGGCGAAGTTGCGCGGCGCGCGCGCGCGCGGCCGCTCGCGAAATTGCGCGGCGAAGTGGAGGGGCTGCCGGCGCCGCGCGGTTTTGCCGATGCGCTGGAAGAAACCATCGGCGCGGGCCGCGCCGCGGTCATCGCCGAGATGAAAAAATCCTCGCCGAGCCGCGGCGAATTGCGCGCCGATTACGATCCGGCCGAAATCGCGCGCGATTACGCGGCGAACGGCGCGACCTGCCTTTCGGTGCTGACCGACGCGCCGCATTTTCAGGGAGACGGCGAACACCTGATGGCCGCGCGCCACGCCTGCAATTTGCCGGCGCTGCGCAAGGATTTTCTGATTGACCCCTACCAGATTTTTGAATCGCGCCTGCTCGGCGCCGACGCGGTGCTGCTGATTGTCGCCGCGCTCGGCGATCCGGCCTTGCGCGAATTGGCCGAGTTGGCGCAGGACCTCGGCATGGATGTTTTGGTGGAGGCGCACAACGCCGCCGAATTGGAGCGCGCGCTGGCGCTGCCGTGCCGGCTGATAGGAATCAACAACCGCGACCTCGGCAACTTCACCACGCGCCTGGAAACCACGCTGGAATTGCGCGGCGCGGTTCCCGACGACCGCATTTTGGTGACCGAAAGCGGCCTGCACATGCGCGCCGATGTGCTGCGCATGCGCGCCGAAAATGTGCACGCGTTTTTGGTCGGCGAGGCGTTTATGCGCGCCGCGCGCCCCGGCGAAAAATTGCGCGAGATGTTCGCCGAATGAAAGTGCGCGTGGAAAAAGTTCGCGGCATGAATTTCGCCGCGCATGCCGTTCGCGACGCGGGGGAGAATCCGCGAGTGGCAGTTTCCGCCTCGCCGGACATTGGCGGCGGAGATGGCGCGCGGCCGATGGAAATGGTGCTGATGGGCCTCGGCGGCTGCACCGCGATTGATGTCGGAATCATTTTGGGAAAAAGCCGCCAGGTTCTCACCGATCTGTCAATTGATATTTCGGCCGAGCGCGCCGACGCGCATCCGGCGGTGTTCACGCGCATTCATTTGCACTACACTTTGCGCGGCGAAAATTTGGAGCGCCGAAAAGTTGCGCGCGCGCTCTCGTTGTCGCTGGAAAAATACTGCTCGGTTACGCGCATGCTGGCCGCCACCGCCGAGATCACCCACGATTTTGAAATCGCGGAGTAAAATAACCGCTACAATAACCGCGCGGAATTCTTCCGCCGCAACTTTCCACTCGGACATTTTCTCGGACATTTTCAATGGTGAAAATCGCCAACTGGCTCAAGCAGCAAATCGCCAACCCGCAGGTGGTGTTCCTCGCGCTGGTGCTGACCGCCGCGCTGGTGACCATCATCTACGCCGGCGGCATGCTCGCGCCGGTGCTCGCCGGCATCGTCATCGCCTATTTGCTGGAGGGGCTGACCGCGAAATTGACGCGGCTCAAAGTGCCGCGCGCGGTCGCGGTGTGGCTGGTGTTCCTGACTTTCATTTTGTTCGTGGCGGTGGTGGTGTTCATGCTGCTGCCGACGCTCTACAACCAGTTGACGCAGATGGTGCAGCAAATTCCGTCCATGCTGGCGCGCGGCCAGGCCGCGCTGCTGACGCTGCCGGAAAAATACCCGGATTTGTTTTCGGTGGAGCAGGTCGGCGAAATCATCTCCAGCATGCGCTCGCAGATGACCGCGATCGGCCAGTCCATCGTCGCCTCCACGCTGACCGGCGCGGCCAACGCGATCACCGTGATGATCTACATGATCCTGCTGCCGATTTTGATCTTCTTTTTTCTGCGCGACAAACGGCGCATTCTGCACTGGTTTCAGGAATTGCTGCCGCGCGACAACGCGCGCGACAACGAATTGGCGATGCGCGTGTGGAGCGATGTGGACGCGCAAATCGGCAACTACATCCGCGGCAAGTTCTGGGAAATCCTGATCGTCTGGCTGGTTTCTTTCGTCTGCTTCACCTGGTTCGGCCTGCAGTTCGCGATGCTCCTGTCGGTGCTGGTCGGGTTATCGGTGCTGATTCCGTATGTCGGCGCGGCCGTGGTGACCATTCCGGTGGTGCTGATCGCCTGGTTTCAATGGGGCTGGAGCAACGACTTCGCCTATGTGGTCGCGGCCTATCTTTTAATTCAGGCGCTGGACGGCAACCTGCTCGCGCCGCTGCTGTTTTCCGAAGTGGTCAACATTCACCCGGTGGCGATCATCGTCGCGGTGCTGTTCTTCGGCGGCCTGTGGGGCCTGTGGGGGGTGTTCTTCGCGATTCCGCTGGCGACGCTGGTGCAGGCGGTGCTGGTCGCCTGGCCGAAATCGCAGGCGCCCGAACCCGAGCCGGAATGAAGCGCGTCTACACCGCCGAGTCGCTGATAGACGGCAAACTGGTCGTCGACCTGCTGGCGCGCGCCGGCGTGCCGAGCATCCTGTTCAACCAAAACGCCGGCGGCGGCCTCGGCGAATTGCCGGTGGTTTACCCGGAAGTCTGGATCAAGCGCGACTTTGACATCTCGCGCGCGCGCCGCGCCATAGAAAATTTTGAGCGCGGCGTTTCGCAACCGAACGAAACCTGCGCGGTCTGCGCCGAGGCGAACCCGGGCACATTTGAAATCTGCTGGCAATGCGGCGCGGCGTTGGCCGGGGCTTAATCGGCTACACTCATGCAAGGAGTTTCACCGGGGTTTCAATGACATCCATCTACCACAACCCAAGATGCAGTAAATCGCGCGAGACGCTTGCGTTGTTGCGCGCGCGCGGGATTGAGCCGCGGATTGTGGATTATTTGCACAATCCGCCGGACGCGCAGAAGTTGCGCGAGATTACGCGGTTGCTCGGCTGTTCCATCGGCGACATCATGCGGCGCGGCGAAAAACTCTACGGGCAGGTGGTGCCGGAGGGCGCGTCGCCGGAGGAGCGGCTGATAGACCTGGTGGCGCGGCATCCGATTTTGCTGGAGCGGCCGATCGTGTTTCACAACGGCCGCGCCGCGGTCGGGCGGCCGCCGGAAAATGTGCTGAAGATTTTTGACGAGTGAGGGAAAAAATGTCCAAATCCGCGGAAGGGACCGCATCTATACCACTTAAAAAGACCGTCCGCTTCACCGAAATGGCGAAAGGCGGCGCCGGGGAATACGCGTTGTTGCACCGCCTGGAGCAGGACTACATCCGCGAATTGCCGGCGCGATTGCTGGCCGCGCTGCGCGAGTTGGAGAACTCGCTGTCCGGCTACCGCGTCTCGCGCCTGGAACATTCGCTGCAGTCGGCGACGCGCGCGCACCGCGCCGGCGAGAGCGAGGAGATGGTCGCGGCCGCGTTATTGCACGACATCGGCGACGGACTGGCGCCGCACACGCATGGCGAGATGGCCGCGGCGATTTTGAAGCCGTATGTGTCCGAGCGCGCCTATTGGATCGTCAAACATCACGGCGTTTTTCAGATGTATTACTACGCCCACCACCTCGGCGGCGACCGCCACGCGCGCGACCGCTTTCGGTCGCACAAGTGGTTTCAGGATTGCGCGGACTTTTGCGAGAAATACGACCAGAACTGCTTTGACCCGGACTATCCGTCGGAGCCGCTGGAGTTTTTCGCGCCGATTTTGCAGCGGGTGTTCGCGAAGCCGCGGAAAGAGTTTTTGTGAGGACGGGCGGTCGCGGCCGCCCCAACCCTCACACGTCCAAATTCACCACCGAAAACGCGTTTTCGCGGATGAAATCGCGGCGCGGGCCGACCTGGTCGCCCATCAGCGTGGTGAAAATTTCATCGGCGCCGACCGCGTCTTCCAGCGTCACCTGCAGCAGGCGGCGCGCGGCCGGGTCCATCGTGGTCTCCCACAATTGCTCCGGGTTCATCTCGCCGAGCCCCTTGTAGCGCTGGATGCTGACGCCCTTTTTGACCTGCGCAAACACCGCGGCGACCGCCTCGGCGAAGGTGTCGCAGTTTGCCGGCTCGGATTCGCCGTAGGCGACCTGCAGCGCGCCGCGCTCAAATTCGCGCAGGCGCGCCGACCAGGCGATCATGCCGCGGTATTCGCTGCTTTTGAAAAAGCCGGCGCCGAATTCAAAATGCTCTTCCAGGCCGTAGCGGCGGCGCGTCACGACAAGCCCGCCCTCTTTCGCCTCCACCTGATAACTGGAAACATCGGATTTCGCCGGTTTGGCGCGCGCCAGCGCCTTGCCGAGCGCGGCGGCGATGCGCTTCATCGCCTTGGGCGCGTCCAAATCCTCCTCCATTACCGGCTCAATCGCCAGCAGCGCGTCCAGCGCGGCGCGGGGATAACGCCGCTCCAGCCGCGCCAGGGTGTCGCCGACCGCCTGAAATTCGGCGACCGCCGACTTCAACTCGGCACCGCGCAATTCGCGCCCGCCGTGCAGGCGAATCCGCGCCTGGTCGCCGGCGCGCGCCAGCAGGAAATCCGCCATTTCCGGGTCGTCCTTGACATAGCGCTCCTTTTTGCTGGCGGTGATTTTATACAGCGGCGGCTGCGCGATATAGACGTGGCCGCGGTCAATCAATTCGCGCATTTGCCGGAAGAAAAAGGTCAGCAGCAAAGTGCGGATATGCGAGCCGTCCACATCGGCGTCGGTCATCAAAATGATGCGGTGATAGCGCAGTTTTCCGGCGTCAAAATCCTCGGCGCCGATGCCGGTGCCGAGGGCGGTGATCAGCGTGGCGACCTCGTCCGAGGTCAGCATTTTGTCGTAGCGCGCCTTTTCCACATTCAAAATCTTGCCTTTCAGCGGCAAAATCGCCTGAAACTGGCGGTCGCGCGCCTGTTTGGCGCTGCCGCCGGCCGAGTCGCCCTCCACCAGATAAATCTCGCATTTCGCCGGGTCGCGCTCCTGGCAATCGGCGAGTTTGCCGGGCAGGCCGCCCAGGTCCAGCGCGCTTTTGCGGCGGGTCATGTCGCGCGCCTTGCGCGCCGCCTCGCGCGCGCGCGCCGATTCCACGATGCGCTGCGCGATTTGGCGGGCATCGGCCGGGCGCTCCTGCAGGAAATTGCCGAGATGCTCGGAAACCAGCGATTCCACCACGCCCTTTACCTGCGAGGACACCAATTTGTCCTTAGTTTGCGAGGAAAACCGCGGGTCGGGCATTTTCACCGACAAAACCGCGCTCAGCCCCTCGCGGCAGTCATCGCCGCTGAGCGCCACTTTTTCCTTTTTCGCCAGCCCCAACTGGTTGACATAGCCGTTCAAGGTGCGCGTCATGGATGCGCGCAACCCGGCGAGGTGCGAGCCGCCGTCCCCCTGCGGAATGTTGTTGGTGTAGCAAAAGGTGTTTTCCTGGTAGGAATCGTTCCACTGCATCGCCAATTCCACCTGCACGCCGCCTTTTTTGCCGGACATGGTGAAAACATGCGGGTGCAGCGCGGTTTTCTTCTGGTTGAGGTGGCTGACGAAGGCGGCGATTCCGCCCTCGTATTCAAAAATGTCGCGCTGGTCGCTGCGCTCGTCGTGGAGTTCAATGCGAATGCCGGAATTGAGGAAGGACAATTCGCGCAGGCGTTTGGCCAGAATATCGTAGTGAAACCGCCGCGTGCCGAAAATCTGCGGATCCGGCGAAAAGGCGATGGTCGTGCCGGTCTGCTTGGTGGCGCCGTCGGCGGCGAGGCGGCCGCGCGGCTTGCCGCGGCGGAATTCCTGGCGGTGAATTTTGCCGTCGCGGCGGATTTCCAGTTCCAGATGCTCGGACAGCGCATTGACCACCGAGACGCCCACGCCGTGCAGCCCGCCGGAGACCTTGTAGGAGTTGTGGTCAAATTTGCCGCCGGCGTGGAGCACGGTCATGATGACCTCGGCCGCGCTTTTTCCCTCGCCTTTGAGGGTGTCGGTGGGAATGCCGCGCCCGTCGTCATAGACCATGACCGACTCGTCGGCGCGGATGGTGACGCGGATTTCGCTGCAGAAACCGGCGAGGGCCTCGTCAATGGAGTTGTCCACCACCTCAAAAACCATGTGGTGCAAGCCGGTGCCGTCATCGGTGTCGCCGATATACATGCCGGGGCGTTTGCGCACCGCCTCCAGGCCCTTGAGGACCGTGATGCTGCTGGAATCGTATTTTTTGGGGGCTTTTTTGGGCATGGTCATGAAGG